>SFGO01000166.1 GCA_004556545.1 Clostridiales bacterium
GCTGAGGGGCATCGTCGACTATGTCACCAACCGGGAAAAGACGGTGGAGCAGCTTATCAGCGGCGTCAACTGTGTAGCGCGGACGGCGGTGCCGGAATTCGAGGCGGTGAAAAAGCAGTTCCGCAAAACGGAGGGCCGTGGCTACTACCACATCGTGCAGGCGTTCGCACCGGATGATCCGCTGGACTTTGCAACGGCGCACGAGCTGGGCGTGAAGCTGGCGGAGCATTTTGAGGGCTACCAGTGCATCGTGGTCACCCACATGAACACCGCCCACATCCATAACCACATCATCATGAACTCCGTCAATTTCGAGACGGGCGTGAAATTCCATCAGTCCGCAAGGGAGATGCAGCAGGTCAAGGACTACTGCAGCCAACTCTGTCGGGAGTACGGTTTGTCCGTCACGGAGTCCAAGGCCGACCCGTTCCGCATCCCGACGTGGAAGAGGCGGCTGACGGATCATATCAAAGAGGCTATGGAGCAGAGCCGCACGCAGCAGGAGTTCGTTGCGTATATGAATGCCTATGGCTACGATGTGAAATGGGAGCCGCATCAGAAATACATCACCTACACCACGCCGGAGAACATCCGCTGCCGGGACAGCAAGCTGTTCGACCAGACGCTGAAGCGCGAGAATATGGAGCTGTACTTCCGACTGGGCGGCGCGGATTATCTGCAAGCCTGCCGGGAAATTGCCTATGACCATCGTGAGCCGACACCTACGCTGGAGGATGCCGTCTGCGGCATGGCGGGTACAGTGGCCGCCATCTGCGCCCTGTGTGAGGACGAGAACAGCGAGGTCAGCGACCTTGCCCGTGAGCTGTATTACAGCAGTCTCTTGCTGCAGGAGCTGGTGGAGTGGTATCAGTCCCGCCGTCAGGAACAGGAAAGCTACGAGGAAGAATATGAGCAGTATCACGGTTTCGACATGACCATGATGTAAGGAGAAGCGAATGAACGAATGTACCTATAAGAATTACGACGAACTGCCCCTGACGCTGAACGTCGTGCAGGTGGCGGCGGTGCTGGGCATCTCCCGCGCCGGAGCTTATGAGTTAGTTCACAGCGAGGGCTTCCCTGCACTGAAGATCGGCAGCCGTATCGTAGTGCCGAAGGACAGGCTGCGGGAGTGGATCGACGCCAACACAGCGCAAAAATGACCACGCTGTAACCAAAGAATACCCCCGCTGCGGAATTGATAACTTTCTCTTAACTCTGCCCATCTCCGATAGATATTAAGGTCGGCTTGTGGTATGTGTATTGGCTACCAAGAAAAGGAGTTGATACCATGCCGAAGAAACGTGCAAACGGGGAAGGGAGTCTGCGCAAGCGGAAAGACGGCCGCTGGGAGGGCCGCTACACCGCAGGCTGCGATCCCGCCACCGGCAAGCCCATCCACAAGAGCGTCCTCGCCAAAACCCAATCCGAAGCCAAGGAAAAGCTCAAGCAGGCCATTGGGGAGGCTGAAAAGCTGGACATGAGCCGTGCAAAATCCTACACGCTGGACGCTTGGATCAAGCTGTGGTACGAGGTCTATGCCGAGCCACGCCTGCGGGAGAAGACCAAGCACTATTACCTCAACTACATTGACAACCACATCATTCCCGAGCTGGGCAACACGCCGCTGGAAAAGCTGACCACCATCCAGATCCAAAAATTCTACAACGACCTGCAAAAATTCGGCCGCATCCAACGGTATACCCACATCAAACTGAAAGACAAGGGGCTCAGCACCCGCGTGGTACGGGGCATCCACACGCTGCTGAACAACTGTCTGGAGCAGGCGGTGGCGGAGCGGCTGATCCTCGCCAACCCTGCCAAGGGCTGCCGCCTGCCAAAGCTGGAAAAGCGCGAGATGAAGATACTGCCGGAGGACAAGATCGGCCTGTATCTGGCTGAAGCAGAACGGCGCGGGCTGCTGGCGGCATTCTATCTGGAGCTGACCACCGGCCTGCGCCGGGGCGAGCTCCTCGCCCTGCTGTGGACGGACTTGGACGTAGAGAATATGACCATCTCTGTCAGCAAGCAGGTAAACCGTATCAACGGTGAACAGGTGGTCAGCCAGCCCAAGACGCCCAACTCCATCCGCAAGCTGGCCATCCCGCAGCGGGCGATGGAGCTGCTGGTGGAGGAGCACAGCAAGCACCCACACAGTCCCCACCTGTTCGTATCGCCCAAGACCGGCACCATGTTCGACCCGGATTCCTTCCGGCACACCCATGAGAAGATCCTGAAGGCCATCGGCGCGGAGCACATCAGGTTTCACGACCTCAGACACACCTTCGCCACGCTGTCTCTCAAGTACGGCGTGGACGTCAAGACGCTGTCCGGCGCACTGGGACACTACGATGCAGGCTTCACGCTCAGCACCTACACCCACGCCACGGCGGATATGAAACGTGACGCCGCCAACACCATCGGCAGCGTCATCAGCCAGACCATGTAGCCCACAAAAATAGTCCGAGAGGGACGGATGATGCCATCCGCCCCTCTCCGGTGCTTTCCTGACCTTCCTGATTTCTTACGAAATCAGGAACTTTTTGGTGGAGACTGCTGGACTCGAACCAGTGACCTCCTGCGTGTGAAGATACGATGAGCGCCGGAAAGCGTTGTGCCGCAACGTTTTCCGGCGCTTTTGCGTGCTTTCGGCTCGGTGGGCGATCCACTGTGTCCGCCTGTATCCACCTGTTTTTTTCCGCGTTTGGGTCACGGTTTGGGTCAAGCCCCGCGACGGTGCAGAAATGACCGCGCTGTAACCAAAGAATAGGTGTGCCGCCTGTCGACTTCCTTCAAAACAGTCAAATCCTGTGGTCGCGCACCCATTGGAGAAGCGCGTCATAGTCCATTGTGCCGGAGGCAACGGATAATCCGACCTCCACAACTTCCTCATTGGTACACTCCATGTGTATCCCGTTCACTTCCAGAAACGTCAGCATA
>SFGO01000167.1 GCA_004556545.1 Clostridiales bacterium
ATGGGAAGTACCGCAAGAAACTATCACGCACACGGCGGGAACGAGTGGGTCGTCGGCGGCAAGCTGACGTTCCTGCCCGGTGCCGTCGTAGAAGGTGCAGACGGACTGTTCGACTTGCCCAGTGGCGGCGAACCGCCTTTGTCCTATATGGCTCCAAGCGAAGCAACCACGGTCGCGGCGCTCCGCGAAGACCATAACCGCCTGCTGACTGCGCTGATCGAGGCCGGTCTCATGGCCAGCCCAGCTTCCGAGTGAGGTGACCGGCTGTGGTCGTCACCATCGATGAGGTGAAAACTCATCTGCGCATCCAGCAGGATGAGGAGGACGGCTACATCAGCGGGCTGATCGCACAGGCGCAGGCGGCTGCGGAGGATTACTGTCGTGTGCAGTTTTCCGATCCGGCTCCTGAGCCTGTGCGTCTTGCCGTTCTGCTCATGGTCAGTCATTACTATGAAAACCGGGACAACCCGGACAAGCAGGTGTATGTGACCATGCGCATCGCCTTTGAAAATCTGCTCTATCCGTACCGAGACCCCGACAAGATGTTCTGAGGAGGTGGGACTGATTGCGAGGATATAAGAACTTCGAGAGCAATCCGCATCCCGGAAATCTCCGGCATCTGGTGGAAATCGGATATACGGAAAACAGCATCAACGAAAACGGCTACCCTGAAGCGAAGGATGTGGTGGTCTGCAAGGTCTGGTCTGCCGTTACCGATGCAGGCAATCAGCACTATCGCTCCGCCGACGTGATGAACACCGAGGCGGTCATCAACTTCACCATCCGATACAGGGAGGGCATCCAGCCCGGCATGTGGGTGCGCTTCCGGGACAAGAAGTGGTTCATCTCCACACTGGGCGAATACGGATTCCGCGGCGACTATCTGGGCCTGAAGGCGTCCCTGTCTGAAGGTGTGAGCGGATGAAGCAGGTACAGAATGCGCTGCAGCATATCGGCATTCCCGTCATGGCGGGCGTATGGCGGGCAACATCGCCCAATCAGAATCCGCCTGTTCAGTACGTCGTGTACTCGACCACGATGACTGAGGACGCACATCAAGACGATCATGTGCAATCCTTTCGTACCTATGTCTATCTGAACCTCTGGAGCGACATTGATCCAACGGAAGCTGCAAATCGAATTCGCAGTGCCATGTACGCTGCGGGTTTTGTCATGGTGGAGGAATCCGATAAGGGCTACAACCAGCCCGCCTATGACACAGCAACGCATCAGTACACGGTTCAATGGACGTGGTGTCTGTATGAGGAGGCGCTGCCGGATGCCCCTTGACGTGAACGGCTTTGGCGATCTCATGACCGACATTGCTGGGATGGCCAGCAAAATGGACGCGGACGGTGCAGGTGCTCCGGTTGCCAAGAAGATTCTGGAAGCTGCCGCCGTGCCCATCCATGAGCAGATGAAGGCCAACGCCTCCAAAGACCCCAAAATCATCACCGGTGTGTTGAACCGCTCTATTCAGATCGGCAAGGTGCGCAAACGCCGTGCCAGCGGAAAAAGCATCACCATCGGCGTTCACCGCAAGGAGGAGGGCGCTTATTACGCCACGCCGGTCGAGTACGGTCATGGCGGCCCCGCACCTGCTCCTGCACACCCCTTTATCCGTCCCGCCTACGACACCCGTCAGGATGAAGCCTATGAGATCATCCGGGACGGGCTGCGGGACGCCATCGACCAATTGTAAGAGGAGGATACACAAATGGCTGGAACTGTTGCTGCTTCGCCCAAGGTAGCCTCTACCGTGGGCCTCAAGGACGTGGTCATCGCGGAGCTGACGGAGGATACCGAGGCGACGCTGACCTATGGCGATCTGCAGAAGCTCGCCGGTGCCATCGAGGCGAGCATCACGCCGGACAACGCGGATCCGGATGTGCAGTATTACGACGACATTGAGGGCGACGTGCTCTATCCCGATCCGGAGCTGTCGTTCAAGACCAAGATGGCTGACATTCCCCTGATCATTCAGGAGAAGATCTTCGGCAACAGGATCGACGACAACGGCGTGCTCGTCCGCACCGCGCAGGACAAGCCGCCCTACTACGCTGTCGGCTTCCGCAGCGAGAAGTCCGACAAGACCTATCGCTACGTGTGGCTGTACAAGGTTCGCGCCAAGCCGGTCACCGAAAACTACGCCACCAAGGAGGGCAAGACCATCACCCGCCAAACGGGCGAGGTCGAATGGACGGCGATCAAGCGCACGCACGACGGTCGCTATCAGGCAGTCGCGGACGAGGGCCAGAACGGCTTTACCGCCGAAAAGGCTGCTGCCTTCCTGTCCTCCGTCTATGAGCCGAGCTTCACGCCGACCGGCACCTGATCATCAGGGCACCCAACTCTCTACGTTGACAGTTGGGTGCCCTTTCCCTTTGTGAGGTGAGACATGTGGCGCTTGAAGCCCTGAAACGCAATGGGCACAATCTGGAACTGGGGCATTTCCAACTGGACGGCCCTTTTGGCATCCCGAAGCTG
>SFGO01000168.1 GCA_004556545.1 Clostridiales bacterium
AAGCGCAGAAAACCGAAGCGGAAAATCTGGAGATCGTCCAGATGGTGCGCGCCCTGCGTATGACCCCGGAGCAGTTAAGCGCCATGCTGTCAGGCGGCACGCGCCCCGGTATGGCTGTCCGTGACGAACAGGAGGACACCGCCCATGAAGAATAAGAGAATTTTTAAGACCCTTTCCGCCCTCTGCGCCGCACTGGTGCTGATGGGCGGTTTTTCTGTCACCGCTTTTGCTCAAGGGTCGGAGCAGCCCCCGGCAGAGGATGCCACCAACGATACCAATGTGGTGGAAGAAACCGAGGACAGTCCTGCCCTGACCCCGGAGGGCAACGCTGCTCTGGTGGATGATTTCGGCGGCAACAAACAGCTCATCACCGTCACCACCAAGGCGGGCAACTACTTTTACATCCTCATTGACCGGGCCAACGAGGACAAGGAAACCGCCGTCCATTTCTTAAATCAGGTGGATGAAGCTGACCTGATGGCGCTGATGGAGGACGGGCAATCCGCCGAGAAACCGCCCGCTGTCTGCAACTGCACGGAAAAATGTGAAGCCGGTGCAGTCAACACCAAATGCGAGGTGTGCAGTACGGACATGACCGGCTGTATCGGCAAGAAGCCGGAACCGCCAAAGGAACCCACGGAGCCGGAGAAAAAAGAACCCGCAGGGTTAAATCCGGCTGTCCTGCTGCTGGTGCTGGCCGTGATGGGCGGCGCTGCCTTTGCCTACTTCAAATTTATTAAGGGTAAAGCCAACCACAAAAACAGCAGCAATCCAGACGATTATGACTATGAGGACGGCGAGGAACTGCCGGACGAGGAAGAAATGGAACTGGAGGACGAGGAATCGGGCGAGCTGGACGCTGACAGGGGCGGCGGTGAAGAAAGTGAGGATGAGACCCCATGACCCGGTTCACCGACAGCCCCTATGAACGCATGATGACACGCAGGCCGGAGGGCGGGAAGGACACTTCCCGTCCTCTCTCTTTACCCAAAAGCCACCCCTGCTATGGCTGTGGGAATTATGGTCAGCCCTGTGTGGGAGTCTGCCATCGTGAGATGGAACGATGGCTCAAAGAAAGGAAACGAAAAAAATGAGTATTCTGATTACATTTATCAAGCTGCTTGCGGTTTTTGACCTGCTGGTGATCGCCGTCTATTTTGGCAGCGACATTCTCTCAACTGTGTGGAGCAAATTTCGGAAAAAGCCCACACAGGAGGAATCTTTTGATTTCTCCCTGGATGCCGCAGCGATTCCCCTGTCCATAGATTCCATTCGTCAGCTTTATTCAGGCGACGCAGCGGATTTTGTGGAAGAAACGCTCCTGCCGGATGCTGCGCAGACAATGGCAGTTTTGACAGACCGGGAACAGACAGCCGCCCGCCTGCTCTTATCCGCACTGGTAGGCTTTCTGGCAGAAGAAGCCCCAATGGATGAACGGAGCTTCCCTATGGTGATGGAACTTCTGAACTGCATGGAGGGAGAAAAAGAGGACGGCTGCCAAGACCCAGTGGATATTTTGTTTGAGGAAACCGTCCGCCGTACCCGCCGCCATGAGGAATATTACAGCAATTATCAACGCTACCGATTGTTGCAGGTGGACAAAACCCGTGTCATTCTGGCCTGCCGTATCCTTATCAACGATTTGCTGGGAAAGCTGTACCGCTATGACTACCGGTTCGGCTATGACCTGCTGCTGGATGAGGAAAACAGCATTGAGAAAAAACTGCACACGCCTGTGCGGGAAGAATGGGAGGATGAAGATGATGAAACTTGTGATTGCTGAAAAACCGTCTGTTGCCCAAAGTCTGTCCGCCGTGATCGGCGCGACTGCCCGCAAGGACGGCTATCTGGAGGGAAACGGCTGGCGGGTCAGCTGGTGTGTAGGCCATCTGGCTGGGCTGGCGGATGCCGATGT
The DNA here is from genome assembly GCA_004556545.1 of Clostridiales bacterium. Classification (GTDB taxonomy): domain Bacteria; phylum Bacillota; class Clostridia; order Christensenellales; family Aristaeellaceae; genus Limiplasma. Next base: position 1,916 of record SFGO01000168.1, read on the forward strand.
ATATAACCCAGACTATGCCAAGTGGCGCTATGACGATCTGCCCACCCTGCCGGAACACTGGCAGATGGTGGTGGGTAAAGACAAGAAGAAACAGTTTGCTGTGCTGAAACAGCTGATGAACGCCCCGGATGTGACCGAGGTGGTAAACGCCTGCGATGCCGGACGCGAGGGCGAACTGATTTTCCGCAGCGTCTATGAGCTGGCGGGATGCCAAAAACCCATGAAGCGACTGTGGATTTCCTCGATGGAGGATTCCGCTATTCGGGAGGGCTTTGCGAACCTGCGCCCCGGTGCGGACTATGACGGACTTCGAGATGCTGCCCTCTGCCGTGCCAAGGCCGACTGGCTGGTGGGGATCAATGCGACAAGGCTTTTTTCCGTGCTGTACCACCGCACCCTCAACATCGGGCGCGTCATGTCCCCAACGCTGGCGCTCATCGTCCAACGGGAAGCCGAGATCGACACCTTCAAGC
>SFGO01000051.1 GCA_004556545.1 Clostridiales bacterium
CCTTTCGGTTGGTTTGTGTCAACTCTACTATACCACATGGAGTCCTCCGGTCTCTTTCTTTTGCCCTTACTGTCCAATATGTATTGTAGCTCTACATTTCCGACCGCCGCAGGCCGGGGCGGACGGCTTGAGCCGCGCCCGGTTTTGTGGTATAATCCCATGTTGGGATCTGTTAACGACGATTCGTCTAGATCCGGCCGCATGCATCCGGCGGTTTGGGAAAAAATAGAAACCGGGGGAATGACCAATGTATGTTTCTGCCGCTATGATTAAGCGACTGCCGGCCTATTACAGGCATCTGAAGGAACTGGAACGGGAAAACGTCCGCCAGATCTCTTCCAAGGAACTGGGGCAGAGAATGGGACTGACCGCTTCTCAGATCCGGCAGGACATCAACTGCTTCGGCGGCTATGGGCGGCAGGGGTACGGCTACTCCGTCAGCGGCCTGCGGGAGCATATCGGCCAGATTTTGGGACTGGATCAGACCCATCGGATGATTATTGTGGGCGGGGGCAACATCGGCAGAGCCATGGCCCGCTCCGATTCCTTCCCCCGCAACGGCTTTGAGACCGTCGCCATCTTTGACCGGGACGAGAAAAAGATCGGCATGGAGGTAGACGGCCTGTTTGTGCAGGATATTGACTGCATGGAACGTTTTGTAAGAGAACACCCGGTGGATATTGCGCTGCTGGCCGTGCCTGCCCGCGCCGCCCAGGGATTGGCGGAACGGCTGTACGCCTGCGGTGTGCGCGGGTTTTGGAACTTTGCGCCTGTGGATCTATACCTGCCGGAGGACGCGGTGACGGAGAACGTTCATCTGGATGAAAGTCTGGAAGTGCTGAGCTTCCGCATTCTTCAGAAGGCGGCTTCGCCCATGGAACAGCAGGAGGAAGACGATGACGGCGTTGGGCGGAGGCTATGAAAGAAAGCCGGAGGAAAGAAAACGGCTGATCGTGAATGAACAGGGGGAATTCGTCCGCCCGTCGGATCTGCAGAAGACCATGGGCGGGCCGCTGTTTTCGCCCTATTCGGAAGAGGAAGAGCAGGAGTTTCTTTTCGACGATGATCTGGACTGGCGCACGCCGGTCAACGCGCTGCCGGTGCAGCGAAAGGCGGGGAGCCGTCCGCCGGTTCCGAAAGATGGGCCGAAGCGGCGGCCTGCGCCGGGACGGCAGGACAAAACGGGCGGAAAGAAACGGGGCCGCGGCAGAGAAAATCGCCCGTGGAAGAGCTTTTTCTATGTGTTTTGGATCGCCCTGTGCTTTTTGGGTATGTGCGTGCTGGGCGTGATGATGATGCCCCAGATGGCGGGCTATTTCTGGAAGGACTTCGGCAATTACGCCTTCATCAACGGCGAGCTGCTGCGCTATGACCGCCGGGCCGCCGCGTCCTACCGTCAGTACAAAAGCTATATGGCCGAGAACGCGATCTATCCCGGTGTGTTTGTAGACGGAATCAGCGTGGGCGGCATGACCGTGGAGGAAGCCCGGGAAGCGCTGTCCCAGACTACGGGCGAGACGGCGGGACAGTTTTCCGTCACCGTAGCCATCGGGGACAAGACGTGGAAGTTCGATTCCTCCAACGTGCCGTCCGCCCGGAATCTGGGCAATGTGCTGGAAAAGGCCTATGCCATCGGCCGCACCAATACGGTGGAAATTCAGGCTACCCAGCAGACGCCCTTCCGCCAGCGGGTCAACACGGCGCTGGCCCTTCGGGAGCAGGGCGTCAACCTGACCACCACCGCTACCTATGACCACGACGCGGTGCGGACGCTGGTGGATGAGATCACCGCCTATGTGACGAGGGCTCCCATCGACGCGCAGATACTGACCTTCGATTACAAAACCCGCAGCTTTACCTTTTCCAGCGAGCAGCCGGGCGTGACGCTGGACGCGGACCTGCTGTACGAACGGGTCTGCGCCGCGCTGGACAAGTGGGAGAAAAACGCGACCGTTACCGTAGACCCGGTCATTACCCAGCCGTCCGTCACCAAGGACACGCTGGCGGCGGGCTTTACCATGGTCGCCGCCTATACGACCACCACCACCAAGGATTCCAACCGCAACACCAACATCCGTCTGGCCTGTGAGGCCATCAACGGCACGGCGCTGATGCCCGGCGAAACCTTCAGCTTCAATCAGGCCACCGGCCAGCGCACCGTGGAGAAGGGCTACAAGTCCGCCGGAGCCATTGCCGCCGGGCAGAGCATCGAAGAGGTGGGCGGCGGCATCTGTCAGGTGTCCTCCACCATTTTCAACGCCGTGGCCCGGGCCAATCTGGAAATCGTGGAGCGCAGCCCCCATGCCTGGCCCAGCTCCTACGTCAATAAGGGCGAGGACGCAACGGTCAACTGGCCCAATCTGGACTTCAAGTTCAAAAACAACACGGATTATCCGGTTTTCCTGATCACCTATTATGAAGATCGGAAAATGTCCGCGGAAATATGGGGCATGTCGCTGGGAGAAGGGGTCAGCATCGATCTGGAATCTCAGGTCATCCGCACGATGGACCCGCCCACGGAGATCAAGTACGTTTATAATTCTTCGCTTCCCTACGGTACCAACAAAACGACCGTGAAGGCCCGCACGGGCTACGTGGTGGAAACCTACAAGGTCTGGTACAAAAACGGCGAGGAGTTCAAGCGGGAGATCCTGCATACCAGCACTTACCGGGCCTATCAGCAGACCGTGGAGTATAACGACTGAAAAAAGCCGCCGTTCTCAGCAAGAGGACGGCGGCACAGAGTGTCAAAAAAGTGGAGGTGCAGGAGGCACTGCCTCCTGCCGGGGTTATAGGGGCGGAGCCCCTAACCCTTGTGCCGCAGCACTTTTCCCGCAAACCAGCTTAAGGGTGCGCAGCACCGAGGACGAGGACAGCCGGCCAACTTGGGGTTTTTCGACAGACTGAGCCGCCGTTCTCAGAAAGAGGACGGCGGCATGAAATTTCAAAACAAATAGAAATTACTGAAAAAACGTTCCAGAATCATTTATCGCCACAGTGCGGCGGCAACGACGGAAAGAATCATCAGGGCGGCCAGTGTGATGCAGAGCACCCGCACCAGAATGGTTTTCCGTCTGGCCCTTTTATTCTGGAAACCTGCCATATCCAACGACCTCCTTGCCATACGTTGGGGCCAGTATAGCACATTCCGTCCCCTGCGGGCAAGCCCGGGACAGACGGAGGGCGAAAATTCATCCTTTGTTCACGGGAAAGGAAAAACGCCTGACGCAAAGTTCACCAAATATTCACACCGTGCCCAGACTTTGCCGGAAGGGGTGGGTTGAAACTTTGGCGGTCAGGTTGTATAATTCATTCATCAGCATGCCGGAGGTGCGTACAGCATGGAAGAGATTCGTCTGGGCGACGTCATTCAGACGCGCAAGGCCCATCCCTGCGGCAGCGACCGCTGGCAGGTGATCCGCATCGGCGCGGATATTAAGATCAAGTGTCTTGGCTGCGGGCGCGTTGTGATGATGGAACGGCCGGAATTCATCAAGCGCCGCAAGAAAATACTGGAGCAGGGGCCGGTACCGGAGGCGGAAACGCTGCGGCAGATGGCCGTGCAATTCGAAGGAGGAACCCGATAATGCAGACGGAAAACACGACGGAAAACGTTCAGGCGGTGGAAGAAGAGCAGATCCAGCCTGAGACGGAGGAAGAAACGAAAAAAGGCAAGGGAAAAAAGCCTGTGAATGTGAAAAAAGAAATTCTGAGCTGGATTCTGACGCTGGGCGCGGCGGTGGTGATCGCGCTGGTTATCCGCACCTTCCTGTTTGAGCCGGTGCGGGTGGACGGTCACAGCATGGACGACACGCTGGCCAACGGCGAGATCATGTTTGTGACCAAGCCGGAGTATCTGGCAGGCGATCCTCAGCACGGCGACGTGGTTATCTGCCACTATCCGGGCCGGGGCAATACGAATTTTGTCAAGCGCGTCATCGGCGTTCCCGGCGATACGCTGATGTTCGTGGACAATGTGCTGCTTCGCAACGGCGAGGTGGTGGAGGAGGACTACCTGACGCCTTCGCGGAACCAGAACGGCTTCAGCATGCGGCCCATTACGCTGGGCGAGAACGAGTACTTCGTGTGCGGCGACAACCGGGACAACAGCCATGACTGCCGCAACCTGACCAACGGTACGCCCGAGGCCATTGCCCGGGATATGATCGTGGGCCACGTGCGCTATGTGGTGTATCCCTTCAGCGACGCCCGCTCCATCGATTAAGCAGGGCAGGGGCTTGCAGTTTGCTATATAAGACCGGCGCGTGTTGAAAACGCGCCGGTCTTTTGCGTTGGGAAAAGAAAAAGTAAAACGGCGGCTTCGTGAATCAGGAAAGCCGCCGTTTTGGGTCACTCAATAGCCGTAGTGCTTCTGCTTTTTCAGCAGGAAGAAGATTGTGACCGCTACGGCCATGACTTCCGCCGCTACGATGGAAAACCAGATGCCGTCCAGTCCCCACAGAAGGGGGAAGATCAGCACAGCCGCCGCCTGAAAGAGCAGGGTGCGCAGGAAGGAGATCAGGGCGGAGGTTAGGCCGTCGTTGAGGGCGGTGAAGAAGGACGAGCCGTTGATGGCAAAGCCGGAAAACAGGAAGGAGAACGAGAAGATGGCGAAGGCGTGGGTGGTCATCTGAAGCAGGCCTTCGTCATAGGCGACGAACAGGCGGGAAAGGGGCGCGGAGAAGAGCTCGCCTGCGGCAAACATGCACAGCGCGCCGATGGCGATGAGTGAAACGCCCTTGCGCAGCAGGCTTTTGAGCTCGGCCCGGTTCTGCGCACCGTAATGGTAGCTGATAATGGGCGCGGTGCCCACGGAATAGCCGATGAAGATCGCCTGAAAGATCATGCTGACATACATCAGCACGCCGTAGGCGGCGATGCCGTCTTCCCCGGCATACTGCATCAGCTGCACGTTATACAGCATGCTGACCAGCGACATGGAGATATTGCTCATCAATTCGGAAGAACCGTTGGCGCAGATGCGTCTCAGCGGACGGAACTGCAGGCGGCAGCGGGTCAGACGCAAACGGCTGGAATTCTTTCGGCCGAAGTAGATCAGCGGAAAAACGCCGCCGATGAACTGACTGGTCGCAGTGGCGGCGGCCGCGCCGACCAGCCCCCAAGGGAGCACCGCCACGAACAGCCAGTCCAGCACCATATTGGTCACGCCTGCGGCTACGGTGACATACAGGCCCAGCTTGGGCTTTTCCGCCGTGGCGAACAGACATTGAAACTCAAATTGCAGCACGTAGAAGGGCAGGGCAATCAGGTTGATGACCCCGTACAGCAGGCTGTTTTCCAGCAGCGCGCCCTCGGCACCCATCAGCCGGGCAAAGGGGCGCAGAAGCAGCAGGCCTGCGCCGGTCAGCACAAGGCCGCAGACGATGGACGCATAGACGGTCAGAGAGAAGAGTTCCTGCGCCTTTTCTTCTTTGCCTTCGCCCATGGTTTTGGCGATCAGCGCTCCGCCGCCGGTGCCGAACATGAAGCCTACGCTGCCCATGACCATCAGGAAGGGCATGACCAGATTCACGGCGGCAAAGGGCGTTTTGCCGGTATAATTGGATACGAAATAGCCGTCCACCACGCCGTAGACGGAAGTAAACACCATCATGACGATGGAAGGCAGGGAAAAACGCAGCAGGCGTTTCCGGGTAAAGTGATCGGATAGCTGAATGGCTTGCATCAAGAAAAACCTCCGTTTTACAGCTGCCGCGTCTGCTCCTGCAGGGCGGTCAGATAGCGCTCGGACAGCGCCAGATATTGAGCCACATCTTCTTTCGACCAAGAAGCAAGGATGGCGCTTTCGGCATGGATCATTTTCAGGGCCGTTCGGGACGCCAGCGTCTTGCCTGCTTCCGTCAGGCAGACCTGCTTATCCCGGGGGCCTTCGCCCTCCAGCCGAAGGAATCCCTCTGCTTCCAGCTTGCGAAGGGAAGAATGAACGGTCTGCTTGCTGGAAAAGGCGCAGCGGTAGACCGTTTTCAGCGGGCAGGGGTCGCCCTGCTCGCAGAGAATGTAGAGAATGCTGATGGCGCTGTCGGAAAGCCCCAGTTTCAGGGACATTTCGTGATAGACGGCGTCTGTCTGGCTGTGCAGCTCATTGAGGCGTCTGAGCGATGAAGAAAAGTCGTTTTTCAATGGCCTAAGCTCCTTTCGTCCGAAATCGTACCGACGGATTATAGTACGATTTCGGACGAAAGTCAAGCGGAAAATAAAAGATCGATCAAAAGAGCTAAAATGGCTTGAAAAGGCTGGATGGACGGGGAAAAGCAGGAAAGACAGCGCCGTTTTTTCATCTATCGTTGTCAAATGGAGGACAGCGGGCGGCGTTTTTCGAGCTTATTCGCGGAATTTTCAGCTTGACAATCAGGCTTGTTCCCCTTATGATGAGAACAGGAATACGAACATATGTTCGTATTCAAAAGCTGTCAGACGGATTCCGGGCGCTGAAAATCCCAGATGGATTGCTTTGAAAGCGTCTTTCGGCGGCTGAAGAAGTGCCCCCTGCGCGCCGGGCGAGGCCATGCGCTGTGACGGGAAGGGGAGCGGAAAGGAAAGCGTATGCCAGAAGAAAAAGAGAACTGCACGACCTTATATGAATCATACGACCTGCCCATTTCCCTCCGCGACAGACTGAAACGGGTGGACGAGATCCACCGCGCCATTACCCGGGCAGTAGGGAGAATCGAATATCTGAAGCTCTCCGCCATGCGAGCGGGCAGCCGTCCCACGCCCGTGCGCTACGGACGGGGCGTGGAGCGCAGCCGCGTGGAATACGCGGTGCTGGAAAGCGACGCCGAGCGCTGGGGCATCGGCGAGCTGCAAAAGGAATTGGACGAACTGCTTCAGGACATCCGGCCCCTGGTAGAGCGTCTGCCCGCCGGGGTGCTTCGGGCCGTGGCGACCCAGCGGATTCTGGAGGGCATTCCCTGCGGCATCATCAGCCGGAGGATGCATTTCAGCCGCTGCTATGTGTATCGACTGCTGGATCAGGCCTGCGAACGGCTGTGCCAGATGGAGGAAGCGCGGCTGGGACTGAAGAAAAGCGGGGAGTAAAGGGGGAGCGGGCAATGCGAAGGCGCTGCCCGCCTTTTTACACAAAATCCTTTTCCGGGACTTGCATCCCCTTTCAACCGGTGTTATCATGATGACGTTCAGAATAATACATTTACCACGAAAGCGGGGATATAGAATGATTTCTTTTGGTACAGGCGGCTGGCGCGCCATTATCGGCGATGACTTCACCAAGGAAAACGTGCGCAAGCTGATGTTCGCCCTTTCCCAGCGGATGAAGCGGGAGGAAGTGGCGGACAAGAGCTTCTGCATCGGCTACGACCGGCGCTTTCTGAGCCGGGAAGCTGCGGAATGGGCTGCGGAGGTCATGGCGGGCGAGGGCATTCATGTGCTGATGATCAACCGGGAAGCGCCTACGCCGCTGATTATGTTCACCGTGCAGTATTACGGGCTGGATTACGGCATTGCCGTGACGGCCAGCCACAATCCCGCGCTGTATAATGGCATCAAGCTCTTTACCCGGGGCGGTCGGGACGCAGTGGAAAGCGTGACCAACGAGCTGGGCGCTGCGGCCAACGAGGTAAACCCCGACGAGATTCACTCTATTGAATACAAGCGCGCCATTGCCGCAGGCATGGTGCAGGAGATCAACCCGCAGAACCAATATCTGGATGCCATCATCCGCGGGGTGAACATGGACGCCATCCGTAGCCGGAACCTGCAGATCGTGCTGGATCCCATGTACGGCGTGAGCCGCACCTCTTTGCAGACCATTCTGCTGACGGCCCGGTGCGACGTGAGCGTCATCCATGAGCGGCACGACACCCTGTTCGGCGGACGGCTGCCCGCGCCGAATGTGGATACGCTGGGCGCATTGCAGGCGGCAGTTTTGCAGAATCACGCCGACATCGGCATCGCCACCGACGGCGATGCGGACCGGCTGGGCATTATCGACGACGAGGGACATTTCGTCCATCCCAACCAGATTCTGGTGCTGTTGTATTACTATCTGCTCAAGTACAAGAACTGGCACGGCCCCTGCGTGCGCAACATCGCCACGACCCACCTGCTGGACCGGGTGGCGGAGGCCTTCGGCGAAACCTGCTACGAGGTGCCGGTGGGCTTCAAACACATTTCCGCCGCCATGCAGGAGCATAACGCCGTTATCGGCGGCGAAAGCAGCGGCGGCCTCACCGTGCGCGGCCACATCAACGGCAAGGACGGCATCTACGCCGCCACCCTGCTGGTGGAGATGCTCAGCGTTACCGGCAAGACCATGAGCCAGCTGATGAAGGAAATCTACGCCGAGTTCGGCACCGCGTACATGAGCGAGTTTGACTGGCCCTTCGATCAGGAGATGAAAGACCATCTCCATCACCTGCTGATGGTGGAAAAGCAGCTGCCCTCCTTCCCGATTCCCGTGGTGGCCACCAACTACATGGACGGCTGCAAGGTGCTGTTCGAAAACGGCTGGATCATCGCGCGCTTCAGCGGCACGGAACCCCGGCTGCGGGTCTTCTGCGAAATGCCCACCCGGGAGGAAGCGGAGCGCCTGACCGCCGTCATGGCGGATTTCCTGGGCTTGCCCATGCCGGTCAAAATGGTCTGATTTGTAACAGTTTCGCCGGAGCAAAGGAACACGCCTTTGCTCCGGCGAATTTTTAATTCGGCTGGAAACAGCCCGCACGATTCGAGTGATTTTAGGAAAGCAGGTGAAACCTTTGAAATTTCTGAAAAAAACGTTGGCAGTCTGCCTGATGATGACGGTTCTGTCCTTTGGCTTCGCAGCCTTTGCCGAGGAAAAGACGGAAACGCTTCCGCTGCCCTGCGGCGTTCATTTCGGCATGAGTCTGGACGAGCTGAGCGCTCTCTTTGGGGAAAACGCGCAGATTGAAACCTGGGATGACGACGCGGGCACCGGCGCTGCATCCATGGAAAACGTGGAAATCGGTCTGGGCGATCTGACCGCCGAAAATATCACCTTTCAGGCGGATCGGAACAACAGCGCCGGAGAATCCCGGCTGAGCCTGATCTCCATGGGGCTGCCCGTGGGGGACAATGGAATCGCTGCCTTTCGGGCGGCGCTGGAAACCCTGACCGGCCTTTACGGCGAGCCGGACAGCGACCCCTTCGATGAAAGCAGCGTAGAAAATTACGTGGAAAACGGCGACCTTTCCGCCACATGGACGAAGGACGATGTGCGGTTTACCCTGAACATGAGCCGGATGTACGGAGATACGCTGACGCTTTACTATTCCTATCGGCTCAATTATGACGCGGAGGATCTGAAATAAACAAAAAACGCTTGCCTGAAGGAAGGCAGAGCGGCCCATTCTCCCGAGAGGGGGATGGGCCGCTTGCTATTTCTGTCCATGCAGCCTGCGGCGCTTCGTTCGGCCATCGGAAGGGTTCGACGGCCCGGCGTATGGAACCGGCGAGAGGATGGGCGGGAGGAGGGGATTGAACCGTAGGATTTTGCCCTTGTGCTTCCGGAAGAATCGTGATACAATACGCCTGTTGCCCATCGTTGCTCCGGCATTTTGTCGAGCGGCGCGGGCAATTTTTTCCCTTTGAATGGATCAGAAAGGCGGAAACCTATGAAAAATGCTTTGGTTCATTCCCAAAATACCAAAAAGCGGCTGCTGATTCTGGCAGCGCTGGTGGTTGCGGCCGTGGCGGCAGTGCTGATCGCTCTCCGTGCAGCGCCCGCCTTTCAGGGAAGCCTGGTGAAAAATTCCGATGAATTCCGGCTGGACATCCGCAGGATGAACGGCATCGACAGCCATGTGCTGACCCTGAAAACCTCCGATACGCTGCGGGTTCATTTCAAGACGGATTCCGGGCGGATGAAGCTGGAAATTCTTGCGCCGGACGGAAGCAGTCTCTACAGCGGAAACAGCGACGGAACGAACGGCTCGGATTTTGAACTGAACCTTCCGGCGGACGGTGACTATCAGATCAACGTGACCGGCGAAAGGGCTTCCGGCGAGCTGCTGGTTCAGGCGGTACGCTGAATGCCGGTTGCCTTTACGGAAAGAAGATGATACAATGCATCTGATTTCCTCACTAAAGGAGCCTTTTGTTTGTTTAGCTTTTGTACTCTTTTCAGCGGTTCCAGCGGCAATGCCGCCGTGCTGCGCACCGAGGGCGGCGCGCTGCTGATCGACTGCGGCATGAGCGGCAGGCAGGTGCTTTCCGCCTTGCAGACGGCGCGGATCGACCCGGCGGAGTTGCGGGCCGTATTGGTGACTCACGAACACAGCGACCACGTCAAGGGCGTGGGGGTGATCTCCCGGAAGCTGAATCTGCCCGTATACGCCACGGCGGGGACATGGGAAGGCATGGCCGGAGCCGTAGGCGAGCTGCCAGCCGCCCATCGGGTGCTGGTGGAGCCGGGGGAGAGCTTTTTCATGCTGGACGGGTTGGAAGTCAATCCCTTTTCCATCCCGCATGACGCCAACGAGCCGGTGGGCTACCGCATTTATCTGCCCGGCGGCAGCAGTATCGCCGTGGCGACCGATCTGGGTTTTTTCTCGGAAACGGTCCGGGACGCGGTTCTGGGGGCGGAGGTGGTGCTGCTGGAGAGCAACCACGACCCCGAAATGCTCAAGCAGAACCCCCATTATCCCGCTGCGCTGAAAAGCCGGATTCTGGGGCGGAAGGGTCATCTGAGCAACGACAGCGGCGCGTCCGCAGCGGTGGAGCTGCTCAACGCCGGAGCCCGTCACCTACTGCTGGGCCATCTGAGCAGCGAAAACAATACGCCGGAAATGGCCTTTCAGACATCCAAAGCCGCGCTGGAAAACGAAGGGGCCCGTGTGGGTTCGGACGTGACGCTGCACGTGGCCAGCCGCTTCCAGCCCAGCGTGATCTATACCCTTTCCTGAAGAGAAAGACAGGGGTGCTGATGCCACCCGAAAGGAGGGAACGGCGATGGCCGTCACCGTACTGTGCGTCGGAAAACTGCGGGAGCGCTTCTACGCGGACGCGGCGCAGGAATACCTGAAGCGCCTTTCCCGGCTGATGCCCACCGAGGTGGTGGAGCTTCCCGACGAAAAAGAACCGGCCAATCCATCGCCTGCCCTGAACGAGGCGGTGATGCGCAAGGAGGGCGAGGCCATTCTGCGGCACATTCCGCCCAAAGCCTATGTGATCGCCCTTTGCATCGAGGGAAAGCAGCTTTCCAGCGAAGCCGTGGCTGCCAAGCTGAAGGAGCTGTTCACGCAGGGGAAAAGCGACGTTGTTTTCATCATCGGCGGGTCGCTGGGGCTTCATCCCTCCGTTACCGCCCGGGCTGATTTCAAGCTGAGCATGAGCCCGATGACCTTTCCGCATCAGCTGGCCCGGGTCATGCTGCTGGAACAGCTTTTCCGGGCCGCCAAAATCAACGCGGGGGAACGGTATCATAAATAGGCAGGCCCGTATTTCAACGCTTGCGAACCCCTGTAGGGAATGCTATAATGAAATCGGCAATGGCTTTCAAGTCCAGCCGCAAGGAGGACCGCTTTTGTGACCCTGAAAGAGACGCTGAAAAAAAACCTGAACGTACCCAATGTTCTGTCTCTGATCCGGCTTCTGCTGGTGCCGGTTTATCTGATTCTGTTTGTGCGCGGGCAGAAGACGGCCGCGCTGATCGTTTTTGCCGCCGCCTGCTTTACCGACCTTCTGGACGGCCGCATTGCCCGCAAGTATAATCTGATTACCGATCTGGGCAAGCTGCTGGATCCGGTGGCGGACAAGGTGATGATCCTGACCGCCATGTTCTCCATGACCATCGGCAACGACGCCATTCACGCCGTGATTCCGTGGGCGGCGGTGCTGGTGGTGCTGGCCAAGGAGCTGATGATGATCGCCGGGGGCGCGCTGCTTTTGAAGCACGGCATTGTAGTCTATTCCAGCATGGTGGGCAAGGTGGCCCACTGCCTGTTCATTGCCGGACTTCTGCTGAGCTACTTACACGAGGATTTCGTCCGCCTTTGCCCCGGCTGGCCGATGACCCCCGACTTGATCGTGATCTGGGCGGCGGTGGTCTGCACCCTGTGCGCCCTGTGCTTCTACGTGTGGAAAAACGTCCGTCAGGCCAAGGCCATGGGCGTGATCGGGCAGAAGAAAGAAGAGGGGCGGTAAGGCGGAAAAGCAGCCGTCTGAGGTTTTTAGCCTGTCGAAAACCCCAAGTTGGCCTCCTGCACCTCCACTTTTTTGACACTCCGAAAACGCCGCCGGGTTTTCCCTGGAAAGGGAAGCGCCCGGCGGCGTTTTTTCATTGCCTGTTTTACCCGTTTTGTCTGTTTTGCCCGGTTCGGTTCCGTGCCTTACTTGGCGCGGTAGCTGCCGCATTCGCTCTCGTCGCACTTGCCGGAGTGGCAGTCGCAGCGGGGCTTGACGTTGATGGCGTCCAGCTGGCACAGGTCGCCCGCGTCATGATGCTGACAGCTGGTCACCTCGCAGTGGATGCACTGATGCTTGTCGGAAAAGGCCATGTTCCTTCACCTCCCCATGACTTGATAGGGGCAGTTTGCCCACGGCGCGCTTTTTTCATTCGTGCAAACCCGGCTGGAAAAGAGTGAAAAGAGCGAACATGTAAAAATACCGCCTGCCCTCGACCGGCTTCCAAAACTATGCTATACTGTAAACGAGTATGTCCGCAGGGACTTTTTTACACCGCGGAGCCGTACTGTATTGATTTGGGAGGTTATTCCGTTGAAAAAAATGAACCGTTCCGTCCGCTCTCTTTGTCTGGCTGCCATGATTGCGGCCCTGTATCTGGCCCTGACGCTGCTGTTTCAGCCCATCAGCTTCGGCGCGGTGCAGCTGCGGGTGTCCGAGGCCATGACGCTGCTGCCCGCCGTCTTCCCGGAGGCGACGATCGGGCTGACGCTGGGCTGCTTTCTGAGCAATTTTCTGGCGGGAGCCAATGTGTACGACGTGGTTTTCGGTACACTGGCGACGCTGCTGGCAGCGCTGATCTCCTGGAAGGTGGGCAGGAAAAAGCTCTGGTACGCCGCCATTCCGCCGGTGGTCTGCAATGGGGTGATCGTGGGACTGGTGCTGACCTACGCCTATCAGATTCCCGCGCTGTGGCTGAACATGCTGACCGTGGCCGCAGGGGAAGCGGTGGCCTGCTTTGCGTTGGGCATTCCGCTGGTGCGGTTCCTGAATAAGCATAAGGACAAACTGAAACTGATCTGAATTTTCTAAAAGAGGTTTTTGGGTTTTCATCAAACGGAGCTTAGAAGGGGGCGTTATGGCGCTATGGGAAAGAAAAAACGCAGTTGGGCTTCTCTGCTGCTGGCCGGGCTGGTGCTGCTGACCGTGCGGCCTGCCGCCGCTGCAGAGGCGTCCCGGCAGGAAAGCATTCGCATTCTCTTCGAAGAACTGGTCGAGCAGGAAAAGAACGGGACTTCCATGTCCGCAGAGGAAGCGGCGGCCCGGAGCCAGTGCACGGATCCGGCCTGCGCCCATGTTTCCGTGGATGAAGAGGGCAACGTGACCGCCCTGTGCCCCTATGGGCAGTATCTCTTATCCTTCAGCCCCTACATGGTGTTCAGCGCCAATCCGGTCACGGAACTGACCCTGCAGCCGGGCACGAATTCCATTTACCGCAGCGGCACCTACCGGGTGACGGGCGGCGACGGCTCCTGCACACTGGTGGTGACAAAGGGACGGGCCGTGTCACTGCTGCTGGACGGCGCTTCGCTGGGACAGCTGAAGCTGTCCGACGGTTCCGCCGCCGCGCTGCAGCTTTCGAATGGCGCGTCTTTGAACGAAATTGTGCCCGTCAACGCGGCGCTGGACCTTTCCGGCACTGTGACGGTTCAGAACGTTTCCGCCGGTTCCCTGACGGTGAACGGCTCCGGGCGACTGAATGTGGGCAGTCTGAACGCCGCTATTTCCGGCGATTCCACCGGCAGTGTACGGATCGTTTATCAGAGCTGCGGCGCGGATGCGCTTCGGCAGCTGCAAAAGCTGACCCTCTCCGGCGGCGAACGCTTTGCCGACGGGCTGCCCGTTTCCTATCGGGGGACGGAGATCCCCCTGGTGATGAGCGCCGACCCTGAGAAGAGCGATACGGCCTATGCCGCTTTGCCCGCCCCGGAGGACGGCAAGACCTACAAGGCCCGCGTCAGCGGCGAGCAAATTCTGGTGTATCTTTCCGACGAGCCGCAGGAGTATGTGCTTTCGGCAAACGCCGCCTCCGTGCTGAACGTGGAAGGCTCCGCCGCCGTGCTGACCAGCGAGGAAAACGCCGCCCAGAGCGCGGTGATCAGCGCCGCCCAGCTGACGCTGCAATCGGCCCGCACCACCGGCAGCCTGTCCCTGAGCGGAACCTCCGCGTTCCGCGCCGAAGGCAGCAGCGCCTTTAGCCGGATGATTCTGGATGCATCGGCCCATTTGTCTCTGCGGGTGGGAGGACGGCTCTCGCTGGACGGGCTGGTCAACAACGGCCGTCTGGCGGTGCAGGGCTCCGGCGTGTTGGAAACCGGTGAGCTGAGCGGCAGCGGCGCTTATACCATTGACCCGCAGTGCAATTTCAGCGTGGAACCGCTGCCCGCCTCCATCGGCGGACTGGTTCCCACGCAGATTCAGATTTTGGGGGACGAGAACGCGCCGGTCGCCGCTACGCGGGTACAGCTGAAGCTGGGCAGCGGCGAGAGCTTCCTGACCACCACGGACAGCCGGGGCCGCATTACGCTCTGGCGCGCGGAAAAGCTTGATCAGGTGGACGCGGTGGCGCTGTCCGGCGGCGAGACCTATTCCGCTGTGATCCTGAACGGGCAGGCCGAGATCGACGAAGCACCCGAGATTACCGCCGCGTCCCTGACCAACCGGGGCGTGGTGTCCGTCACGCTGAAAAACGCGGGCGTTTGGGGCGTACAGTATGTGGTAGGGGACGCGCCCGTTTCCCTGATGGATTCGTGGAATGCCTCCGCGCAGACCCTGTATGCCGCCGACGGCGAAACCACGCTGTATCTGCCCGGACTGGAGCTGGGCGACGTGGCCAGTCTGCGGGTCTTTGCCGCCCGGGAAAAGGACGCGCGGCTCAGCGCCGCAACGGCGGACGCTTTCACCTTCTACAAAAACCAGTCCATCACCATCGAGTCCCGGGCGGCTTACGAACCGGCCGGGCAGAGCAAGACCTACAACGGTCAGCCCTTCCAGATTTCCCGGCTGCCCCGGAAATGCAAAGTGGCTTACTTCCTGGAGGACGGCACGCCTTTGCAAACCCCGCCCACGAAGGAAGGCAGCTATTACGCCGAGATTACCGTTCTGGAAGACGACCCCGAATATCTGCCCGGAAAAGCCGTCATGCCGCTGGAGATCAAGCGCCGCATCATCTACGTGTATGCGCTGGACGCCACCAAGCAGAAGGGCGAGGACGACCCGGAATTTGAATTTGACACCGATGAACTCTGCGGCCGGGACCGGCTGCAGGGCCGGCTGACCCGCGCCAAGGGCGAAGGGTACGGCAACTATGCCTATCTGACCGACCGGCTGACCGCCGTGGATGAAAACGGCCATCCGGTCAACCATTATCGTTTTGTGCTGTCCCCGGACAGCGGGCATTTCTTCATTGACTGGAACTATCATCATTATCTGCCCTTCGACCCTCTGAGCGTGATCGACCCGGTGTATGAGGAAATCCACTTCAGCGACGGCACGTCTTTGAAGGTGCAGTACCGACTGGCCAACATGCTGAATCTGGACAAAACCTACTTCGGTTCCATCATTCGGGATACGGAAAGCGGCGAGGAGCGGCCCTTTACGCCCTCCCTGCGGCTGCGCCGGGGCAGGGATGAAGCGCTGCTGATCCTGACCCCCACCGCCGAGATGAGCAAAGACGGCGGCTATCGGACTGACGGCGACGGAAATCCGCTCTGGCAGGGACGTACCCTCCGGCTGGGCTACTGGCATCTTCAGCAGCTGCAGAAGAAGCATGTGGAACACGTGGCGTTTTCGTTAAACGGCGTGACGCTGACCTTCTCCGTGCAGGATCTGCTGAGCAACGGCGTAGACCAGTACCGCCGGAAAAGCGGACTGCCCAAGGGCAACACGGTCTTCCGCCTTGACCTGATCCCCGTCTTCTCCAACAGCGAGCTTTCTTCGGAAGAACAGGCGGCCTGCGGCCTGCAGGGCGATGGAGCGCCCCTGATGCGGGTTCAGGCGTGGCTGGAAAACGGCAGCGAGCTGGTCGACCTGTCGCCCGCTTTGTCCGGCGCACAGATCGCCTTTGACATCAGCGCGTTGGCCACTCGGGAGGAAAACGCCGCTTCTTCCAATGGGGAAACGGAAACGGTCAACGGCCAGCCCGTGAAGCGGGTCCAACAGGAGACGGTTTCTTCTCTATTGCAGACCGCTTACGCCACGACCCAGCGGGAAGACGCGACGCAGCAGGAATTGGACGAAGCCCTGCAGGTCTGGCAGGAAACTGTGCAGCAGACGGGCTGCGGCCTGCATCTTTTCCGAAACGAACAGGACGAAACGCTTTCCACCCGGCTGATCGTCCCCTATACCCTGAGCGAGCAGGGCTCCGCCCTGTATGCCGCGCTGATGCGCACCAAGCCGTATTTGACCGCCGCTTTCCAGCAAAGCGGACTGTATGGCTGCAATCTGCACTGAAAGAGGTTTTTGACCCATGCCCACCTTCCAATGCGACACCTCCGCCCTGCTCTGGGACGCGACGGCGGTTTCCAACGCTTTTCTGTGCGAATTCATGCCCGCCGCCCCGGACGGGTATGTGAAGGTCTATCTGTATGGCCTGATGTACGCTCACGGGGGCATGCTGGAGGAAGAAGGCGTACTGGACGACCTGGCCAAGGCGCTGGAAATGCAGCGGGCGGACGTGGAGCAGGCGCTGCGCTACTGGGAGCGCTGCCGCCTTTTGAGCCGGGTGCAGGATCAGCCGCCGGTGTACCGCTTCGCCAGCGTTCAGCAGGCTCTTTTAATGAAGCAATCCGCCCCGCAGGACCGGCCCTATGAGGAATTCGCCCGTGCCCTGTGCGACCTGTTCGGCTCCCGGCGGCAGCTTCACGGCAGCGAGACGGTGCTGGCCTACGAGTGGGTGGAGCAGCAGAAGCTTCCGCCTGAGGTGGTCGTGATGCTGATCCGCCATATGATCTCCACCCGGGGCATTAAATTTCCCTTCAAGGACGCGCAGAAGGTGGTCAATGAGCTGTGCGACCAGAACGCCCGCACGCCCGAAGCCGCCGAGGCGATGTTCAGCCGCTCCGAAGCCGCGTGGAAGGGAGCCAAAAAGATTCTTGGCCGGTTCAACGTCCATCGCGCGCCTACCATGGACGAGATCGACCTGTATGTGAAATGGACCCAGGAATGGGGCTATGCGCCCAAGGCCATCGAGGTGGCCTGCAGCGAGACCACGGCGGGCACCAATCCCAGCTTCCGCTATCTGGACGGGATTTTATCCGGCATTCGGGACCGCAGCGGCGGCAAGGCCGTCACGGCGGCGCAGGTGGAAAAACAGCTGCGCGGCGAGGAAGACGAATCCGCCCGGGTGCGGGCCATGCTGGCCGCCTTCGGCAGCCGGGTCTCCGTGGTGGACGAGGGCATGCGGAGCCTGTATCAGGCCATGCGGGCGCTGGCCGCGGACGACGTAATCCTGCTGGCAGCCCGGGAAGTGGGCAAGAAGCGGGGCGAACAGCACACCATCGAAAACGTGCTGCTGATGCTGGAAGCATGGAACGACCGGGGGCTGACGACCTCCGCCGAGGTCACGGCCTATCTGAAAAACGTCCGGGATACGGACAAACGCCTGCGGGCGCTGTTTGCGCTGGCCGGGCAGGACGCCAGCTGCACCCAGCCCAACCGGGAGCTGCTGCGCAAGTGGCGGGAAGAATGGAAATTGTCCGACCCATTGGTGGAGCTGGCCGCCACCTATGCCCGCAACACACGGGAGCCCATGCTGTATATGGACAAGCTGCTTTCCGGCTGGCGGGACAAGGACATTACCACGCTGGCGGAGGCCGAAGAGGAGCATCGCCGATTTACGGAAGCCGCTGCGGGCGAACGAAGCAAAACGGCTGCGCCTGTGAAGAAAGTGATCGAACAGCAGTACAGTCAGCGGGACTACGACCCGGCTATAGTCGATGGTCCTAGTCTTGAGGAGATTGAGGAGGCGAAGAAGCTGTGAACCGGGATCAGATCATCTTGCAGTTGCAGCAGGACTATATGAAGCGCCGGGAGGACAATCTGCGCCTGTACGAGCAGCGGGTGGACGGGGCCTGCGAGCGCTGTACCGGTCTGCGGGAGCTGCTCAACGCCCGTCACGCGCTGGTGCTGGGCGGCATCCGGGCCAGTCTGGTGGAGCGGAAGGAAGGCTCCAGCCAGCAGCTGCCCAACGCCATGAACCTGCTCAACGACAAAATCGCTGCGGCCTTGAAGGAAGGCGGGCTTTCGCCCGACACCCTCAAGCCCATCTACACCTGCCCCGTCTGCCGGGACGAAGGGTATCTGTTCGACCCCTCCCGGCACATGTGCGCCTGCATGGAACGGGAGCTGAACCGGCGCATTCTGGGCGAAGCGGGGCTGCAGGACGACCGGCAGACCTTCGAAAATTTCCGGGAGGAAATCTTCAGCGACGTGCCGGATCGAACCGGTGTCAGTCAACGACAATTTGCCAGACGGGCTAGAAACGTGTGCGAAGCGTATGCCGATCATTTTCCGGATGCATCGCCAAAGAATCTGCTTCTAGTGGGCAAAAGCGGATTGGGGAAAACCTTTTTACTGCACTGCATTGCTCATCGTCTTGCTGACCGCGGTATTTTACCGACATATATCAGTGCTTATCATTTTCTGGAGCTGGCGCGGAAGGGGTATATAGAAAACAGTCCTGCGCCGCTTTCTTCCCTGCTGAACGCGCCCCTTTTGCTGATTGACGATCTGGGCACCGAGCCGCTGATGCAGAATATCACCATTACTCAGTTATTTAATCTGCTCAACGAACGCCAAGTATCTGGCTTGCATACAGTAATTTCTACTAATTTGGATACTTCCGAATTGAAAGCACGCTATACTGAACGAATTACTTCTCGTCTCAGTGATCCCACCAATTGGCAAAAGGTCTCATTGACTGGGGAAGATATTCGCTCTAAGCTGAAAGGACTCCAAGCATGAACATTCAAATTTATGCCGCCAAAAAAAATCCGGACGTACTCAAGGCGGAACGTTTTTTCAAGGAGCGCCGCATTCCTTACCAGATGATGGACCTGAAAAAGCACAAGCTGGGCAGAAGAGAGCTGGAACTGTTCGCCCGGGCCGCGGGCGGGGCGCAGGCATTGGTGGATCGTTCCGGCCAGAAGGCGCTGGAGCGGCCGGTGGCCCATATGAGTTCCGACAGCCTGATCCTGGACGCCCTGATGGACGACCCTTCGGCGCTGGTCAGCCCCATCGTGCGCAACGGCAGCAAAGCGACCGTCGGCGCGCAGGAGGCTGTGTGGAAGGAATGGGCGGCGCAGGGATAAGGCAAAAAGGTTGGAAAAGAAGATGGAATTCAGACGAATGACTTCGGCCGGGCATCCTGATTATGCAAAGGCCATGGCCCTGTATCGAAGCAGCTTTCCCCGTCATGAGCTGCGGGAAGAAGCCTCGCAGGAGCGCATCATGGGCCATCCCCAGTATCATTTTGACGGTGTGTATGACGGAGACTGCTGGGCTGGCCTGATCCTGTACTGGGAAACGGAAAAGTTTCTTTATGTGGAGCATTTCTGCATTTTTCCGGAGCTGCGGGGCCGGAAATACGGTCAGCGGGCGCTGGAAAAGCTGGACGGGAAGGGAAAAACGATCATTCTGGAGATCGACCCGCCGGTGGAGGAGCTCTCCATCCGCCGCAAGGGCTTCTATGAGCGCTGCGGGTTCATGGCCAATCCGTATGCGCATGTGCATCCCGCCTACCACCGAGAATGCGAGGGCCACGGGCTGGTGGTGATGTCCCGTCCGGAAAAGCTGACCGGGAAGCAGTACGATGATTTCGCCGCCTATCTGCGCAGGGTGGTGATGAAGGACGCTTTTGAGGACTGAAAAGCAGGGATTTGTAGGTTTGTCAAACATATTGGACAGGGAAAGAGGAAAGAGTCTGAAGAGGAGAACGCCATAGAAGAGGACGCATGGGGCGAGAGTTGCTGCGACT
>SFGO01000052.1 GCA_004556545.1 Clostridiales bacterium
GGAACCCGTCCTTCTCAAGCACGATTCACTCAAAATTCTTGACTGTTCTTGCGTTCTTTCCTTATTCTGTATCGTTTTCAAGGTTCGTTGCTCTCAAGCAAGCTTGTACATAATACCATGCACCCGTTTTTTTGTCAACACCTTTTTTGAAATTTTTTTACTTTTTTTGTCTTCTTTTTCCAACCCCTTATTTTCCAACGGTTTGCGGTGCTCCCTCCGAACGATTTCCTCTCTGTTTTTCGTTCCCGAACCGTCATTTTTCCCCTTGACCCACCCTTTCCGTCCTCTTTCCTTTACAAAAAACGTATGAACTTCGAACTTTCCCTCCTTCTTTTTCGTCATTATGATGGGATGTTTTCCTGCTTTTCCCTGTCATCAATGTAACTTTCCCCCTCGGCTCATTGACTTTTTCCTTTCCGCTGCCTTATACTGCTTCCGTACTATCTGTTCTAGCACGGATAAAAGCAAAGGAGGATCATCCTTGTTTCTCATCAATCCCCAAAGCAAGCTGCCTCTGTATGAGCAGCTTGTAGAACAGCTCCGCAGGCAGATCGTTCTGGGAACTGTTTCCCCGGATGCGCCCCTTCCTTCGGTACGTCAGCTTTCGGTCGAGCTGGGTGTGAATCCGAATACCGTCCAAAAAGCCTACCGCGAAATGGAGCAGGAAGGCCTGATCGTTTCCATTCCCGGCCGCGGCAGCTTTGTTACCAGCGATGTCAGCCGCATGCAGGAACGCCAGCGGGCTGCCGAGCTATCCCGTCTTGAAAAAGCCCTTCGTCAGTGTCATGAGATCGGCATTTCCCGCACTGCTGTTCAGGCGCTGGTCAACAAAGTGTATAAGGAGGAATCCTCTTGCTGAAAGCCGACCATATTCAAAAGACCTTCGGTTCCAGAGCTGCTCTTGACGATGTCAGTTTCACTTTGGAGTCCGGGCATATCTTCGGCCTCCTGGGCACCAACGGAGCCGGAAAATCCACGCTTCTCCGTGCCATGGCCGGGCTGCTCCGGCCCGATCAGGGGCAGGTTTCGCTGGACGGCGTGCCCGTTCCGGAAAATCCCGCCTGCAAACAGGCCATCTGCTATCTCAGTGATGAACCCGCTTTCCTGATGAATGCCACCATTGCGGAAATGTCGCGGATGCAGTCGTCTTTTTATCCCGCTCACAGCGACGATAAACTGGCGGAGCTCTGCCTGCGCTTTTCTCTCCCGCTTCATGAGCGAATCGCCACTTTTTCCAAAGGGACGCAGAAACGGGCGCAGATCTGTCTGGGGTTGGCCCGGAATCCGCAGGTTCTTTTGTGTGATGAGACCTTTGACGGCCTCGATCCCGTTATGCGGGACAGCTTCAAAAGGGTTCTCAGTCAGGAGACCTGCGACCGGGGGCTGATCACTGTTCTGGCCGGTCACAATCAGCAGGAAATGGAAGACATCTGCGACAGCGTCGGTTTCCTGCACGAGGGAAAGCTGGTGCGCTGCGGCGATCTGGACAGTCTGCTGAGCGACGTACAGAAAGTCCAGTTCATCCCCGGCGAAGCGGTGGAGGATTCCGTTCTGGATTCTTTCTCTCCCCTGCGCGTTCAGCGGCAGGGTCAGCTCATCGTGCTGACCGTCCGTTCCCGACGTTTCGAGCTGGAAGACAAGCTGCGAAGCCTCCATCCGCTGTTTCTGGAGTTCCTTCCCCTTTCTCTGGAGGAAATCTTTATCTTGGAAATGGAGGATCAGGGCTATGCAAAATAAGCGGCTTCATCCTGTTCGTTTCTTTCTGCATCGATATTTTTATCTGGGCTTTGCCATGCTGGCGATTTTTGTTCTCGTACTTCCGCTGCAAGCGCTGGTCCGCCTGCCCGCGTCCCTGAACGAATGGAATCGCATGGCGCTGCAATCCGGCGGGACGCTGGCGGATTATGCTGCGGAGATCCGCCTTTTTCTCTCCTGCTCGCTGCTGTATTCCCTGTTGGGGCTGGAGGGTCTTTGCGTTCTTTTTGCCGTCACCGGCTTTCTTTCTGCCATGATTCTTTTCCGGCACCTGTTTTCCCGCCGAAAGGGCATGCTGGTGGATTCCCTGCCGAACACCCGCGCCGTGGATTTTGGGCGGCGTTTCGTCTGTTTTCTCCTTTTCAGCGTCCTTCCCATCCTGCTCAGCTTCGGCGCCTATCTTCTCGTGATCGCCCTTAATGGTCTGGGAGCCTATCTTCTCTGGGAAAAGCTGCTGGCCCGCATGGCCGTCCTTCTTCTGATCCATTTCTATGGCTTTGCCGTCGGAGCGCTGGCCTGTGTCCTGACCGGCTATTTCTGGGCGGCTCTGCTGGCCGGAGCCGTGCTCACCGTTTCCTTTGAGGGAACCTTTTTCCTGTGGAGCACCATTGCCGGTCACTATCTGGATACCATGCCGGACTCCTTCTATCAGGACTGGCTCAGCCGCCTGTCCCCCATCTATGGGATGTACAAAAACGTTTATCAGCCCGGCATTGTTTCTCTCCTGCCGGGGCTTGCCGCCATCTTCCTGATGGGCGGACTGGCCCTGCTGCTGTATCGCATCCGTCGGCTGGAATCCGCCGAGCATACGCTGGCCTTTCATCCGCTGGAATGGATCATGGAGCTTTTTCTGGGGCTGGTCGGCGGCACCCTTACGGGCGCGTTGGTCTGGTACACCGCCGGGACGGAGCTTTCTCTGCTGCTGGGGCTGTTTCTGGGAACCCTGCTGGTCTCCGGGCTCTGTTATCTGGTTTTTCACCTGCGTCTGACCGGCATTTTCCAGCGCTGGTATCTGCCCGTCTGCACCTCCGTGGTGCTGCTTCTGGCCGTGGTCTGCCTTCACTATGACGTCTTCGGCTACGACCGCTGGCTTCCCTCCCGGGAAAGCCTCACTTCCTTCACCTTTCGTCCCGAGCTTTCCAGCGCTTCCGAAGCCGTCACGCTGACCTCTCCCGAAACGCTGGATGCCGCCTATGAATGGGCCTGTCTTCTGCGGGACGAAGCGGAGGAACAGCCGGACGGCATGCGGTATCGCTACAGCCGCACTTCCGCAAACGTCTGCATCACCTATCAGCTGGGCGGACGGAAGGTCTCTCGTCTTTATCAAAACAAGACGGCTCGTGATCAGAGTGCCGGACTGATGAAGACGCTTCTGGAAAGCAGCGATTACCGTTCTCAGCAGACAGAACGCTTCTTTTTCCGGCATCCTGAAGCCATTCAGTCCGTCAGCGTTTACCCGGAAATGTCCTACTATTCCAGCAGCAGTTACCTTCGCTGCTCGGCAGACACCCGCGACCCTTCCTGCTCCTTCACCGTTTCCGACGTAGTCAGCGCATTGCGGCAGGACCTGTCTGCACGCACCTATGAGGATCTGCTGAACGATCCGCTGTTCACTATGCTGCTGTATGGCAGCGAGGAGGACGGTCGTTCTTCCACTCTGTCCCTTCCGCTCTATGCCTCAGATAAGCACGTACTGTCGGTCATTTTCGGCAGTGCCATGGCCGATATCGTGGACTTTGTTTCCGGCGGCTACGCAGCCTCTGACGGTGTAATCGCCGTCAAGCAGGTGTACAGTGTTCCCGCCAGTGCGCTTTATGCCTCGGAGCGCCCCTTCCATCCCGAGTGCCTGCTGGATACTCAGGTCGCCGCCTCGCCGGAGCAGGCGGTGGAATGGGCGCGCCAGACCGTCTCCAATGAAAGCGCCTATCGCTATTATGCTCCCGATTTTCGTTCCGACAGCTACAGCGTCCTCTATCTCTTCCGTCAGGACGATCTGGCAGATTACGTTTCCAGCGGCGCCCTCACTGCCTACGATCCCGAGCATCCCGAGACCCTCCCCGAAGCCGGTACCTTCTGGTTCCAGCGCCGCTATTTCCCCGGCGAATGACGAAAGGCCGCCCCTTTCCGACGTCAAAATAAACCAAACGCCCGCATTTTCCCCCTCATTCACAGGGAAAAACGCGGGCTTTCATTCTGCCTTTTTTATCTTTTACCGTTTCTCTTCCGGCGTAAACAGCTCAAAGATCGGATAATCGTACTCCTTCTGTACCCGATCCATCAGCTTCTGATCCCGAATCGTCCAGGCCGCCAGATAGGGCTTGAACAGCTTCTTTTCCAGCCACATGCTCAGGTTGCCATCCTCCGCCGCGCAGTAGGCCACGAAATGGGGC
This sequence comes from Clostridiales bacterium, assembly GCA_004556545.1. Taxonomy (GTDB): domain Bacteria; phylum Bacillota; class Clostridia; order Christensenellales; family Aristaeellaceae; genus Limiplasma. The sequence goes on from SFGO01000052.1 coordinate 4,146, forward strand.
CGGGTCAGGCACAGCGGCAGCAGATACTTCATCGCAAAATGCTCCAGCCTGCTCAGTTCGCCCGGCTTCCACTTGCCGCCGGAAGCCAGCTCGCCCCGCACCACTTCCGGCGCGTGTTGACGGAACCACCGCACTGCCAGCGGATGAAAGCTTTCCACGCAATACGCGCCCTTGTAGCGGCGTAGCTGATCGTAGGTCGCTTCGCAGGTCTGCTCGATCCGATCATGGTATTTGACTTCAACAATCATGGGCGTTTTGCCGTCCACCAGCGCCAGTACCTCGGAAAACAACGGGATTTTCGAACCGTCCGGCAGCGGATATTCCATCAGCTGCGCGTAGGTCTGAGTATACAGATCCTTGTCCACGCCGCAGACTCTCTTCAGATTCTTGTCATGGAAGACCACCAGCTGATCGTCCGCCGTCAGCTGTACGTCCAATTCCATCCCGTATCCGGTCTCCATGGCCCGCCGGAAGGCTTCCAGACTGTTCTCCGCCACCTGATGATTGCCGTCATGCAGTCCACGGTGCGCATACAGCCAGCCCTTCAGCGCGCTGTCGTCCGGCTTTTTCCCCGCCGGGGCGATCAGCCACAGATACACCAGAAACAGTACCGCCAGAATTCCCAGAATCCACCATACCGCTGTCATTCTCAGTCATCTCCTACGTCAAAGGCTTCCAGCTTGCTCTTGGGCGGTTCGGGCTTGTTGTCGCCGTGCCGGGTCAGGGTGATGGTCACAAAGGAGATGGCCACCATCATCGTTGCATAGGGCATCAGCGTCTGATAGCCCACATGCTCCAGAAGAAGACCGCTCAGAATGGGCGTAATAATCTGCGCCGCCATGGAGAAGGTGTAGTAGTATCCCGTGTACTTGCCCACGTCGCCGCTCTTGCTGATTTCCACCACCATGGGGTAGGAATTCACGTTAATCATGGCCCAGGCCACGCCCACCAGCGCGAATACGACGTATACCGCCGGATGGAAGGCCTTGAACAGGCCCGCCGCGGCAAAGCAGACCGCCAGCAGAATCACGCCCGCCTGAATCATCTTTTTCCGGCCGAACTTGCTGGACAGCATGCCCACCGGCAGATAGCTCAGCACCGCGCCCACCGTAGCCACCATCAGGCACAGGGAGGCCGCTTTGATGTCGTAGCCCCACTGCACCTGCATATACCGGGTAAAGGCCGAGGTCACGGCATTGTACCCCATAAACCAGAACGCCACGGAAAAAAGAATCAGCCACAGGCTGCGCCGCACGTCCGGGGCCAGCTCGCCGAAGGCCTTGCCGGCCTCCGCCTTCGCCTGCTCCGCCGCCTTGTCCTCCTCGGTCTCCAGCGCGGCCACCTCCGCCGCCAGCTTGTTTTCCCGCACCGTCAAAAGCAGCACGATCACCGAGGCCGCCATCAGCAGCGATACCGCCAGGAACAGCAGCGTATAGTCGTTCCGCCCATTCGCGCCTTCATGCACCAGAAGCCCGGTCACGGCCAGCGTAAAGACGCCGCCCAGCGCGCCCATCAGATTGATGATGGCGTTTCCCTTGCTGCGCAGGGGCTTGGGGGTCACGTCCGGCATCAGCGCCACGGCCGGCGAACGATAGGTGCCCATGGCGATCAGCAGCAGCCCCAGCGGGATCACGAACAGCAGCAGTTTTTCGTGGTTGTCCGCATAAGGCAGGATGTTCATCAGGATGACCGCCGCCGCCGTGCCGCCCAGAATAAAGGGCATGCGCCGTCCCAGCTTCGTGTGGCACTTGTCGGACAGCTTGCCGAAGAAGGGCAGCAGGAACAGCGCCAGCACGTTATCCATGGCCATGACCACGCCCACCAGACTGTCCTTCATGTGGAAGGTGTTCTTCAAAATCAGGGGAATCACATTGTCGTACAGCTGCCAGAACGCGCAGATGGACAGGAACGCAAAGCCCACCAGCAGCGTCCGTTTGTAGTTCAGTTTCATCTCTTTTCCTCCGTCCTCCGAAAAGACCGGATCTTTCCCGCCTTTTCCATACTCGTCTCTCATATATACTCCAAATGAAAGCCAAAAGTCAAACCTTGTATAACGCTTCATAAAATGGTATAATAAAGGTTACATCGAAAGGAGGGCGCACCCATGGACAGCATGACGGGCTACGGACGCGGCGCCGCCCGGCGGGATGGCCGGGAAATCACCGTGGAATTCAAGGCGGTCAACCATCGTTTTCTGGATTTGTCCTTCCGCGCTCCCAAGAATCTCGCTTTTCTCGAGGACGCATTCCGCTCTTTTCTGAACGAAAGCGGCGTTCGTCGGGGACATGTGGACATTTTCATCAATTATGCCAATCATCGGGAGGATGCTCAGAAGATCGTGCTGGATCGGGAGCTTCTGCACAGCTTCCGCAAGGCGTGGCACGAATGCGAAGATCTTCTGGACTTCTGCAAGAAGCCCGACGCCGCCGAGGTGCTGACCATGAGCGGCGCCTATTCCCTCCGTCAGGCGGACGAGGACGCGGAAGCGGTCACGGCGCTGGCGCTGGAAGCCGCCCGGGAGGCTATCGAAGCCTTTCTGCGCATGCGCCGCACCGAGGGCGAAGCGTTGGCCCGGGATCTGCTTTCCAATCTGGACGCGCTTTCCGCTCTTTGCAACGAGATCGCCCAGCGTGCTCCCCAGGTGCCGGAGGACTACCGCAAACGCCTGCAGGCCCGTCTGGCCGAGTGGCAGGTGACGGAGACCGATCCCCAGCGCATTGCGCAGGAGGTGGCCATCATGGCCGACCGCTGCGCCATCGACGAAGAGCTCAGCCGTCTGGAAAGCCATATCGCCCAGTTTGCCGATACCGTCCGCACAGCGGCGGAAGTGGGCAAAAAGCTGGATTTCCTGCTTCAGGAAATGAACCGGGAGATCAACACCATCGGCTCCAAGGCTTCCGACAGCGAAATCGCTCAGCGGGTCGTTGCCGCCAAGTGCATCGTTGAAAAGCTGCGCGAGCAGGTGCAAAACGTGGTCTGACCCATCCGACAGGAGGAACGCTCATTGCTTCGACTCATTAACATCGGCTTCGGCAATATGGTAGCCGCCGACCGTATCATTGCCATCGCCAGCCCTGACAGCGCGCCGGTCAAGCGGTTGATTCAGGAAGCGCGGGAAAGGCACCGGGTAGTGGACTGCACGCAGGGCCGCCGCACGCGGGCTGTTCTGCAAATGGACAGCGATCACCTGATTCTTTCCGCCATTCAGCCCGAAACCATCGCGGGCAGGCTTACCGATAAAGATCCCAGTTCCAAAGATGAGGAAAGAGAGGCTTGATCCATGGCTGTTTCCATTGCACGAAAGGGTATGCTGCTGATTATTTCCGGGCCGTCCGGCGCGGGAAAGGGCACGCTGGTCAAGAAGCTGCTGAACAGCGACCCCAGCTTCCGTCTCAGCTGCAGCGTCACGACCCGTCAGCCCCGGGAGGGAGAAATCGAGGGCGTTCACTATTACTTCATTGACGATGCCAAATACGCTCAATTGATGGAGGAAAACGCCTTTTTGGAGCATGCATCCGTGCATGGCCACAGCTACGGCACCCTGCGGGAACCCGTAGAAAAGATGATTTCCGAGGGGCTGAACGTGGTGCTGGAAATCGACCCTCAGGGCGCTCTTTCCGTCATGGAAAACGCGAAGGATTACGTCAGCGTTTTCATTCTTCCCCCCAGCTTTGAGGATCTGCGGGTGCGCCTGCATACCCGCAATACCGATGACCCTGTGGAAATCGAGCGCCGGCTGAACAACGCCCGCGGCGAGGTCCGCAAGGTGGATCATTATCAATATGCCATCATCAACGACAATCTGGAGCTGGCCTACACCCAGCTGCAATCCATTGTCCGCGCCGAGAAGCAGCGCACCAGCCGCTTCCATCCCCATATTCTGGACGACTGACCGTCCCGCAACTTTCCATTATCTGAAGGAGGAACATTCCATGGCCATTGTGAACCCGACCATCGTTGAACTGTCTGAAAAAGTGGATTCCCGTTATACTCTTGTGGTGGAGGCCAGCAAGCGCGCCCGCCAGCTGGTGGACGGCGCTCAGCCTTTGGTGGACCCCAAGGACATGAAGCCCCTGAAAATCGCCATCGAAGAGATCAACCGCGGTCTGCTCACCTACGAGCGCGACCCGGAGGAACAGGAGTAATTCCATGCAGATCGTCATGGGCGTGACGGGCGGCATTGCGGCCTATAAAGCCTGCGAGGTGGTTTCCCGGCTGAAAAAGCTGGGCCATGAGGTGGACGTCATTATGACGGAAAACGCCACCCGGCTGGTGGCCCCGCTGACCTTTGAGACCCTTAGTAAGCGTCCCGTCTGTGTGGATACCTTCACCCGCACCGAAAGCTGGGATGTGAAGCATATTTCACTGGCCCAGAAGGCCGACCTGTTTCTGGTGGCTCCGGCCACGGCCAATCTGCTGGCCAAGCTGGCCTGCGGGATCGCCGACGATATGCTCACCACCACCCTGCTGGCCACCAAAGCGCCCATTCTGCTGGCTCCGGCCATGAACACGGGCATGTGGACGGCCGATGCCACGCAGGCCAATTTCCGTACCCTGCAGGCCCGGGGCGTACACTTTGTCGGGCCGCAAAGCGGCTTTCTCGCCTGCGGCGACACGGGCGCGGGCCGCATGAGCGAGCCCGTGCAGATCGTCGAAGCCGCCGAAAAGCTGCTCCATCCCTGCCGGGATTTGGAAGGGCTTCGGGTGCTGGTCACTGCCGGGCCCACGCTGGAAAGAATCGACCCGGTTCGTTACCTGACCAACGATTCCTCCGGCAAAATGGGCTACGCCATTGCTGCGGCTGCACGGGCCCGCGGCGCTTCGGTCACGCTGGTCTCCGGCCCGGTTCATTTGGCGACTCCCACCGGCGTAACGGTGGTTCCTGTGGTTTCCACGCAGGATCTTTATGATGCAATGATGGCGCACTGTAGTTCGCAGGATATCATCATTCAGGCGGCGGCTCCCGCCGACTACCGTCCCGCCGTTACGGCTCCCGAAAAGCTCAAGAAGCAGGATGGACAGCCCTTCACGCTGACGCTGGCCGAAAACCCCGACGTTGCCAAAGCCGTCGGCGAACAAAAAAAGCCCGGCCAGATTCTGGTGGGCTTTGCCGCCGAAACGGAGCATCTTCTGGAAAACGCTCAGAAGAAGCTGGATAAGAAGCATCTGGACATGATCGTCGCTAACGACGTAACACAGGCGGGCGCAGGCTTCGGCGTTGATACCAACATCGTCACGCTGATCACCCATGACGGTGCAACCGAGCTTCCCATGCTTCCCAAGTCCGAAGTTGCCGCCCGCATACTGGACAAGGTTTCAGAACTCCGCACCAAAGCGAATTAGCGAATCGATTCATTCGTTATTTTTCCTTTATCAGCTTTACAAGAGGCATTCCAATGGATTTTCGCAAAACCTTCGACCTGATACCCGAACGTTTTGATCAATATCGGCCGCGATATTGTCCTGAGCTCTTTCAGGAGTTGACAAACGCCTGCAGGTTAGCTCCAGACAAAAGAGTGCTCGAAATCGGCCCCGGAACAGGTCAGGCAACCGAGCCCGTTTTGCAAACAGGCTGCGAATACACCGCCGTCGAGTTGGGAGAAAATTTCACCTCTCTCATGAAGGAAAAATATCGTTCCTATCCGAACTTCCATATTCTGAATGCTGACTTTGAAACGGTTCCATTGAAAGAGAATCACTATGATCTCATCTATTCGGCGGCTACGATCCAGTGGATTCCCGAAGAAATCGCCTTTCCCAAGATATTCCGGCTTCTCGGGCCGGGCGGCTATCTGGCCATGTTAATGACCCGCTCGGACGAAAAAACCGCCAATCCGCTCCTAAAGGACGAAATCGATCAGGCCTATGCTCAGTACTTCCATGTCAAACAGCATTACACCTGCCGGATGCAGTATGAGAATGCTTTGCATTATGGTTTTGCGAGTGTCAGCTACCATGAATGGAAAAAAGTTCGGCGGCTCAACGCAGAGGAATACCTTTGCTATATCAGCACCCACTGTGAGCACATCACCCTCGAAGAGCCATTCCGTTCCCGATTTTACGATGCCATTCGACAGGCAGTCCTGAACGCCGGGGACGAAATCGTCATTCAGGATACCATTCCCCTCTATTTGTACCAGAAACCTGTTTGACCCCGAAAACAATCCGACCCATTCAAAAACCGCCCGTTATTCCAACGGGCGGTCAGTCTGTCGAAAAACCCCAATTTGGCCGCCGTTGCCCGCAAACAGCGCTACGCTGGTTTGCGGGGGAAAGTGCTGCGGCACAAGGGTTAGGGGTTCTGTTCCGCAACCTCAATCGTCGTCTTTGGCACTGCCGTGCCAAATCCTCGTTTCGGTTGACGGCTGTCAGTCGCTAGCTGCCTTCGGCAGCTGCATCACTGACGGCAGGCATTTCTGCCTGCCGCTGTTCAGAAGCTTCTCAGCCCTGCTTCTGCTTATGCTTGGGGTTCTCGCAGATCACCATCACGCGGCCCTTGCGCTTGATGATCTTGCACTTTTCGCAGATGGGTTTCACAGAGGGACGAACCTTCATGTGGACTACCTCCTTTTCTTCATCGGGAACTCCGCCCTCAGGCGAAGCAAATTGCTTTATCGCCGCTTGCTCGCTTCTCCGGCTCAGTTTTTGCTGCGCCAGGTGATGCGTCCGCGGGTCAGATCATAGGGGGAAAGCTCCACGGTCACTTTATCGCCGGGGTAAATGCGGATGAAGTTCATGCGCATTTTTCCGGAGATCTGCGCCATGATGATGTGGCCGCCGGGGAGCTCAACTTTGAAGTTCGCATTCGGAAGCGCTTCCGTTACGGTGCCTTCCATTTCGATGACGTCACTTTTGGACAAACGCACATTCCTCCTTTTCCGGGTGGGGCTCAGCGCCCCCGTAAGCTTCCTTGACCGCCTTCAGCGCCTTGCGGATATCGCTGTCGGCTATTTTTCCGCCGCTGCCGCCCTTCCCCGAAACAGGAATGGTATATGGCAGCGCGGTAAGGTGCTTCACTTGCTTTTTCTTTGGCTTTTCCAGGGTACGCAGCTTTCCGTCGCACAGAAGAACCATTCGTTCATCCAGCACCTGTAAAACCGCGCACCAGCTTCCGGCATCATGGCCGCGCGTCACGCAGACGACACGTCCGGCTTCCAACGGCGCTTTCACTCTTCTTCCTCCGTCAGGGCAAAGCCCGGATACGAAAGGAGTTCCGGCAAACCGTTTTCGTTGATGACGATGGTATGCTCGTAGTGGGAGCAGACGCTGGAATCTTCCGTCACGACGGTCCATCCGTCCTCCAGCTCAGCCACGTGATAATCCCCTTTGGCGATCATGGGCTCTATGGCGAGGGTCATTCCGGGCCGAAGCTTTACGCCGTGGCCTTCCCTTCCGAAGTTGGGAACGCTGGGTTCCTCGTGCATGTTCCGGCCAATGCCGTGACCTGTCAGTTCACGAACCACGCCGTAGCCGAAGCTCTCCGCATAGGTCTGAATGGCATGGCCGATATCGCCCAGATGATTTCCGTTCAGCGCCTTCCGAACGCCCTTGAAAAAGCATTCTTCCGTCACGTTGATCAGCTTTTGATTTTCCGGGCTGACGTTTCCGACGCCCACCGTAAAGGCACTGTCGGACTGCCACCCATCCAGAATCAAACCGCAGTCCACGGAAAGGACGTCGCCGTCCTTCAGGATCACCCGGTCGCTGGGGATGCCATGCACGACCTCCTCGTTAATGGAGGTGCAGATGGACGCTGGATAGCCGTTATAATCCAGAAAAGAGGGAATCGCCTTGTGCTTCCGAATCAGCTGTTCGGCATACACATCCAGCTCGGCGGTACTCATGCCCGGCTTGATGGCCTCCCGAAGGCGGCACAGCACGTCATAGAGCAGCGCGCCGGCTTTCCGCATGCATTCGATCTGCTGAGCGTTTTTCAGATAGATCATTTGCCTGCCTCAAGCGCCTTCAGGATCGCCGCGCTGATCTCCTCCAGCGACAGATCGCCGCCAACGGAGTGCAGCAGCTTCGCCTTCTGATAGAAGTCGATCAGAGGCGCTGTCTTTTCGTGATAGACATTCAACCGGCTCAGAACCGTTTCAGGCTTGTCGTCATCCCGCTGAATCAGAGGCGTTCCGTCTACCTTGCAGGCGGTTTCCCCGTTCAGGCGGCTCACATGGTAGGGCGCTCCGCAGACGGGACAGACCCGGCGTCCGCTCAGGCGGTTCACCAGCACCTCATCGTCTACATCCAGATTGATGACGGCGTCCAGATCCGCAAAGGTCGACAGGGCTTCCGCCTGTTCTACCGTGCGGGGAAAGCCGTCCAGAATGTAGCCGTTCCGGCAGTCATCCATGGCAAGGCGCTCCTTGACCAGCGCGATAACCACGTCATCCGGCACCAGCTGACCCGCGTCCATGAAGGTTTTGGCCTTCAGGCCGGTTTCCGTCTGGTTGGCGATGGCAGAACGAAGCATATCACCGGTGGAAATCTGAGGAATGTTCAGCTTCTCACAGATGATTTTCGCCTGAGTTCCTTTTCCCGCGCCGGGAGGGCCAAGAAATACAATATTCATCACGATGCCTCCTTCGCTTGCTCGGTCAGTGCCGCTGCGTCTTCCTTCAGAACCATTGAAGTTCCAGAACCAATGAAGGCCGCCACTGCACGGCACAGCTTATGATACCACATCTGCGGTAACTTGCCAATGCCGTGCCGGGCGGCTTCATTGCTGAATCATTGGTTCACCCTTCAGGAAGGCCCCGGGCATCGCCCGAAGTCCCTCCATCCGTACAGGATGTCTTTCGCAGCGCCACGGACAGCCGCGCCGATCTCACGATCAGGTAAGCGTGTCGTAGTTGCGGCTGACCAGCAGATCATCCAGCTGACGCTTGGTCTCCAGCACAACGCTGACCGCGATGAGCAGGCTGGAAGCGGCGAAAGGCACGCTGGTCTGCAGGCCCACGGTGAACAGGTTGGGCAGGGTAGCCAGAACGGCCAGGAACAGAGCCGCAAACAGAGTCAGGCGATTGTTGGTGCGGGCCAGGAAATCCGCGGTGGGCTTTCCGGGACGCACGTGCGGGATCACACCGCCCTGCTGCTGGATGTTCTTTGCCATTTCATCGGGCTGGAAGGAAATGGAGGTGTAGAAGTAAGTGAACGCGATGATGAGCAGCGCGGTCACGATCATGTACAGGGGGCTGTAGTAGTTCATGTACCGGCTCCACCAGAGGCCCAGACCGCTCTCGCTGCCGCCGAAGAGCTGAATCAGCGTAGAGGGGAAAGCCATGAAGGAGTAGGCAAAGATCAGGGGCATAACGCCGACGCTGCAAACCTTCAGGGGCAGGACGCTGCTCTGACCGCCGTACATTTTCCGGCCGGTCACGCGCTTGGCGTACTGCACCTGGATACGGCGAACGCCCATATCCACGAAGGTCACAACCACGATCATCACCAGAGCGAACAGCAGCACCGCCAGCAGGGTCAGCCACGGGGTCAGCGAGGTAGCGCTGAAAGCGTTGGCGATCAGGCTGGTGAAGCCATTGAACAGGTTGGAGATGATACCCGCGAAGATCAGCAGGGAAACGCCGTTTCCGAGGCCGTTCTTCGTGATGCGTTCGCCGATCCACATGGCCAGCGCGGTACCGGCGGCCATGCTCACGCCCACCAGCACGGTGTTGAACCAGCCGCTCTTGATGTAGCCCAGGCTGTACACCAGACCGATGGCCTGAATCACAGCCAGCACAATCGTCACATAGCGGGTGATGGAGGCGATCTTCTTCTGGCCTTCGGGGCCGCTCTTGGACAGACGCTCCAGAGCGGGGATCGCGATGGTCAGAAGCTGCATAATAATCGAGGAGTTGATGTACGGCGTAATACCCATGGCCATAATGGTCATATTGGAGAAGTTACTACCGGTCATCATGTTGACCAGATCCAGCAGGGGCAGATTGCTGCCGCTTATGGCGGACTTCACGCGAACGTAGTCAACGCCGGGAGCGGGAATCACGCCGACCAGCCGGAAGAGGATCAGCATCAGGAAAGTGTAGATCAGCTTCTTGCGAATGTCCTGCACCTTCCATGCGTTATGAAGGGATTGCCAAATGCTCACTTTATTGTTCGCATTCTTAGCCATCTTACTTCACCTCGGCTTTCCCGCCGAGAGCCTCGATCTTATTCTTGGCCGTTTCGGTGAACTTCGCGGCTTCTACGGTGAGCTTTTTGGTCAGGTCTCCGTTGCCAAGAATCTTCACGCCGTCCAGCGTCTTCTTGACCAGACCGGCCTTCTTCAAATCTTCCACAGTCACGGTCGCGCCGTTCTCGAACACTTCCAGAGAGCCAACGTTCACCGTCGCGTATTCTACGCGGAACGGATTGGTGAAGCCCTTCTTAGGAACACGACGATACAACGGCATCTGGCCGCCTTCAAATCCGGGGCGCTTGCCGCCGCCGGAACGGGCTTTGGCGCCCTTGTGGCCCTTACCGGAGGTCTTGCCCAGGCCGGAGCCCACGCCTCGACCGAGGCGCTTCGCAGCGGTGGTGGAACCTGCGGCGGGTTGCAGCTCGTGCAGTTTCATTGGGTATCCCTCCTCAGTCCTTGATTTCGGTTACGTCGATCATGTGCTTCACACGGAAGATCTGCCCGCGGACGCAGGCATTATCTTCCTTGACAACGGTCTGGCCGACCTTGTGCAGGCCCAGCGCAGCCACGGTGTCCTTGTGAACCTTCAGGCTGGAGATCGGCGATTTCTTCAGCGTAATAGCCAGTTTCATGTTCGTCGTCCTCCTTAGCCCAGAATTTCTTCCACGGTCTTGCCGCGCAGCTTGGCGACTTCCTCCGCGGAGCGCAGCTGCTTGAGGCCTTCCAGAGTGGCCTTGACCATGTTGATCTTGTTGTTGGTGCCATAGCTCTTGGTGCGGATGTCCTTCACACCCGCCAGCTCCAGCACGGCGCGGGCGGCGCCGCCGGCGATAACGCCGGTACCTTCGGGAGCGGGCAGAAGCACGACCTTGCCGGTGCCGTAATAACCAGTGGTTTCATGAGGGATCGAGGTGCCCAGCAGAGACACGTTGATCAGGTGCTTCTTCGCATCCTCAGTGCCCTTGCGGATCGCTTCGGAAATTTCAGCAGCCTTGCCCATGCCGGCGCCAACGCGGCCCTTTTCGTCGCCGACCACGACCAGCGCGGAGAAGCGGAAATTCCGGCCGCCCTTAACAACCTTGGTAACACGGTTGACGGCAACGAGCTTCTCTTTGAATTCGCTGACCTGTTCCATGCGTTGCATGCGTTCGTCCTCCTTCTTAGAATTCAAGTCCGGCTTCACGGGCGCCGGCAGCCAGCTCCGCCACGCGGCCAGTGTACACATAGCCGCCGCGGTCGAAGACCACCTGCTTGATGCCCGCTTCGGACGCACGCTCAGCAATCAGCTTGCCAACAATCTTGGCAGCGCCCTTCTTGTCGGTGTCCTTGATCTGGGCCATGACATCCTTCTCCTGGGTGGAGGCGGCTGCCAGGGTCACGCCCTTGGTATCGTCAATGATCTGAGCATAGATGTTGTTCAGGCTGCGATACACGCACAGACGCGGCATTTCCGGGGTGCCGCTAATCTTTTTACGAACACGGGCATGACGGATTTTGCGATCCGTATTACGATCTCGCGTCTTAAACATTTGCGTTCATTCCCCTTTCGATTACTTACCGGTCTTGCCTTCCTTGCGGCGGATATGCTCGTCAACGTACTTGATGCCCTTGCCCAGATAGGGTTCCGGCTTACGGATGGCGCGAATATCGGCGGCAAGATTGCCAACCTGCTGCTTGTTGATGCCCTTGACCACGATGGTGGTCTGGTTGGGCGTTTCGAACTGAATATTCTCCGGCGCGTCCAGAATGACGGGATGGGAGAAACCGATGTTGATGGTCAGCTTCTTGCCGCCCTCAGCCTGAGCGCGGTAGCCGGTGCCCACCAGCTCCAGAGTCTTGGAGAAACCGTCGGTGACGCCCACCACCATGTTGTGAACCAGGCTGCGGTACAGACCGTGCATGGCCTTGTGGGGCTTCGCGTCGCTGGGACGTTCGAGGGTCAGGATGTTGCCTTCCTGCTTCAAAGTGATGGCGGGATTCACCTCTTGGGTCAGGGTGCCCTTGGAGCCCTTCACCGTTACGGTGTTATTCTCGTCCACCTTTACCTCCACGCCCGCGGGAACCGTGATCGGAAGTTTTCCGATTCGAGACATTGTCTTACACCTCCATTGCGTGTAGGTTACCAGATGTAGGCGAGCACTTCGCCGCCGATCATTTGCTTCCGGGCTTCCTTATCCGTCATCAGACCCTTAGAGGTGGAGATGATGGCGATGCCCAAACCGCCCAGAACCTTGGGCAGCTCTTCGGACTTGGCGTACACCCGCAGGCCGGGCTTGGAGATGCGCTTCAAACCGGCGATCACGGGCTGCTGCTTGCCGTTGACATACTTCAGGGTGATCTTGATGCTGCCCTGAGGGCCGTCATCGATAAAATCCACCGACTTGACATATCCTTCATTCAGAAGGATCTTCGCGATCGCCTTCTTGGCATTGCTAGCGGGCAGAACGACAGCGTCGTGCTTTGCGATCTGCGCGTTGCGGATGCGGGTCAGCATATCGGCGATGGGATCATTCACAACCATGATGGAACCTCCTTCCGTTCTTTACCCGCTTACCAACTGGCCTTGCGGACACCGGGGATTTGGCCCTTATAGGCCAGCTCTCTGAAGCAAATACGGCAGATGCCGTACTTGCGAAGCACCGAGTGGGGGCGACCACACAGGCGGCACCGCGTGTAAGCGCGAGTGGAGAACTTGGGCGCTCTTGCCTGCTTGATTTTCATACTGGTTTTGGCCACGTTCTTAATCTCCCTTCTCTAAGCTCACTGCGCGAACGGCATGCCGAGCAGCCGGAGCAGTTCCTTGCACTCCTCGTCGGTCTTAGCCGTCGTAACGAAGATCATTTCCATGCCGCGGATCTTTTCCACCTTGTCGTACTCGATTTCGGGGAAGATCAGCTGCTCACGGACGCCCAGAGCGTAGTTGCCGCGACCGTCGAAGGACTTGTCGCTGACGCCGCGGAAGTCGCGAACGCGGGGAAGAGCGATCGAGACCAGCTTATCCATGAACTCTTCCATGCGGCTGCCGCGCAGGGTCACTTTCGCGCCCACGTTCATGCCTTCACGGAGCTTGAAGTTTGCAATGGACTTGCGAGCCTTGGTCACCAGGGGCTTCTGGCCGGAGATGGTCGCCAGCTCGGCAACCGCCACTTCCAGACCCTTGGGGTTATCCTTGCAGTCGCCCAGACCCATGTTGATCACGATCTTGGACAGCTTCGGGATTTCCATAACATTCTTGTAGCCGAACTTCTGCTGCAGAGCAGGCACGGCTTCATTGATGTACTTTTCTTTAATACGAGTAGCCATCAGCCTTGCCTCCCTCAGTCAATATCCGCTTTGCAGCGCTTGCAAACGCGGACAGTCTTGGTCTTCTTGGTGCCATCCTCGCGGGTGATCTCTTCCTTGCGGTGAGCCACGCGGGTCGCCTTGCCGCACTTGGGGCAGATCAGCATCACGTTGGAGGCGTCAATGGCGCGTTCCTTCTGGAAGATGCCGCCCTGCTGGCCCTGACGGCGGGCCTTCTGGTGCTTGGTCACGAAGGCAACGCCTTCCACGATGACCTTGCCGGTCTTGGGGAATACGTTCAGAACCTTGCCCTGCTTGCCCTTCACGGCGTGGTCGCCAGTGGCGGGACCGGAGATGACAACGACCTGATCGTTCTTCTTAACGTGAACTTTCTTAAGCATTTGTCAATCCTCCATCACAGCACTTCGGGAGCCAGAGAAACGATCTTCATGAAATCCTTCTCACGCAGCTCACGAGCCACAGGTCCAAAGATACGGGTGCCACGAGGCATTTTCTGGTCGTTGATGATAACGGCTGCGTTGTCATCAAAACGGATGTAGCTGCCGTCGGGACGGCGCTTCTGCTTACGCATGCGGACGATAACAGCCTTGACCACATCGCCCTTCTTCACGGTGCCGCCGGGGGTAGCGCTCTTAACGCTGGCCACGATCACATCGCCGATGGAACCGTCACGGCGGAAGGAACCGCCGAGCACGCGGATGCACATGATTTCCTTGGCGCCGGAGTTGTCGGCAACCTTGAGTCGCGTTTGCGGCTGGATCATATGGTTTTTCCTCCTTGTTGGAATCGGGTGGGACTTTCAGCCCGCCCTTGGTAGGTTCGGAGCGTCCATCGAAGGGCTTCATGCTCCTCCCTTCCACAGTTCAGCCCATGATATTTGAAATTCATGGGTGCTTATGGAATAAGAGGAAGCATACCCTGCGAGGACAGTGCCTTTTGATTACTTGGCCTTCTCGATGATCTCGACCAAGCGCCAGCGCTTGTCGCGGCTCAGGGGACGGGTCTCCATCACGCGCACACGGTCGCCGATGCCACATTCGTTGTTCTCATCATGCGCCTTGAGCTTGCTGGTCTGGTTCATGATCTTGCCATACAGCGGATGACGCACACGAGTTTTGATTTCCACAACGATGGTCTTATCCATCTTGTCGCTGACCACCAGACCTTCGCGAGTCTTGCGGTATCCTCTTTGTTCAGACATTGAAGCGGCTGCCTCCTTCTTTTCGGTCTAAGCCCTTACTGGGCGTCTTTTTGTTCGAGCTGACGAAGGACGGTCATGCAGCGGGCGATGTCACGCTTGACGCCCTGAATGACCATGGTGTTCTGCAGCTGCCCAGTGGCAAGCTGGAAACGAAGGTTGAACAGTTCCGCCTTCAGATCGGCGACCTTGGTTTCAAGCTCGTTCTTGTTCATTGCTTGAAGCTCTTTTGCCTTCATTGTGCTTCACCACCCGCTTCGTTTTTGTTCTCGCGCGCGAGAATTTTGGTCTTAAGAGGCAGCTTGTGAGAGGCCAGACGGAGGGCTTCACGAGCAGTCTCTTCGGGCACGCCCGCGATCTCAAACAGAACGCGGCCGGGCTTTACCACGGCAACCCAGTACTCGGGAGAACCCTTACCGGAACCCATGCGGGTCTCAGCGGGCTTCTTGGTAACAGGCTTGTCGGGGAAGATCTTGATCCATACCTGACCGCCACGCTTGGTGTAACGGGTCAGGGCAATACGAGCCGCTTCGATCTGCTGGCTGGTCACCCAGCTGGGCTCGGTAGCGACAAGGCCAAACTCGCCGTAAGCAAGGAAGTTGCCGCGCATGGCTTTGCCGTTCATGCGTCCGCGGAACACGCGGCGGCGCTTGACTCTCTTGGGCATCAACATAGCTTATTTGCCTCCTTCGGTATTGGCGGCGACCGGCGCTTTCTTGGGCTTGGGGAGCTTCTGTCCCTTGTATACCCAGACTTTGACGCCCAAGCGGCCATAGGTGGTCTTGGCTTCGGCGAAGCCGTAGTCGATATCCGCACGCAGGGTCTGCAGCGGGATGGAGCCCTCGTGATAGTGCTCGCTGCGGGCGATGTCAGCGCCGCCCACGCGGCCACCCACGGTGCACTTCATGCCCTTGGCGCCGGCGCGGAGAGCGCGCTGGATGCTCTGCTTCATGGCCCGGCGGAAGGAGATGCGCTTCTCCAGCTGCTGGGCGATGTTCTCAGCCACCAGCTGGGCGTTGGTGTCGGGCACCTTGATCTCCATGATATTGATGTTGGCGGGGCTGCCCAGGAAGGCTTCCACGTCCTTCTTCAGGGCTTCGATGCCCGCGCCGCCGCGGCCGATGATCATACCGGGCTTCGCGGTGAAGATGTTGATGGTCACGCGGTTAGCGGACCGCTCAATGTCAATGTGGCTGATACCGGTGGAATAGTACTTTTCCTTCAGCATTTCGCGAAGTTTGTAATCCTCCACGAGGTTATTCGCGAAATCCTTCTTGCCGGCATACCAGCGGGTGCTCCAATTGTAGATAACGCCAACGCGAGCACCGTGGGGATTTACTTTCTGACCCATTGATAAACCTCCCTTGGATTACTTCTGATCCAGCACAACGCTGATGTGGCTGGTGCGCTTGAGGATGGGGGACGCGCTGCCGCGGGAACGGGCAACGTAACGCTTCAGCGTGGGGCCGGGGTTGGCGTACACTTCGGCAACGTAGAGGGACTTGCGATCCATCTCGTTGTTGTTCACCGCGTTGGCGATGGCGCTGCTGAGCAGCTTGTAAACCACGGGGCTCGCCGCCTTGGGGGTGTACTTCAGGATGGCCAGAGCATCATCCACATTCTTGCCGCGGATCAGGTCGATGACGATCTTTACCTTGCGGGAAGAGATGCGCACGTACTTGGCATGAGCGGACGGGCGAGTATCGCGGGCCGCCATGTGGGCTTGCGCCTTCTTCTGGGTATTGGTTGCCATGAAAACTCACTCCTTCCGCTTACTTCTTAACACTGGCTGCCTTTTCACCGGCATGGCCGCGGAACGTGCGGGTGGGGGCGAACTCGCCCAGCTTGTGTCCCACCATGTCCTCGGTCACATAGACCGGAACATGCTTGCGGCCGTCATGCACAGCGATGGTATGTCCTACGAAATCCGGGAAGATGGTGCTGGACCGAGACCAGGTCTTGGGCACAGACTTCTTGCCGGAGTTGTTCATTTCTACGATGCGCTTCATCAACGCTTCGCTGACAAAGGGTCCCTTTTTCACGGAACGACTCATTGAGAGGCTTCCTCCTTCCTTGGATGCATGGGCTTACTTGCCCGCGCGCTTCACAATCATCTTGTTGGAATATTTCTTGTGCTTGCGGGTCTTCAGGCCCAGAGCAACCTTACCCCAGGGGGTAACAGGAGCGGGCATACCCACAGGGCTCTTGCCCTCGCCGCCGCCATGGGGGTGATCGCAGGGGTTCATAACCACGCCGCGGACGGTGGGACGGATGCCCATGTGACGGGTGCGGCCGGCCTTACCAATGCGGACGTTCTCGTGGTCAGTGTTGCCCACGGTGCCGATGGTGGCTTTCGCATCCATAGGAACCTTGCGGACTTCGCCGGAGGGCAGACGAACCTGCGCGTACAGGCCTTCCTTGGCCATGAGCTGAGCGCTCATACCGGCGGAACGAACCATCTGGCCGCCGCGGCCGGGCTTGATTTCCACATTGTGGATCAGTGTGCCGACGGGGATCGCCTTGATGGGCAGCGTGTTGCCGGGCTTGATGTCGGCAGTCTCGCTGGAAATGACGGTGTCGCCTACCTTCAGATCCAGAGGAGCCAGGATGTAGCGCTTCTCGCCGTCCGCGTAGTGCAGCAGAGCGATGAAGGCGCTGCGGTTGGGGTCATACTGAATGCTGGCAACCTTCGCGGGGATGTCGATCTTATCGCGCTTGAAGTCAATAATGCGGTACTTGACCTTGTTGCCGCCGCCCTGATGGCGAACGGTGATCTTGCCCTGCGCGTTGCGGCCGGCGTTCTTCTTCTTGTACTCGAGAAGGGACTTTTCCGGCTTAGTAGAAGTGATTTCCTCGTACGTCAACACCGACATAAAGCGGCGAGCGGGCGAGGTCGGCTTATAAACTCGAATAGCCATTGATTCTTGTCCTCCCTGCTTTATTCGGCCATGCCCTCAAAGAACTCGATGCTCTTGGAGTCTTTGGTGAGGGTCACATACGCCTTCTTGATTTCCGGGGTGCGGCCGGCGGTACGTCCCTGCCGCTTCATCTTGCCCAAGGTGCGCAGGGTGTTGACCTTGTCCACCTTGATGCCCTTGAAGATGCTTTCCAGGGCCAGCTTGATTTCGGTCTTGTTGGCGGTGGGATGCACTTCGAACACATAGCGCTTGTCGGCGAAACCGTCGTAGGAGGCCTCGGTCAGCACCGGGCGAAGGATAACGTCATGGGGATTCTTCATGCATATACCTCCTCTACGCCTTTGAGAGCGTCCTTGGTGAGGATGATCTTGCCGGCCTTCAGAATGTCGTACACGTTCAGGGTGTTGACATAAGAGGTTTCCAGCTTTTCAATGTTGCCGGCGGCGCGCAGGATGGTCTCATCCCGGCCGGGCAGCACCAGCATGGTGGTGTTCTTGGTCTCAAAGTTGCCCAGGAACTTGGCCATCAGCTTGGTCTTGGCTTCCGCCAGCTTGATTTCGTCCACAACGATGATTTCACCGGCATTCAGCTTGGAGGTCATCGCGCTCTTGAAAGCAAGGCGGCGAACCTTCTTGGGAACGTTGATGACGTAATCGCGGGGCTTGGGAGCAAACACGACGCCGCCGTGCTTGAACTGAGGCGCGCGGTTGCCATGGTGACGCGCGTTGCCGGTTCCCTTTTGACGGTAGATCTTGCGACCGCCGCCACGAACCTCACCGCGGGTCAGAGCGCTCTGAGTGCCCTGACGCTTGTTGGCCAGAATGGAGCGAACGACCAGATGCATAGCGGCGGTATTGATGGGGGCGGCGAAAATCTCTTCGCTCAGCTCCACTTCGCCGATGGCCGCGCCTTCCATGTTATACAGTGCAGTCTTAGGCATGGTGTACTTTCCTCCTTTTAAGCCTTGCAGGTGTTGCGGACCAGCAGCAGGCCGCCGTTCGCGCCGGGCACCGCGCCCTTAATGAGGAGCAGGTTGCGTTCCTCGTCCACCTTGACGATTTCAAGGTTCTGGACGGTCACGCGCTCCACGCCGAAGTGGCCGGGCATGTGCTTGTTCTTGAAAACGCGGGACGGATCGGAGTTAGCGCCCATGGAACCTACGCCACGGTGATACTTGGAACCGTGGGCCATGGGGCCGGTGTGCTGATTCCAGCGCTGGATGACGCCGCTGAAGCCGTGACCCTTGCTCACGCCGCTCACGTCGATGCGCTCGCCAGCCGCAAACTGGGAAACGGTCAGCTCGCTGCCCACTTCCAGCTCAGCTGCATTGTCCAGCTTGAGTTCCCGCAGGTAGCGGGTGGGGGCGACGCCAGCCTTCTTGAAGTGGCCAGTCATGGGCTTGTTGACCAGCTTCTTGGCGCGGTTTTCCGCGTAGGTGTCAAAGCCCACCTGAACAGCCTCGTAGCCGTCGGATTCGATGGTTTTCTTCTGCACCACCTTGCAGGGGCCGGCCTCCACCACGGTCACGGGTACGAGGCGGCCATCATCGGTGAAAACCTGCGTCATGCCGATTTTCTTGCCTACGATCGCTTTCTTCATGATGTCGTAACCTCCTGCATTAGTTGTTAAGCTTGATTTCGATCTCGACGCCGGCAGGAAGATCCAGCTTCATCATGGCATCGACCGTGCGGGGATTGGGGTTGTGGATGTCGATCAAGCGCTTATGAGTGCGCATTTCGAACTGCTCACGGCTATCCTTGTACTTGTGGGGGGCACGCAGGATAGTGACGATCTCCTTCTCCGTCGGCAGTGGAATGGGGCCCGATACCTTCGCGCCCGTCCGCTTCGCGGTCTCCACGATCCGCTCGGAGGACTGATCGATCAGGTTGTGCTCGTAAGCCTTCAGCTTGATACGGATTTTCTGGTTGGCCATTTTCGTTCCTCCTTGATATTCGTCTCAAGTACACCGCGCCGGGTGTGTCCATCGGTCGCTTTTACTTGGGCGCAAGCCGTTCCGGAACTTTCGCCCCTTCTCAGCAGCGCCCTTTCAGGCTGCCGTTGCACCGTTTCCGCGGTGTCTCAAGTCCGTCGCCCGATTCAACGAGCTGGTCCACGATAATTACCCGCCATGGCCATGGCGGCAACTTACCGCTTCATCCCTAAACAGACAGCTTCAGTAGTATACCTCAAACCCACTTTGAATGCAATAGTTTTTTTGATTTTTCTGATAAAATTTTTCACTCTCCACGCCTCTCAAAGGCCGTATTTTCCCACATCGCCAAAACGCTGTATGTACACGCTCCCGTGTGTGTCCGTTTTCGGTATCCTTTTCTTTGTCTTTTCTCCCCTATCCCCTGTTTTTTCGAATCATAAAAGCACGGATGCCATAGCGTCACCCGTGCTTTTGTACGCTTCTTCAGTTCCCCAAATACGCCCGACGGACGCTGTCATCATGCAGCAGGTCGGAGGCGGAGCCTTCGTTGACGATCTTGCCGGTTTCCAGCACATAGGCCCGGTCGGCGATGGAAAGCGCCATCTGTGCGTTCTGTTCCACCAGCAGAATGGTGGTTCCGGCATGCTTCAATTCCCGGATGATGTCGAAGATCTGCTCCACCAGAATGGGAGCCAGACCCATCGACGGCTCGTCCATCATCATCAGCTTGGGCTTGCTCATCAGGGCGCGGCCCATGGCCAGCATCTGCTGCTCACCGCCGGACAGGGTGCCCGCCACCTGCTTGTAGCGTTCCTTCAGCCGGGGGAAATGATCGTATACATTCTCGATGGATTCTTCCAGCTCGGAATTGGGCCGCGTGTATCCGCCCATTTCCAGATTTTCCAGCACGGTCATCTGCAGGAAGATGCGCCGTCCTTCCGGGCAGAGCGCCATCCCCTTCGAAACAATCTTGTCCGCAGGCACGCCCACGATGTTCTGGTCGTGCAGAAGGATGCTGCCGCTGCGGGGCTTCAGCAGTCCGGCCACGGTATTCAGCGTCGTGGATTTGCCCGCGCCGTTGGCGCCGATCAGGGTAACGATCTCGCCCTCGTTCACCTCGAAGGAAATTCCCTTGATGGCGTGAATGCTGCCGTAGTATACGTGGAGGTTGTCCACCTTCAGCAGAGTGTTGCTCATACCTCGGCCTCCTTCTTCTTGCCCAGATAGGCCTCGATGACCGCCGGGTTGGACTGAATCTGCTCCGGCGTGCCCTTGGCGATGATGGAGCCGTAGTTCAGCACCGCAATGCCTTCGCAGATACCCATCACCAGCTTCATATCATGCTCGATCAGCATAATGGCGATCTGGAAGGTGTCGCGGATCTTCAGGATATTCTCCATCAGCTCCGCCGTTTCGGAGGGGTTCATACCCGCCGCAGGCTCGTCCAGCAGCAGCAGCTTGGGCGAGGTGGCCAACGCGCGGACGATCTCCAGCCGGCGCTGCGCACCGTAGGGCAGGGAACCCGCCGTCGTGTCCGCCAAGTCCTGCATGTCAAAGATGGACAGCAGCTCCAGTGCCTTTTCATGCATCAGCTTTTCTTTTTTCCAGTAATTAGGCAGGCGCAGAATACCGGTGCCCATGCCGTAGCGCATACGGTTGTGCAGGCCGATTTTCACGTTATCCTCCACGCTCATTTTGTTGAACAGGCGGATATTCTGGAAGGTACGGGCAATGCCCGCCTTATTGACCTGAATGGTATTCATACCGGCGGTGTCCTTGCCGTCGATCAGGATGGTGCCGGTGGTGGGCTGATACACCTTGGTAATCAGGTTGAAGATGGTCGTCTTGCCCGCGCCGTTGGGGCCGATCAGACCGGCGATCTCCGTGCGGCCGATAATCATGTTGAAGTCGTCCACGGCCTTCAGGCCGCCAAATTCCACGCCCAGATGCCGTGCGTCCAGCACAGGGCGGGTGCCCAGGTCGCGCTCGGGAATGATCGCGTCGCTGGGGAAAGGAACCATGGTGGTGCGTTCTCTTTCAGTCATCTTTCGGCCTCTCCTTTCTCTTCCCGGCTCAGGCGGGATTTGATCACGGCCAGCCATTGCTTGGAGCGTTCGCTGTTGGTCGCCAGCATGACCACAATCAGCACGACGGCGTACACCAGCATGCGGTAGTCATTGAAGGAGCGCAGCAGCTCCGGCAGAATGGTCAGAAGCGCGGCGGCGATTACGGAGCCGCGGATATTGCCGATGCCGCCCAGCACCACGAACACCAGCACCAGAATGGAGGTGTCGAATTTGAACTTGCTGGCGGTGAAGGTGGAGAAGTTCATGCCGAACAGCGTGCCCGCCATACCGGCCAGCACGGCGGACGTCACGAAGGCCATCAGCTTGTACTTGGTCACGCTGATGCCCACGCTTTCTGCGGCAATGCGGTTATCCCGCAGGGCCATCATAGCCCGTCCGGAACGGCTGTTAATCAGGTTCAGCACCACGATCAGCGTGAAGATGATCAGGCAGAAGCCCATGGTAAAGGTCGAAATACGGCTGAGGCCCTGCGCACCCTGGGGTCCGTTCACAATCAGCTTTCCGGGCAGGGAGGGATTATTGAAGCCGAAATACAGTTGTCCCGCGTCCGTGGAAACATAAACGCAGTTCAGCACATTGCGGATGATCTCGCCGAAGGCCAGCGTCACAATGGCCAGATAGTCGCCCTGCAGCCGCAGCACGGGAACGCCCACAATCACGCCCATGATTCCGGCAAACACGCCGCCTGCCAGCATGCCCAGAATCAGCCGCACGGTGGGGTCGGCAATGCCGTCCTTCGTCGCCATGCAGAAAATGGCCCCCGCAAACGCGCCCACGGACATAAAGCCCGCGTGGCCTAAGCTCAGCTCGCCGGAAATACCGACTACCAGATTCAGCGATACCGCCATCACGATGTACACGCAGATGGGCACCAGCTGTCCCTTCAGCGAGCGGCTGATCATGCCCGCGTTCTGCAGGAGCGTCACGGCGACAAAGGCGACGATCACAATCAGGTAAGTGATCAGATTATTGACAAAGGTGCTGTTACGCTTTTTCTTCATGTCATTCGCCCCCTTACACCTTTTCCCGAATCTTCTTGCCCAGAAGTCCGGCGGGCTTCACCAGCAGGATCACGATCAGGATGGCGAACACGATAGCGTCGCCCAGTTCCGTGGAAATATAGCTCTTGCCGAAAATCTCGATGATGCCCAGCAGAATGCCGCCCAGCATAGCGCCGGGGATGGAGCCGATACCGCCGAACACGGCTGCGGTGAAGGCCTTGATACCGGGCATGGAGCCGGTGGTGGGCATCAGCGTGGGATAGGCGGAGCACAGCAGCACGCCCGCGATGGCCGCCAGCGCGGAGCCGATGGCGAAGGTCACGGAAATGGTGCGGTTCACATTCACGCCCATCAGCTGGGCCGCGCCCTTATCCTCGCTGACCGCGCGCATGGCCTTGCCCATGCGGGTCTTGCCGGTGAACCAGGTCAGGCCGATCATAATCAGAATGCAGGCCAGCACCGTCACAATGGCCACGTCGGAGATAATCAGCTGGCCGTCAAACAGGCGCAGGGGGCCGAAGCTGATGATGGACGTAAAGCTCTTGGGGTTGGAGCCCCAGATCAGCAGCGCCAGATTCTGCAAAAAGTAGCTCATACCAATGGCGGTAATCAGCACCGCCAGCGAGGGAGCGCTTCGAAGGGGCTTATAAGCCAGCCGTTCGATCGTCATACCCAGCAGCGTGCAGACAAACATGGCCGCCAGCACGGAAAGCCACGCGGGCAGGTTCAGGTATTGGGTAACGCAGAAGGAAATGTAAGCGCCGATCATGATGACGTCGCCATGGGCAAAGTTCAGCATTTTGGCGATGCCGTACACCATGGTATAGCCCAGTGCGATGATTGCGTACACACTTCCCAGACTGATACCGTTGATCAGGTTGGAAAGGAACGACAAGTGCATCAACCCCCAATCTCTCTTGTGAAAGGCTACCGATTCTATTTTAATTCCAAACGTTCAAAACAGCAAGCCGGAAAACGTCCGTCTTTGTTCTTTTCCCGTTTTATTTTTAAGACAATGCCGCACAAATGAGGTGGCGCGATAACGAGTGCATTTTTTGTCAGACGCAATGGCAAAACTCGAAGGTTTACTGGAGGTAAATCGAGAGGATGGCGGAAAATGCATCGCTAGCGCCGCTGCCGAATTGTGCGGTATTGCCTTATATAGGCAAAGTGGAGAGCGCCGCTCCCGCAGCGTTCTCCACTTGCCGTCAGACCTTTTCCGTCTGTCCCGAAGAAAGGCTCGGAATCGTCCTTCCTTCTTACCGTCCCAATGCCGGACGGCAGCGGGCCTGTTACTGAGCGCTTTCCACGTTGTCAGCGCCCACATACGCGCCGTCCTTGATCACGGCGGCGTAAGGCGTCTTGCTCACTTCGCCCTCGGCGTTCCAGGTCATGGTGCCGGTCACGCCTTCCACGGTGATGGTGGGCATATAGGCGATCATGGCTTCGCAGATTTCTTCAGCGCTCATATCGGCGTTGATCGCGCCGTCCTTCAGCGCCTGATAGATCACGTACACGCAGTCATAGGTATCGGCGGAGAACTGAGTGGGGATGTCGCCGAACTTCTCTTCGTACTTAGCGGTGAAGGCCGCGCTCTGCTCATCCTTGGAGTCCGCAGAGTAGGGGGTCAGCAGCATGACGCCCTCGGCCAGGCTGGTGTCGAAACCTTCCATGGTCAGCAGGCCGTCCATGCCGTCCACGCCGAAGAATACCGGCTTGTACTCCACAGCAGCAGCCTGCTTGAAGATCATGGATGCGGGGGTGTAGTAGATGGGCAGGAACACCAGCTCAGCGCCCTTATCCTTCGCGTCGGCCACCTGCACGGAGAAGTCGGTGGTATCGTCGGTGAAGGTGGTCACGGAGACGATCTCCAATCCCAGCTCCTTGGCCTTGGCTTCGAAGCTCTGGTAAATGCCGGTGGAGTAAGCGTCGGCGTTATTGTAGATCACGGCGACCTTGGTGGCCAGCTTATGCTCGGCGATATACTCGGCAGAAGCGGAACCCTGCGACGGATCGGAGAAGCAAACCTGGAACATATTGTCCTTATCGGCGGTCACGCTGGGGGAAGAGGCGGAAGGAGTCAGCATAAAGACGCGCTCGTCATAGGCCACAGCGGAAACGGCCACGCAGGGGGTGGTGGTCACGCAGCCGACGATCAGCTGAGCGCCCTTATCCATCAGGTTATTATAAGCGTTGACAGACTTTTCGGCGTCATGCTCGTCGTCTTCGGCCAGGAACTCGATCTGAGGGCCGCCCAGCGCGTTGATTTCCTCCACCGCAATCTCGCCGCCCTGCTTGGCAGAAGTACCGTATACGGCGGCTCCGCCCGTCAGGGGTCCGATGAAACCAATCTTCAGCGCTCCCTCAGCCACAGCGGGCAGGGCGAAGCATACTACCATCATCATTGCAACTACCATAGAGACCAGTTTCTTCATTGTCTTTTCCTCCTTCTAAACTTCCTATCCTTCTCGCCTGTCGAAGAGGGAGGCTCCCCGGCAGGATTGGTTTATTATAGTCACCCACCGCCCAATCTGCAAGCATTTTACAAGCACTTTCCTGTTTTTGTAATGTTTTTTTCAAGCCCCGGCCAACATTCCACCATTCCAGCCATGACAGGCAGGGGCACTGCCCCTGCACCCCACTCCGCGCCCACAGGGCGCGGGGCTGCTCGTGGGAAAGCAGATTGGCCGCGCAATTACCGCCGCTCGGCGACAGGCCTCGCGGCTCGCGGCAGGGGCAGTGCCCCTGCACCCCTCTCCGCACCCGCAGGGCGCGGGGCTGCTCGTGGGCAAGCACGTTGGCCGCGCAATTACCGCCGCTCGGCAACGGGCCTCGCGGCAGGGGCAGTGCCCCTGCACCCCTCTCCGCACCCGTAGGGCGCGGGGCTGCTCGTGGGCAAGCACGTTGGCCGCGCAATTACCGCCGCTCGGCGACAGGCCTCGCGGCTCGCCGGTCTGGTGTGCCTTTCGCGATTGTTGGCCGTCATTCGGCAATCCCCTCACGGTGCCCATCTCCCTGCACAACGTCCTATAGGCACGGGACAGCAGATACGGCATGCCGTTCAGGCCAACCCAACGAAAAAGCCAGCGTGACTCAAACATCACACTGGCTTTTTGCGCTCGTTCCAGTCTCGGCACCCGCCGAAGAAGGGCGGCGGACTATATGGATCATTCTGCCTGAAACATCCGTTCCAGTTCGTCGTATTTTTCCCGGGTAATCAGCGCGTCCTGCGGGATTCCTTCCAGCCGGGCCGCGTAAGTCCAGCGTCCATAGGGAGTAATATCCCGAATTTTATTCAGGTTGACGATATAGCTCTTATGGCAGCGAAAAAACAACTCGGCGGGCAATCGTTCCTCCATATCGCCCAGCGAATCGCCGGTAACGTAACGGCTTCCGTCCGCCGTATACAGCACGGTGGAGCGTTCCTCCCGCTGGATCAGCACAATATCATCAAAGCTCAGAAAGCTGACGCCGCCCCGGTGGTGAAGCATCATGCGTCCTCCCATCCGGGGCCGGGCAAGGGGCTGGCGGGCAGGCTGCGGCGCTTTTTCGAACTGCCTGTTCAGCAGTTTCCTCGCCCGTTCCAATGTCTGCATCACCCGTTCCACCTTGAAGGGCTTCACCAGATAGTCGAAGGCGTATACTTCAAAAGCATCGCCCATATAGCCCTCGTGAGCCGTGGCGAAGATCAGCAGAATCGCCGGGTTCATGTCCTGAATGACCCGGGCGCATTCCACGCCGGTCATTTCAGGCATTTCCACATCCAGAAAAACCACGTCGGGCCGCAGCGTCTCCGCCAGTTCGATGGCCTGTTTGCCGTCGGCGGCCTCCCCGGCCAGCGTAAAGCCTTCCGCTTTCTCGATCAGGCGGCGCAGGATCATCCGCATGCCGCTGTCGTCGTCGGCGATCAGCACCCGCAGCTCTCCGTTCATCCACGCCTCCCCCACTTCCGGTGGCCGGGCCGGGTCAGGATCTCATTCATGACCACGCCCTGCACGATGGAGCGGCTGTCCCACGACAGTACAGGGGAGGTTTCCTCGTAAGGGTTGGGTTCGTCCGGCAGGTGTTGAACCGTAAATTCTTCCTCATGGCCGTGGCCCAGCTCCGGGTCGCACAGGTCGCGGCCCTCATCGCTGTCCGCGTTCAGGCTGCCCACATAGTCGCCGGGCCGGGTCAGGGGAGCCCGTTCCAGCGAATGGGACATTCCCTGACCTTCGTCGGAAAAGCCTTCCGCCTCCTGACAGAAGGGCTCCGGGTCGGCCAAGGGGGCAGGGGTAACTCTGGTTACGCTGACGGGGTCTGTCGGCTCAAAATGAATGGGCTTGGGGTTCACCTGTCCCCGCCGGTAAGGGGCGGATTTTTTTCGGGACTGTTTCACGCCGCTCTTTCGGAACAGCGATACGCATACGCCGATGATAATCAATGCCACTAATGTGTCCATGAGTTCCCTCCTTTCTGAAAAACGGTGAGTCGGTCAGGCATTACTTGCCGCTGCCTTCGTTCATCCGAGGGGCGGAGACGGGGGCGCTGGCCTTGGCGATGCCTTCCCGCATGCTGGTATCCGCTTCCAGATTTTTCAGCTGATAGTAGTCCATCACGCCGATCTTGCCTTCCCGCAGAGCGGCGGCCATGGCCTTGGGCACTTCGGCCTCGGCTTCCACCACGCGAGCGCGCATCTCCTGCACGGAGGCCTTCATTTCCTGCTCCCGGGCCACGGCCATGGCCCGGCGTTCCTCGGCGCGGGCCTGAGCGATGCGGCGATCGGCCTCGGCCTGATCCATCTGCAGCTGAGCGCCCACGTTGCGGCCCACGTCCACGTCGGCGATGTCGATGGAGAGGATCTCGTAGGCGGTACCGGCGTCCAGGCCCTTGTTCAGCACGGTCTGGCTGATCAGGTCGGGGTTTTCCAGCACCTGCTTGTGGGTCTCGCTGGAACCGACGGTGGTGACGATACCCTCGCCCACGCGGGCGATGATGGTTTCTTCCCCGGCGCCGCCCACCAGACGTTCAATGTTGGTGCGCACGGTAACGCGGGCCTTGGCCCGCAGCTCGATGCCGTCCTTGGCGATGGCGGCGACCACAGGGGTCTCGATGACCTTGGGGGTAACGCTCATCTGCACGGCCTGCAGCACGTCGCGGCCTGCCAGATCAATGGCGGAAGCCTTTTCAAAGGGCATTTCAATGTTGGAACGCTGGGCGGCGATCAGGGCGTTGATGACCCGATCCACATTGCCGCCCGCCAGATAGTGGGTTTCCAGCTTGGAAAGGGTCACGTCCAGACCGGCCTTGCGGGCCTTGATGAGGGGATTCACCAGCAGCTTGGGCTGGATGCGGCGCAGGCGCATACCGGCCAGCGAGCCGATGCTCACATGCACTCCGGCGGCCAGAGAGGTAATCCACAGGCCCACCGGCACAAAGCGCAGGAAAACCAGCACCAGAATCAGCGCCAGCGCGATGACCAGCACGATCCACAGTGCCGACAGCTCATTGCTGCCATAGCCGTAAGAATTGACAAGTGTCCAGAGAAAATCCATGTTCTTTCCTCCTCGCGATAATGAAATGGGAATAATGGTGAATGAAGAATGTAGGAATGAGGAATAGGGAATAGGGAATAAAGCCTATTGAAGCGGCCGTCTGCGCACCACCACAGCCGCGCCCTCCACGTGATCGACGATCACGGGCGTATCCTTGGGAATGAAATCCCCCTGCGAGGCTACGTTGAGCCGAACGCCGTCAAACTCAGCCAGTCCGGTAGGCCGCAGCGGCGTGGTAGTCACGCCCTGCCGTCCGACGAAGACCTGCATGTCGGCCGCGCTGGTAGCCGTGTAGCCGTTCTCGGCGGTTTCCTCCTCCTTGAGGATGATGTTGGATTTAGACAGCCGTCCCCGGTTGGCGGAGCGCAGCGCCAGCGAGATGGCAACGGCTACAATGGCCAGGATCAGCACGGTAACGCCCAGCGCCGCCAGCCCGCCGTGCCACAGGTAGGTCAGCACAATGGCCGCGCCTTCCAGCACAATGCCGGAGATGCCCGGCAGGCCGAAGCCCGGCATAAAGACTTCGACGATCAGCAGGATGACGCCGAAAAGAAAACAGAGGAGAATCGGCAGATTCTCCAGAAGAAACGCTTCCATCCGCAATGCCTCCTTCGAGCATTTCGCCCGGTTGATGGATTCATTGTAGCATGGAAACGGCAAAATGTCTCGTTTTTTTGTTCCATTCCGCCGGCATGGGTCTCATTTGTCATTTGGGGCGTCTGTTTTTACACGCAGGGATTCCCGAAGCGCTGCAAGGTCGCGCCCGTAATCCTCCTGCAAATGGGGATTGTAAATAATGGAAGCCGGATGATACAGGGGAAACAGCGGCAGCGTGAACGCTTCTTTTTCCGGCGGGGAAACCACGGCCCGGGTCCACTGCCCGTGCAGATGGCCCACCGTGTCCCGGAGGAAGCTCTGCAGGGCCACGTTGCCCAGCGTCACCAGCCCGTGGGGCCGCACCAGATCGATCTCCTTCATCAGCCAGGGCCGGAACAGCTCCTTTTCCTCCCGGGTGGGAGGCCGGTTGACCCGGCGGCCTGCGGCGCTCAGCTTGGTGGGCCGCAGCTTGACGGTATTGGTGACGTAAATTTCACTGCGGCGCAGGCCCAGCACTTCCAGAAAGCCTTCCAGATTCTTCCCCGCCTTGCCCACGAAGGGCTGTCCCTGCAGGGCCTCCTGCTCGCCGGGGGCTTCGCCGATCAGCATCAGCACCGGCTGCTTGGCCAGCCCTGCGCCGAACACCAGCGGACTTTGCCCGCCGGGATAGAGCGCCTGAAAAAACGCCGTGCAGTCCCGTTCAAAGCGCGTCATGGCGTCCATGGTTTTCCCTCCTTCGGCTGAAAGCCGCTCCGCTCCTTAGTGTCCCTTACCGACAGGAAAGCATACGCGGGCCGCGTCAGCGGATGCCGCCCTCCAACAGGGTCAGCGAATGAAGAATATCCGTCCTGAGCCACGAAAACAGCCCCAGCAGCATGGCCACCAGCACAAAGATCACAAAAACGCCCAACAGTACGCTGAAGGTGTTCAGAACGCCCATGGTGGTGCGCACCCGGCCTTCATGCTCCCATGCGTCCTCCATTGCTTCGTCCTCGTCGATTCCGTAGCCGTCGTTTTCCTCATCGTCGTAGGCCGGTTCTTCGTCTTCCTCATAGGCATAGGGATCGTAATCCCCTCCGTCGGCGGCAAAGCGGGAAGCGTCGTCCCCGGGCTCCTGATAGGGTTCCAGCACGTCGTTGAGCTCCATGGGCTCGTCCTCCTGCCCGGGCTGATACCGTCTGGTTTGATCGTCCATCCGACGTTCCTCCTTTCGAAGGGCTTGTGTTTTCCGTTCCTGATGTCAACGAATCATTATACGTAATCCATCCATGGCGCGCTTTCATCCTCCCGCCCCGTCAGCTCGCCTGCTTCCTGCATTCCGGGAAAATTCAGCGTCCGCAGGGCTTCGTACAGCACAATGGCCACGGAATTGCTTAAATTCAGGCTCCGGGCGCCCGGCACCATGGGAATGCGCAGGCAGCGGTCGTATACCCGGCTGAGCAGGCTTTCCGGCAGGCCGCGGGTCTCCCGGCCGAAGATCAGAAAATCATCCGGGCCATAGGCTGCTTCGGTGTAGCTCCGGGGCGCTTTGGTGGAAAGAAAGTGCATCCGCGCGCCGGGATATTTTTCCAGCAGTTCTTCAAAATTTTCATGCACCTCATAGCGCATCATGCGCCAGTAGTCCAGCCCGGCCCGCTTCAGATACTTATCCTCCAGCGAAAAGCCCAGCGGCTTGATCAGGTGCAGCACCGAGCCGGTAGCGGCGCAGGTGCGGGCAATATTGCCGGTATTCTGGGGAATTTCCGGCTCGTAAAGCACAATGTGCATGAAATCACCTCCCGGGTATTGTACCCGAAACCAAAGCGGTTTTCAACCTTTCAGCTCACGGAGACCTTTCCGGCAGACTGGCTCACATACGCCTCCGCCAAGGTCTGCACGGCTTTCCATTCCTCCGCATAGGCGGGGTCGGAGCTGATCTCTTCCACGCACTGGCTGGCCCGGTACAAAAGGGTCATATCTCCCGCCCCGGGCATCAGGGCCTCGCCGTGCTGGCGGGTGCCCAGCAGCTCGCCCGGCCCCCGCAGCTCCAGATCCGTCTGCGCAATCTGGAAGCCGTCGTTGGTGCGCACCAGCGCCTGCAGGCGCTCGTTGGATTCCGCCATCAGGAAGCACCAGCTCTGCGCCGTGCCCCGGCCTACCCGGCCCCGCAGCTGATGCAGCTGGGCCAGACCGTAGCGGTCCGCGTCCTCGATGACCATCACGGAAGCATTGGGCACGTTAACGCCCACTTCGATCACCGTGGTGGAGACCAGAATCTGCAGCTTTCCCGCCGCGAAATCCGCCAGCGCCGCCTGCTTTTCGGCGGCAGGCTGGGTGCCGTAGGTCAGTCCCACCGTAAACCCGGCGAAGGCCTTCCGGTTCAGCTCCCGGGCGTGGCTTTTGACCGCCATCAGGCCGTCGGCGTTCTCGCTTTCTTCCACCAGCGGGCAGACGATATAGGCCTGCCGCCCGGCCTTCAATTCCTCGCGGATAAAGGCGTACAGGCCGCTGCGCTTGCTTTCCGGCACCAGCCGGGTCTTGACCGGCTGCCGGCCCGGGGGCAGTTTATCGATCACGCTCACATCCAGATCGCCGAACAGGCTCAGCGCCAGCGAACGCGGAATCGGCGTGGCGGACATGACCAGCAGGTGCGGCGCGCGCCCGGCGGACGTGTCGCCGCCTTTTTCCAGAAGGGCCGTGCGCTGGGCCACGCCGAAACGGTGCTGCTCGTCCGTAATGCACAGGCCCAGATGCTGAAAACGCACGCTGCCGCCGATCAGGGCGTGGGTGCCGATCACCGCCTGCCATCGGCCCTCCCGAATGGCTTCCAGCGCTTCCCGCCGTTCCTTCGCCGGCATGCCGCTGACCAGCAGGCCGCAGCCGAAGCCGTTTTTTTCGAAAAAGGGTCTCATGGTTTCCACATGCTGCCGGGCCAGAATCTCCGTGGGAGCCATCAGGGCGCTCTGATAGCCGCTTTGAGCGGCCAGCAGCATCGCACCCATGGCAACAGCCGTTTTGCCGCTGCCCACGTCCCCCTGCACCATCCGGGCCATGGCATAGGGGGCAGGGCCTTTCATTCCCATATCCCGGGCGATCTCCGCAAGGGTACGGCGCTGCGCGCCCGTAGGTAAAAAGGGCAGCGAAGCCCAGAAGGCCTCCTGCCGCCCGGCTGGAATTTCCATAGGCAGTCCGCCCCGGCGCAGCCGACGCATCATGCGGATGCCCGCCTGGTACATCAGCATTTGCTCAAAGGCCAGCCGTCGCTGAGCCGATGGGATTTCGTCCATGATTTGCGGCGCATGCAGGCGGCGCAGGGCTTCGCCCAAGGGCAGCAGCTCATAGCGCTTCACCAGCGACAGGGGCAGGGTTTCCGGGCAGACCTCGTCCAGCATTTCCAGCGCTTCCCGGACGATCTGCTCGTGCACCCGCTGGGGCAGTCCCTCGATGGGCCGGTACAGGGGCACGATGCGCGTATTCTTTTCCAGCGAAGGGTTCATCAGCTGCAGCCGTCCGCCCCGGCTTTCCACCGGGCCGCACAGCAGGAAGCGGGTACCCCGGTTCAAATTTTCCTTCATCCACGGCTGATTGAACCAGCAGGCGCTCAGCTTGCCGCTCTCGTCGGAAAAAGCGCAGGTGACCAGCGTCATTTTCCCCTTGAAGCGGGCCAGCTTCGCCTCCCCCTCCCGGACCAGCGAGAAGCACTGCCGCTGCCCTGCCTCCGCCCGGGCGGCGGGCGTAATGGCGCTGCAGTCCCGATATTTCTGGGGAACGGTATACAAAAGATCACGCAACGAGACGATTCCCGCTGCGTGTAAGGCTTCCAATCGATTTTTTCCGATTCCGGTCAGAGATGCAAGTTCCATGCTTTATTCCACGGAAACCAGATAGTAGTACAGCGGCTGGCCGCCCATCTGCATTTCCACGTCGCAGTCGCCGTAGCACTCCTCCAGCTCGTCGGTGAGCGCCTGTGCGTCGGCTTCTTTGGTGTCCTTGCCGTAATAAACGGTAATCAGCTCGTCCTCGTCGGTCACGATGGATTCCATCAGCCGCATGGTCACATCGTGAACGTCGCTGCCCACGGTCTGGATCTTGCCGTTGTACAGGCCGATAATATCGCCCTGATGAATGTGCAGGTCGTCCAGATCCGTATCCCGGACGGCATAGGTCACAGTGCCGGTGCGCACCCGCTGGGCGGCTTCTTCCATCCGGGCGGCGTTCTGCTCGGGGGAAAGCTCAGGCTGGCAGGCGATGGCGGCGGCGATGCCCATGGCCACGTTTTTGGTGGGGATGACCACCACTTTCTTGTCCTCGCACAGTTCAGCCGCCTGCTGCGCCGCCAGGATCACGTTGCCGTTGTTGGGCAGTACATAGACCACCTTGGCGTTGACCCGGCCCACAGCCTCGGAAATATCCTCGATGCTGGGGTTCATGGTCTGGCCGCCCTCCACCACCTGATCCACGGTCAGGTCGCGGAAGATCTGGTTGAAGCCTTCGCCCAGCGAAACGGCCACCATGCCGGATTCCTTCATGGGTTCCGGTTCGGCGGCGGGCTGAGGCTCGGCCTTGGGTTCTTCCTTGGGCTGGCTTTCCCGGCGCTTCTGGGCCATGTTCTCGATCTTCAGGTCGATCAATTCGCCCAGGCTCAGGCCGAACTCAAGGGCCTTGGCAGGCTCGTTGGTGTGCACATGCACCTTCACGGCGCTCAGGTCGCCGGTGACGCGCACGCAGTCGCCGATGCGGTTCAGGCGGCGGCGCAGGGAATCGATATCCTCTTCCACAATATCCGGGAACAGGTTCTCGATGCCGAACTCGGTGCAGTAGATGTACTTCAGCTCGCCAGTCAGGCTGTGCTCGTCCTCAAAGCTGTCGCTTGCCGCGCCCTCGGCCTCGTCGTCGCTGGGCAGCTCCTCGCCCCGCAGCACGGCGGCGTAGCCCATATAGATGTACAGAAGGCCCCGGCCTCCGGCGTCCACCACCCCCGCCTGAGTCAGCGCGGGCAGCATCTGCTGGGTCTTTTTCAGAATGACCTCGCCGGTGGAAAGGATGTTGGTAAACAGCGCATCGTAGTCGTCGGGCGTGCGTTCGGCCTGTTTGACGGCTTCCTCGGCAATGACGCGGGCCACGGTCAGGATAGTGCCCTCCTTGGGCTTCATCACGGCCTTGTAGGCGGTTTCCGCGCCGCTTTTAAGGGCGGCGGCAAACTGCAGGGGCGTAATGCGGTCCACGCCGTCCAGCGCCCGGCTGAAACCGCGCAAAAGCTGGGAGGTGATCACGCCGCTGTTGCCCCGGGCGCCCTTCAGCGCGCCCTTCGATACGGCTGCGGCGGCCTCTCCCGCGTTCAGATATTCCTTCTGGCTGACCTCCCGGGTGGCGGAGGCCATGGTCAGGCTCATATTGGTGCCGGTATCGCCGTCCGGCACAGGGAAAACGTTCAGCGCGTCCACCGCTTCCCGATGTTTTTCCAAAAGCGCGGCGCCCGCGACCACCATATCCCGCAGCAGCACCCCGTCGATCGTTTTGGCTTGGATCAAGGTCATTTCCTCCCGATACGCTTGTATTTGTATGCCATGGGGCCAGCGTCCTTCTTATACCCGGATGCCCTCCACGGAGATATTGACGCGGCGGACTTTCACGCCCGTCATGCTTTCCAGCTTATAGCGCACGGTCTGCGCGATGGTCTTGCAGACCTCGGCGATGGAAATTCCGTATTCCACAATGATAAAAAGATCCACATCCAGCATGTCGTCCACCAGACGAAGCTGCACGCCCTTGGACAGGTTTTCCCGTCCCAGCCACTGCACCAGCCCGTCTTTGGCGCGTTTCGAGGACATGGCGACGATACCGTAGCATTCCAGCGCGGCGTAGCCGACCACCTTCAGCATGACATCCTCGGTGATATAGATCGTACCGATGTCATTTTTGATCTTACATTCCATAAGTCCTTGCCTCCCCTGTGCGGCGCGGCGCGCCCACAATGCTGGCCTGCCCGTTACGCACAGCAGGTCAGGCTAATTATACATGATTGCTGGCTTTTTCGCAACTCATTCGTTGGATTCCCTCCAAAGGCGTTTTTCCATCCCCGGCCCCGGCCGCCTCCGCCGGTTGAATTCCCAGCGCAAACATGGTATAGTAATGCCGGACGGACTGGGACAAAAGCGTTCCCGGGCCGTATTTTTCGGCTGAAGAAGTTTCTCCGCTCCCTGCGGAGAGATGCCGCTGATTCTGGTATGAACAGGAGCGCCGCCTATGGAATCGGAATGGAAACGCCTTTTGGAGGAGCCGTGCATGCTGCATCTGACCCCGGCGGAGGAAGCAGCCATCCGGCGGCAGTGGTCCTCGGTGCTGCGCTCGGCGTCGCTGCCGCCCATGGCCGGGAAAGAGCCCGCCGACTTCCGCCCGGAAAAGCCCTGCGCCGCCCTGCGGGCCGACGAGCCTTCCGCCTGCCTTGACCGGGAAACGGCGCTTTCCAACGCCCCCGCCTCCGCGGACGGCCTGATCACGGTACCCCACGCGCTGTCATAATCATAAAGGAGACTGTTCGCTCATGGAAGGGAACCGCCGCTTTCTCTCCCTGTGCGCGCTGCCGGCTTCGGAACTGGCGCGCGGACTGGAGAACGGGACTTTTTCGTCCGAGGACGTAACGCAAGCCTTTTTGGATCATATCGCCCTGCAGAACCCCGCGCTGAACGTGTTTCTGGAGGTTTTTGAAGCTTCCGCCCGGGAAGAATCCCGGGCGTCCGATCGCCGCCGCCGGGAGGGCAAGCCCCTTTCCCGGCTGGACGGCGTTCCTTTTGCGGTAAAGGATAACCTGTGCGTAGAAGGACGGCGCTGTACCTGCGCCAGCCGGATGCTGGAAAACTACCGTCCGCCCTATACCGCCACGGCGGTCAGTCGGCTGCAGCAGGCGGGCATGCCGCTGCTGGGCCGAGTCAATCTGGACGAATTCGCCATGGGCAGCAGCACGGAGACCAGCTTTTTCGGCCCTTCCCGCAATCCATGGGATCCCAGCCGGGTACCCGGCGGCTCCTCAGGGGGCTGCGCCGCCGCCGTGGCTGCCGGCATGACGCCGGTGGCGCTGGGCAGCGATACCGGCGGAAGCATCCGTCAGCCTGCCGCCCTGTGCGGCGTGGCCGGGGTCAAGCCCGCTTACGGAACCGTCAGCCGCTACGGGCTGGTGGCCATGGCCAGCTCTTTTGATCAGATCGGCCCGCTGTGCAAAACCAGCGAAGACGCGGCGATGGTCATGAATCTGCTGGCCGGGGGCGGTCCCCACGACATGACCGCCGACCCGGCTCTGGCGGCGGATTTCACCGCTGGGCTGGATCTGCCCCTGAAAAACGTGAAGATCGCCCTGCCGGAAGAAGCCTTCGGGCAAGGGCTGGACGCGGACGTGGAGCGGGCGGTTCGCGCCGCCGCCGAGGTGCTGAAGCATCTGGGCGCGGAAGTCAGCTTTCTCTCCCTTCCGTCGCTGCCGCTGGGCCTGCCTGCCTATCTGACGCTCTCCTGCGCCGAAGCGGGCAGCAATCTGGCCCGGTACGACGGCGTTCGCTACGGCCATCGGGCTTCGGCAGCGGAGATCAACGAGCTCTATCGGGAAAGCCGCCGGGAGGGCTTCGGCATGGAGGTCAAGCGGCGGATCCTGCTGGGGGCGTACAGCCTCTCAGAGGAGCACCGGGCCGAAACCTACGACCGGGCCGTGCAGGCCCGCGCCCTTCTGCAAAAGGAATTGGAACGGGCGCTGGAAGCCGTGGATATGCTGCTGTTCCCCACCACGGCCGGCCCGGCGTGGCCCATCGGCGAAAAGCAGGATGATCCCGCCCGGATGTACCTGTCCGACCTGTACAGCGTGCCCGCCAATCTGGCGGGGCTTCCGGCGCTGAGCCTGCCTTGCGGTCTTTCGGGCGAAGGGCTGCCCATGGGCATGACGCTGATGGGCGGCCGGACTTCGCTGCCCCTGCTGTTCCGGGCGGCGGCCCGGTATGAAGCGGCCTGTCCCCTTCCCCGGGGAAGCCATCCCTATGAACGTCTGACGGCCGTCGGGCAGGAAGGAGCGCAGGCATGACGAAGCCTTCCGAAAACCGCTATGAAATGGTAGTCGGTCTGGAGACCCATGTGGAGCTGAAGACCCGCACCAAGGCTTTCTGCGGATGTGAAAATCGCTACGGCGCGCCGCCCAACACGCTGGTCTGCCCGGTGTGTCTGGGGCTTCCGGGGACGCTGCCCGTGCTGAACCGCCGGGCCATGGAGCTGGCCGCGCTGGCGGGCTTTGCCCTAAACTGCCGGGTGAACCCGGCCAGCAGCTTCGACCGGAAGAATTTCTTCTATCCCGACCTGCCCAAGGCCTATCAGATCACCCAGTTTTTTCACCCCCTGTGCGAGGCGGGTTTTGTGGAGATTCCTGTCAAAGAAGGCGTGAAGCGCATCGGCATTACCCGCATCCATGTGGAAGAGGACGCGGGCAAGCTGCTGCACGACCGGCCCGGCGTGACGGCCATCGACCTGAACCGCTGCGGCGTGCCCCTGATCGAGATCGTTACTGAGCCGGACTTCCGTGCGCCGGAAGAAGCCAGCGCCTATCTGAAAAAGCTGCGGGCCATTCTGAGCGCCGCCGGGGTCAGCGACTGCCGCATGAACGAAGGCAGTCTCCGCTGCGACGTGAACCTGAGCCTTCGCCGTCCGGGCCAGCCCATGGGCATCCGCACGGAAATGAAGAACCTGAATTCCTTCCAGAGCGTGGAGCGGGCCATCCGGGCCGAGTACGCCCGGCAGGCGGCCATTCTGGACGCGGGCGGGGCGGTGCTGCAGGAGACGCTGCGCTTTGACCAGCGCACCGGCAAGACCATCGTCATGCGCCGGAAGGAAAGCACCGGCGATTACCGTTATTTCCCGGAGCCCGACCTGCCGCCGGTGGCTTTCCCGGCGGAAGAGCTGGAACGGCTCCGGGCTTCCCTGCCCATGCTGCCGGATGAAAAGTGCGCCCTTTTCCAGCAGAAATACGGCCTGTCCCGGAAAGCGGCGGAGCTTTTGACGGAGGAAGCGTGGCTTGCCGCCTACTATGAGCAGGCCGCCGTCCACGCCCGGAGCTGCACGGCGCTGGCCAATCTTTTGCTGGGCGAGGTCTTCGCGCAGCTGACCCTGCGGGAGCCGCCCGGAACCGAGCGGAACGAAACCAGCCTGCCCATTCCGCCTGACCGGCTGGCGGCGCTGAGCAACCTGCTCAGCGAGGGCCGGGTGAACAGCTCCACCGGCAAAAAGATCCTCGCCGTTCTCTTTGACGAAGACGTGGAGCCGGAAGCCTACGCCCGGGAACACGGTCTGTTCCTGCTGACGGACGAAAGCGTCCTTCGTCAGGCGGCGGCGCAGGCGCTTCAGGAAAACCCCGCCCTGACGGAGGGGTATCTGCGGGGCAAGCTCACCGTGGAAAAAGCCCTCATGGGCAAGGCCATGGCCCTGACCGGCGGCCGGGCCGACCCGGAAGTCCTGTCCCGGCTGGTGCATGAAGCCCTGACCGCGCTGGCGGCTTTCCAAAAATAAACAAACGCGCCCGTTCCCCAGAACGGGCGCGCAGCCTGTCAAATAAGCCCCATTGCAATGCAGCAGTGGGGCTTCAAGCATGAGAAAAGCAGGGAGCGGAAGAAAGGCTGCCACTTGTGGATGGCAAGTT
>SFGO01000169.1 GCA_004556545.1 Clostridiales bacterium
AAGCTGAAAAACAAAGACTGACAATACACAAACGAAAGGAGCCTTTCTCATGGCTGAACTGAAAATTACTGCTGCGAATTTTGAAAACGAGGTACTGCGTTCCGACAAGCCCGTCCTGCTGGATTTCTACGCGGACTGGTGCGGCCCCTGCAAGATGCTTGCTCCCGTGCTCCACGAGATCGCTGAGGAAAACGCCGACGCCCTCAAGGTGGGCAAGATCAATGTGGACGAGCAGATGGAGCTGGCCATGCGCTTTCAGGTCTCCAGCATCCCCATGCTGGTGGTATTCAAGGACGGCAAGGCCGTGGCGAAGTCGGTGGGCTACCGGCCTAAGTCGGAGATCGCCGCCATGGTGGAGGGCGCAAGATGAAAGTTGTGATCGTAGGCGGCGTGGCGGGCGGTGCGTCTGCCGCTGCCCGCATCCGCCGTCTGGATGAACACGCGCAGATCGTGATGATCGAGCGCAGCGGCTATGTGTCCTACGCCAATTGCGGCCTGCCCTACTATGTGGGCGGCGTGATCGTGGATCGGGACGAGCTGACGCTGCAAACCCCGGAGAGTTTTTGGGACCGTTTCCGCATTGACGTGCGGGTACGGCAGGAAGTAACTGCGATCAATCCCGCAGAAAAAACCGTCACCGTTCACGCATTAGATCGTGGAAAGGTCTACACGGAAACCTATGACAAACTACTCCTCGCACCCGGCGCAAAGCCGACGGTTCCCGCCCTCTCCGGCGTGGACAGCGAGCGGGTCTTTACCCTGCGGACGGTGGAGGATACCTTCCGCGTCCGCTGCTTCATCGAGGAAGAAAAGCCCAAGACCGCTGTTTTGGCTGGCGGCGGATTTATCGGACTGGAAATGGCGGAAAACCTTACGGAAATGGGCATCGCCGTCACCATCGTTCAGCGTCCGAAGCAGCTATTAGCGCCGCTGGATGCGGATATGGCGAGCTTTGTCCATACGGAAATGCGTAGACACGGCGTGGCTCTGCGGTTGGGTGAAACTGTCACTGGATTCCGACAGGACGGAGATTCCGTGCTGACCCTGCTGGAAGAAAGTGAGTCACTGCATTCGGATATGGTGCTGCTGGCCATCGGCGTCACGCCGGACACCCATCTGGCAAAGGAGGCCGGACTGGAGCTGGGCATCCGGGGCAGCATCGCTGTCAACGAGCGGATGGAGACCTCCGTGCCGGACATCTACGCCGTGGGAGACGCCGTGGAGGTCACTCATTTCGTGACCGGACAGAAGGCGCTGATCTCTCTGGCGGGCCCCGCCAACAAGCAGGGCCGCATCGCCGCCGACAATATCTGCGGCGGAAACAGCCGCTTTACCGGCTCTCAAGGCTCCTCCGTTTTGAAGGTCTTTGATTTGACAGCGGCCTCCACGGGCATCAACGAAAAAACCGCCAAGGCGGCGGGCATCGCCTACGAGAAGATCATTCTTCCCACGGCCTCTCACGCCTCCTATTATCCCGGCGCCCAGTCCATGACGATGAAGGTGCTGTACGAAAAGGAAACGCTGCGGCTGCTGGGCGCACAGATCGTGGGCCGGGATAGCGTGGATAAGCGGATCGACGTGCTGGCTACCGCCATCCGCGCCGGTATGACGGCGCTGGAGCTGACGGAGCTGGACCTCGCCTACGCGCCGCCCTATTCCTCCGCCAAGGATCCGGCCAACATGGCGGGCTTTATGATCGAGGACTTGGAGAGCGGGAAGGTGCGGCAGTTCCATTGGGACGAGGTGGACGGCCTGCCCCGCGACGGCAGCGCGGCGCTGCTGGACGTCCGAACGGAGTGGGAGTATCAGCGGGGCCATCTGGACGGCTTTCGGAATGTTCCCTTGGACGATCTTCGGGAGCATTTGGACGAGTTAGACCGGAGTAAGCCTGTTTATGTGAATTGCCAGACAGGACTTCGCAGTTATCTGGCCTGTCGGCTTTTGACGCAATACGGTTTCACCTGCGCCCACCTTGCCGGCGGATACAGTTTCTATCAGGCTGTGATGAAGGAGCGGCTGGCCCAAAGCCCCTATCCCTGCGGAATGGAGCGCATATGAGCGAGAATCTGTTCGGTCTGGCCGTGGCAGCGGACAAGGGTCTGAACGACCTGCAATGCCAGCGGCTTTTGAGTGAGAACCGCAAATATCAGGAGGTCATGCTGCAATACCGCTGCGCACTGAAAGCACTTGAAAGCAGGTTGGAAATTCTGAACGAAGAGTTTTCATTGCAGCATGACCGCAATCCGATAGAAAGTATGAAAAGCCGCTTGAAGTCGCCGTCCAGCATTATGAATAAGATGCAAAAGCGCGGACTTTCTCTGGATTTTCCGACCATGCAGGCAAATATCATGGATATTGCCGGTGTGCGTGTGATCTGCTCTTT
>SFGO01000170.1 GCA_004556545.1 Clostridiales bacterium
GGTGGAGGAGCGCATCCGGCACACTGCCGGCAAACAGGAAGATCCTACTGAAAAGCGCGGGATCATCGGCGCATTCTGCCGGGCGCATACCATTACCGATGTGCTGACGCATATCCTCTCTGACCGTTATACGACTACGGAACAGGACGACCGATATACGTTCATCGGCGGCAGCACCACGGGCGGACTGGTGGTCTACGACGACAAGTACGCCTTTTCTCATCACGCCACCGATCCCGCGGGCGGCAAGCTGTGCAACGCCTTTGATCTGGTGCGCTGGCATCTGTTCACGCCGGGCGGTACCGCGCCGGATGGCTCCATGGTGGGCGACGAGAAGAGTTCCATCAGGCGGATGCAGGAATACGCCGCGCAGGATGAAGCGACGAAACGCCAGCTGGCTGAGGAGCGCAGCGCACAGGCCATGGAAGAATTCGGTAATCTGGATACCGAAAATAGTGCTTCCGTTTCATCGAGCAATGCGTCAGATGAAAACTGGCAGGACGCGCTGGAGATCGACAAACAGGGGCGCGTGAAGGATACCCTTGGCAACCTCGCGCTCATCCTGCGCAACGATCCCAAGCTGAAGGATATCGCCTACAATATCCATCGCAGCGGCATCGACATTCGCAGGGATGCGGACGGTAAGACCACGCTTCCCTGGACGCAGCTGAAGCCCGGCTGGAATGAATCCGACCTGGGTGCAATCCAGATTTATCTGGAGCGGGTCTATAATTTGTACACGCCCAGCAAGCTGAAAAGCATTCTGCTGGCGATTGCGGCTGAGCGCAGCTATCACCCTGTCCGGGATTACATCGAATCCCTTCCCGCCTGGGACGGCGTCCCCCGAGTGGACACGCTGTTCATCGATTATCTGGGCAGCCCGGATACGTTGTACATCCGCGCCATTGCCAGAAAGATGATGGTCGCCGCTGTGGCGCGCATCTATGAACCGGGGATCAAGTTCGACAGCGTGGTGGTACTGAACGGGCCGCAGGGCATGGGCAAGAGCTCCTTTTTTGCCAAACTGGGCGGCAAGTGGTTTTCCGACAGCCTGACCATCAGCGACATGAAGGATAAGGCCGCGCCGGAAAAACTGCAGGGCTACTGGATTCTGGAATTGGGCGAACTGGCGGGGCTGAAAAAGATGGACGTTGAAACGGTCAAGGCGTTTATCACCCGGCAGGATGATAAGTTTCGGCATTCCTACGGCTACAGCGTGGAGGATCATCCCCGCCAGTGCATCATTGTGGGCAGCACGAACAACGGCGACGGTTTTCTGCGAGACGTGACCGGAAACCGCCGCTTCTGGCCGGTGACCTGCACAGCCAATTCGCCGCATCGTCCGTGGGAAGTGGAGAGCGTCGTACCGCAGCTGTGGGCGGAAGCCTGGCAGCTGTATAAGAATGGCGAGAAGCTGTTCCTGACGCCCGAGGAAGAAAAACAGGCGGAGATGGAGCAGACGGCTGCGCTGGAGAGCGACGTCCGCGAGGGCATGATCGCGGAATACCTGAACACACTGCTGCCGGAGGATTGGGATAAGATGGATCTGGCGGAGCGCCGGGGCTTCCTGCGCGGAGATCAGTTCACGGGCGGCAATCGCATTGGAACTGTTCAGCGAAGCACCGTCTGTGCGGTTGAAATCTGGGCGGAGTGCTTTGGAAAAGATCCTTCCACGATCAAGCGCTCCGATACCTACGACATCTTCGGAATGCTGATGAAGATCGGCGGCTGGGAGAAGTACGACGGCAATAAAACCGGCGCGATGCGCAGGAGCCCCTACGGGCCGCAGCGCTGCTTCGTTCGTAAGGCGTAAGGTACGGCGTTGCGAAGTACGTTACCATCGGAAAAGGAAACAGATTCTCTGTCACCATTTCAGAAGGTAACAGGGCAGGCAACAGCGGAGTTACTGAGCCTATATTATAGAGGGAATTTTTTCTGTTTCCCTGTTACGTTCTTTCTATATGAGTATTTGAAAAAAGAGGGATAAAAGGGAAAATGAGCGCGTATATGCCCGAATGCCTGTACGCGCGCGCGGGAGAACACAACGCAACGTTTCAGGATTTGACGCTGTAAGGCTGGCGGTTTTAGGGTAGTGACTTTTTTGCTCCTGCCCCTTTTACCGCCAGCCTTTCTTTTGCCCGATCTCTCCCCCGATACCTCATGAGCCTGCAAAGTGTGGAATGCTCTAACGCCAAAGTTTGCTGCCGCATAAGGTATCTGCTCAGTACTTCTATACGTTATCAGTCTATCAGTCGCCGGCACATTGTCCGGCGCAGGAAGGAGGTTCATTTTGCCGGGTGAAAAGGATCTGCACCCGTACCAGAAGTTCTGCGTGGACTTTCTGGAAGAGAA
>SFGO01000171.1 GCA_004556545.1 Clostridiales bacterium
CACATGTCTGCCATCTTGTCAACTACTTTTTTACCTTTTTCAGACATTTTTCGTTGACCGGATTTTACTCATGTGCGCCGCCCTGTCGGACAGCTTTGTTAGATTACCATACACCGAATCATTTTGCAACCCCTATTTTTCGATTTCTCAGTATCCAGATAGAAGCATCACTATCATAAGCTGTGCTAATTTCATCCCATACACGATGTACAACAGAATCGCTTCTGTTTCCCCGTCAATTGTCAATTATTGCTATTTACATTCC
Source organism: Clostridiales bacterium (assembly GCA_004556545.1). Taxonomy (GTDB): domain Bacteria; phylum Bacillota; class Clostridia; order Christensenellales; family Aristaeellaceae; genus Limiplasma. The sequence continues at coordinate 266 of SFGO01000171.1, forward strand.
CGGTTCAAAGTGTTAAAGTATCCGCAACACAGTTACAGCGATGAAGGACACCCAGTAAGGTGCTGCAAGCGCTTACAGCAGAGAGCTGCCGGTCGGTGCAAGGCAGCGGAGCAGCAGCGCCCCAATTACCGTCCTGAGCCGCGTTCCGAAGCTCTCCGGAGTGGTAGGCGACGCCGGGCGCGCCCGTTACAGCGCTGCGGATATGTCAGTATCCTATGAGGCCGCGCAAGCGGTAAACTGAGGTGGTACCACGGGTTTATTCTCGTCCTCTGTGTCCTTTCTGGACGCAGAGGACGTTTTTGTTTTCAAGGAGCGTTACGATGACTGCATTTCTTCCCATACGGCGATACCCGCGGCGGCGGGATCACAACAACGACTTCGCGCAGCACTGCGCCGCGTAGCATTACGCACTACTATTATATACTATGAATTACAAGGAGGGGCACACTATGCCTGCCATTACTTTTTACAAGCACGAACCCATCCCCATGGAGATGCACAAGGTCAAGATCGTCCAGCAGCTGCACCTGCTGCCCACCGCCCAGCGCCTGGAAAAAATGCAGCAGGCCGGGTTCAATACCTTCCAGCTGCACAACGGCGACATTTTTCTGGACATGCTTACCGATTCCGGCGTCAACGCCATGTCCGACCGCCAGCAGGCGGCCATGCTGCAGGCTGACGACGCCTATGCCGGCAGCGAGACCTTCTTCCGTATGCAGGCCAAGCTCCAGGAGCTGTTCGGCATCGAGAACTGCCTGCCCGCCCATCAGGGGCGTGCCTGTGAGAACATTCTCGCCACCCGCTTTGTCAAGCCCGGCAACTGTGTCATCATGAACTACCACTTCACCACCGCCAAGGCGCATATCACCCGTCTGGGCGGCCGCGTGGAGGAGCTGGTCAAAAAGGAAGGTCTTGTCAGCCACAGCGGCCTGCCTTTCAAGGGAAATATCGATCTGGACGCGCTGGAATCCTGCATTCTGAAGGAGACTCCCTCCAACGTTCCCTTCGTCCGGCTGGAGGCCGGCACCAACCTCATCGGCGGTCAGCCCATCTCCTACACCAACATGAAGGCCGCCACCGCCATCTGCCGGAAATACAAGATCCTGACGGTGCTGGACGCCTCTCTTCTGCAGGACAACCTGTACTTCATCAAGACCCGTGAGGAGGGTATGCAGGGCAAATCCGTGCGGGAGATCACCCGCATGATCGCCGACCTGTTCGACATCATCTACTTCTCCGCCCGAAAATTTGGCTTCGCCCGCGGCGGCGCGATCCTGGTGCGGGACAAGAAGCTGTTCCACTCCATGGAGGATCTGATCCCCATGTTCGAGGGCTTCCTGACCTACGGCGGCATGTCCGTTAAGGAGATGGAGGCCATGACCGTGGGCTTCGAGGAGAGCATGGACATGGACGTGATCTCCCAGGGGCCGCAGTTCATCGACTACTGCGTCAAGCGGCTGGATGAATACGGCGTGCCCGTCATCACCCCCGGCGGCGGTCTGGGCGCACACATCGACGTGAAGGAGTTCCTGCCCCATGTGCCCCAGTCCGAATACTCCGCCGGTGCCCTGTCCTGCGCCCTGTACATCTGCGGCGGCATCCGGGGCATGGAGCGCGGCACACTGTCGGAGGAGCGCGAACCGGATGGCACGGAGCGCATCGCCTCCATGGAGCTGCTGCGGCTGGCCTTCCCGCGCCGCGTGTTTACCCTGTCCCAGACGGAGTACGTCATCGACCGGGTAAAGTGGCTGTTTGACCACCGCCAGCTGGTGGGCGGGCTGGAATTCGTCCACGAGCCGGCCACGCTGCGGTTCTTCACCGGCGTGCTGAAGCCCATCGGGGACTGGCCGGAGAAGCTGGCGGCGGCGTACCGCGCCGATTTCGGGGACGAGCAGTAAAAATGGCGGTAATGGGGCGATATCTGTAGGTGTTACGATGATGTGTGACAAAGAGAAAAAAGGATAGCGAATAGGGATGGCCTGTGTTAAGGTTGAGTTGCTCAGACAAAACCGAAAGGC
>SFGO01000053.1 GCA_004556545.1 Clostridiales bacterium
ACGCCTACCATCGTGCGCGCTCGGAGCTCGCCTTTTTCCGCCGTCAAAATGGGCGGGCCTTTTTCCCTCCGCTGCCTATCGCCGCTCTGCTCCCCCGCAATCGGCGTGGGGCATACTTACCCCTTGCAGGATGAATTATTTCTTGCCGGTTGACCGTTTCGCAAGGCAAACGAATGAAGGCCTGCATTTCCCCGCAGTCGGCGTGGGGCATACTTACCCCTTGCAGATTGAAAATTTTTTGCTGCTTGGCCGATTTTGGAAAATAACCGGCCAGCGGGTTTGGAGAAGCGAGCCGCGAGGCCTTCCGCCGAGCGGCGGTCTTCTCTTGCCAACCGGCAGGGAGCTGCACCAGACCCGCGAGCCGCGAGGCCCGTTGCCGAGCGGCGGTAATTTCACGGCCAAGCCGCATGTCCCCCGAGCACCCTGCGCGCCAAAGGCGCGCAGTCCGGGGTCAAGGGGCTCAGCCCCTTGGGAAAGGAGTTCTTGGAAGAATGAATACGCAAAATGCTGTTGAACAGGCCATGAAGCTGCTGGCGATTGCCAGCCCGACGGGCTATACGGCCAATGTGACCGACTGGTTGCTGAGCCAGCTGACGGAAATGGGCTTTGCGCCCGTTCGTACCCGAAAGGGCTGCGTGGTCTGCACACTGGGCGGTGAAGGCCGTCCGCTGACGCTGGCGGCTCATGTGGATACGCTGGGCCTGATGGTTCGGGAGATCAAGTCCAACGGACGGCTGGGCTTTGCCCTGCTGGGCGGGCCCTCCTGTCAGGCCGTGGAAACGGAAAACGTGACCGTCGTCACCCGGGACGGCCGCCAGTATACCGGCGTGGTGGAGATGCAGAACGCCTCCGTTCATGTGAACCGCGAGCTGGAAGAGGGCAAGCGCGACATTAAAACGCTGGAGATCCTGCTGGATGAAAACGTCCAGAGCAAAGAAGACGTGCTGGCGCTGGGCATCCGGAACGGCGACATTATTTGCTTGGATCCCCGGGCGCGGGTAACGCCCTCCGGCTATATCCGCAGCCGCTTTCTGGATGATAAGCTCAGCGCGGGAATGCTGCTGGAGCTGGCCCGTGCCGTGGCCGAGGGCGAGGTGCAGCCCGAACGGAAAACCTCCCTTTTCTTCTCCGTCTATGAGGAAGTGGGCCACGGCGCGTCCGCCGGAATCCCGGAGGATACGGAGGATCTGCTGGTGGTGGATATGGGCTGCGTGGGCGAGGGCCTCAGCTGCACCGAGCAGCAGGTCTCTATCTGCGCCAAGGATTCCTCCGGCCCCTACGACTACTCCATGACCGGCGAGCTGATCGACCTCTGCCAAAAGCATCAGCTGGATTACGCCGTGGATGTGTACCCCTTCTACGGTTCCGACGCAGGCGCGGCGCTCCGCTCCGGGCGGGACATCCGCTATGCCCTCATCGGCGCGGGCGTGTACGCCTCCCACGGCTATGAGCGCAGCCACGTCAAGGGCGTGGAGAATACGCTCCGGCTGATGGAAAAATACGTAGAAAAAGCCTAAATCCAATATATCCAATACAGGAGATAGATACCCATGCCCATATCCAGCATTCTGGTGGCGCTGGGGCGAATGCCCGACGCGGAAGCGGCGGCGCTGACGGTGTGCCGCGCCATCCGGGCGGCGGAAGTGCCTGCGGGGCTGAGATTTTCCCTGTCCCGCAGGCTGGAAAAGGCATTCTGGGACGTGTGGCCCCGGCTGGGGCTTCAGGCGCAGGTGCAGTTCTACGGCGAGCGGGAAGGCTTCGCCGGGGCGCTGGCGGACGATGCCAGCCATACGCTGTTGATGAACGGGGAATATGATTTCGGCCCCAAATGGGATCAGGAGCTTCTGCGCCGCTTTGCCAAGACTGCCCGCCGGGAGGCGCTGCTGACCGGCATGATCGGCGCGGCGGACGGCGCGTATCCCCCGCAGGCCTACCTGCCCGGCCTGTCCGAGCGGTTTGAAGCCGCGGGCGCGCGGATTGTCCGAGGCCTGCCGCTGGTACTGAGCGCAGCGCCGCCGCCCACGATGGTGGTCTGCCCCGGCCTGATCTTTGCCCGGACGGAGACCCTCCGCCGGATGGATCTGCGGCCGGAAACCCTGTCCTTCGCCGCTTATGTGTCCGGCATTCCCGTGTATGCGCTGGACCGGCCCGTGTTCTGGCCCCTGCGGGAGGAGCCGCCCGCTTTGCTGCGGCGGCCTGCCCGGGAGATTCTGCCCGGCACCACGCTGGCCCGGTTTGAACAGCTGGCCGGGTTCCGGGAAGGCCCGCCGGAGGATCGCCGTTCCGACCTGCGGGCCCGCTGGGGGCTGTTCAGCCGGGAGGAGACCTACGCCCAGCAGATGCCTGCCGCCCTTTTATGGAAAAAGCAGAAACAGCTTCTTTTGCCCAAAAGCCGCCGCATCCGTCAGCCGCTGCTGGTAACGGCCTGTATCGACCTTCCCCAGCGGCGCAAGCCCATCATGAACTATCTGCTGCGCTTCCGTTTTCTGATGGCGCTCACGGCGCTGCCCCTGTACCTCTACACCGGCGGCGCGCAGGAGCGGACGCTCCGCAGCCTGTACCCCAATGCCCGCAGCTGCCCGGACAGCAGTCTGCTGCCGCGAAGCTATCTGCAAAAGGGCATGACGCAGGAGCAATGGTTTCAGCGCTCCAAGTTTCTTTTGCTGGCCAAAACGGCGGAGCAGCACCCGGACTTTGAGTTCGTCGCCTGGGTGAATATGGACATCCTCAAGCATCCCATCTGCCCTCAGGCCGAGCCGGATTTCACCCTTCTCATGGACGGCCGCGTCCATCTGGCCACCGTCAACGCCATTCCCGACCTGTCCTTTGTGCTGGTTCCGGCGGAGCTGCTCAAGCCCCTCTGCCGGCTGACGCTGAACCTGACGCAGGTGGACGACGAGCTCAAGCGGGGCTTTTCCGAAGTAGCGCTCTGGCAGCGGCTTATCCATCAGCACCCGGACTGGTTCTGCCTGCATCCCATGCCCAAAAAGCACCTGCTGTTTCTGACCGGCTTTGATCCGCTCCTGCTGGACGAGCGCTACCGCGCCCTGCTGAAGCAGGCGAAGCCGGGCGAGGCCCCCACGGTCACGGTCTCCGGCGGGGCTTGACGCAGGCTTTTTCAAAACGGTATAATCATCAAACAAGGGCGAAAGCCCGAAAAACATGATTTAGGACGGCCGGAGCCGTCAGGGAGGATATTGCGATGAAGCGAGTCATTATGATCGTTCTGGACAGCGTCGGCGCAGGCGCACTGCCGGACGCGGACAAGTACGGCGACGTAGGTGCGAACACGCTGGGCCATATCTGGGAACAGGCTCATCCCAGCCTGCCCCACATGGAAAAAATGGGACTGGGCCGCATTGAAGGGCTGGGCTATCCCGTGCCGGAGGAAACCGCCGGCGCCTTTGGCCGGGCCATGGAGGTCTCCGCAGGCAAGGATACCACCACCGGCCACTGGGAAATGATGGGCTTGAAGCTGGACAAGGCTTTCCCCACCTATCCCAACGGTTTCCCCAAGGACGTGATGGACGAATTTGAACGCCGCATCGGCCGCAAGACGCTGGGCAATTATCCCGCCAGCGGCACTGCCATTCTGGATGAGCTGGGCGAGGAACACATGCGCACCGGCTCCCTCATCGTTTACACCTCCGGCGACAGCGTCTTCCAGATCGCCTGCCATGAGGACGTCATCCCCGTGGACGAGCTGTACCGTATCTGCCGCATTGCCCGGGAAATGCTGGTGGGCGACCACGCCGTAGGCCGCGTCATTGCCCGGCCCTTCACCGGCACGGGCAAGGGCCACTTCACCCGCACGCCCCGCCGCCGGGATTTCTCGCTGGAGCCCACCGGGGAGACCCTGCTGGATGCGCTGAAAGCCCACGGCGTTTTCACCATGGGCGTTGGCAAAATCGAGGATATTTTCTGCCATCGCGGTCTGGCTGAGAGCGACCATGCCGCCGGAAACCCCGCCTGTGTGGACGCGACCCTCAAGGCCATGGACAAGGACGCTTCCGGGCTGATTTTCGTCAATCTGGTGGACTTTGACTCCGTGTACGGCCACCGCCGGGACGTGAAGGGCTATGCCGAGGGACTGGAATACTTCGACAGCCGTCTGCCGGAAATTCAGGCGAAAATGACGGACGACGACCTGCTGATCCTGACCGCCGACCACGGCTGCGATCCCGCCTACACCGGCACGGATCACACCCGCGAATATGTCCCCATTCTGGTGTGGCATAAGGGCATGAAGGGGCTGACCGATCTGGGCACCCGGGCCACCTATGCGGATATGGCCGCCACCGTGGCAGAATATCTGGGCATTCCCGAGCGGTTCAACGCCGTCAGCTTTCTGGAGAAGCTGTAAAGGCCGGAAGCAGCGCGCTTTCCCCTGCGGGATTCCTTTTCGTTCCTCATTTCTTCCCACCCCTTCCTCATCGAAAGGAGAACTGAAAATGACCCCTGAAGAATATATGAAAACCCTGCAAACCGCCGCGGACGCCATCGAAGCCGCCTGCGGGCGGGCGGAGATCGGCGTGGTGCTGGGCAGCGGTCTGGGCGACTATGTGGAAAGCCTGGAAAACGCCAAAAGCATCGCCTATAAAGACATTCCCGGCTTCCCGGTGTCCACTGCGCCGGGCCACGCGGGCCGCTGGCACTGCGGCGAGCTGCACGGCAAAAAGGTCTGCATGATGCAGGGCCGTTTCCACTCCTACGAAGGCTACGACCAGTGGCAGGTGACCATGCCCATCCGCGTCATGAAGCTGCTGGGCGTGAAGACCGTCATCCTCACCAACGCGGCAGGCGGCGTGAATCTGGACTTCGGCGAGGGCGCGCTGATGGTCATCAGCGATTTCATCAACCTCAGCGGCAAAAACCCGCTGACCGGCCCCAATCTGGACGCTTTCGGCGTGCGCTTCCCGGATATGACCTACGCCATGACCCGCAGCCTGCAGGAGCTGGCGGCGCAGGTGGCGGAAAAGCAGCAGATCAAGCTCCATAAGGGCGTATACTGCTGGATGAACGGCCCCTGCTATGAAAGCCCTGCCGAGATCCGCATGGTGCGCACGCTGGGCGCGGACGCGGTAGGTATGTCCACCGTGCCGGAGATCATCGTGGCGCGGCACTGCGGCATGGACGTGCTGGGCCTGAGCTGCATCACCAACATGGCGGCGGGCATTCTGGATAAGGCCCTCACCGAGGAAGAGGTGCTGGAGGTGGGCCGCCGGGTCAAGCACACCTTCCGGGCGCTGGTGGACGGCGTGGTGGAAGCGCTGTAATTTCTAATTTTTAGCATTGGTTTATTTTCCTCCTTCCGTGGACATGCTGTTTTCAGAATGGAACGGAAGGAGTTTTTTGATATGACCACACATTGCAGAAAAGGCGTGCGCCTGTGCGCGCTCAGTCTGTTGAAAAACCCCATGTTGGCCGCCGATGCCCGCAAACAGCGCTTTGCGGCCCGCCCCGCAGAGCGTGGCGGGCTTCGTACTGCGGCAGCCCTTCGGGCTGTCCTCGTCCTCGGTGCTGCGCACCCTTACGCTGGTTTGCGGGGAAAGTGCTGCGGCACAAGGCTTAGGGGCTCCGCCCCTATAACCCCGGCAGGAGGCAGTGCCTCCTGCACCTCCCCTTTTTCAGCAATCTGCGCGCGCCTGTGCGCGCTGCTGCTGGCGCTGAGCCTTGTGCCCCTTGGCACGGCGGCGGTACGGACGGCTCCTCTGGAAGAGACGGTTCCGGTGGAGATCAGCGCGCCTTCCGCCCTGCTGGTAGAGGCGGAAACCGGCACGGTGATCTTCGAAAAGAACGCGGACGAGCAGCGGCCCGTGGCCAGCGTAACCAAGCTGATGACGCTGCTTCTCACCTTCGAAGCGCTGCAGGACGGAAGCATCACGCTGGAGGATCAGGTGACGGTCAGCAAGGCCGCTGCCGGACAGATCGGCAGTCAGGCGCTGCTGGACGCGGGCGCGGTCTATTCCCTGAAAGAGCTGCTCAAGTCCACGATCATCGCCAGCGCCAACGACTCCGCCTATACGCTGGCCGAATATCTGGCAGGCACGGAGACGGAATTTGTGGCCCGGATGAACGAGCGGGCGCAGGAGCTGGGCATGACGGACACCGTATACGTCAACTGCACCGGTCTGCCGGTGCAGGGGCAGCACACCACCGCTCGGGACGTGGCGCTGCTCTCCTGCGAAATATGTACTCACCCGGAGTATTTCTCCTACGGCGCGGTGTGGATGGACACGCTGACCCATCCCAGCGGCCGGGTGACGGATCTGACCAACACCAACCGGCTGGTACGGTTCTACGAGGGCTGCGACGGTCTGAAGACCGGCAGCGCGGACGATTCCAAGTACTGCCTGAGCTGTACGGCGGAGAAAAACGGCATGCGGCTGATCGCGATCGTGCTGGGCGCGTCCGCCAGCCAGACGCGCTTCAACGAAGCGCGGGCCATGCTGGATTACGGTTTCAGCAGCTATAAACGGGTGACGGTTCTTCAGAAGGGCGACCGGCTGGGGCAGAAGGTGAAGGTTCATCTGGGCATGCAGGACGAGGTGGACGCCGCCGCAGGCTCGGGCCTGAGCATGCTGATGAAGCTGGGGCAGGAAAAGCAGCTCAGCCTGGAGGTGGAGCTTCCTGAAGAGGTGGAAGCGCCGCTGAAAGCCGGGGATGCGCTGGGGCTGATACGGGTGAAGCTGGGCGGACGGGTAGTAGCCCGCCTTGCTGCCGTGGCCGCCGAGGACGTGGGCATGCCCGGATTGGTGGAAGGTTTCCTTCGGATTCTGACAAACTGGCGCTGAAATTCTGATAGAAATGATGTAAGACAACTTATCTGAAACCTGCGTTTTTTCATGCTGCTGTCTGCCAGACAACAGCATTTTTTTGTGAAATAGGGAAAAATCGATTGACTTGCGTTTGTGCAGGCGTTACAATATAGGCGCAGTGGAATTTTTCCACAAAGCTGAAACGTTGGAGGGAAAAACATGAAAAAGTTTCTGGCTCTTCTGCTGGCAGCCATGATGCTGCTGGGCATGACCTCTGCTTTCGCAGAGGCGACCGATACCATCACCGTGATGGTTCCCCCGGTAACGGGCACCTATCTGGACGACATTGATACCTGGGCCAACGACTTCATGGCCGAGCATCCCGAAATCAAAGTGGAAGTCATCAAGACTTCCTGGGATGATCACAACAGCAAGCTGAACACCATGGCCAATGCGGGCGAAGCTCCCGACATCGCCGAGGTCAGCTATTCCGCCATCGGCACCTACGTGGAGCTGGGTCTGGGCGTGGAAATCGACCAGTACATGGACGCGGACCGTCTGTCCGACTACGATCAGAACGCTCTGGATTACATGAGCCTGGGCGGCCATGTGTACGGCCTGCCGCTGTACATCACCATTCAGGCGCTGGGCGCCAACAAGGACATGCTGGAAGCCGCCGGTGTGGACGTGGCCAAGGTGCAGACCGAAGGCTGGACCTATGACCAGTTCATGGAAGCCATCAAGAACGGCACCACCGAGAACTGCTTCGGTTTCGTGTTCGCCAACAGCGGCGTGACCGCCGGTGATTTCCTGAGCATCTTCGGTGTGGCCGCCGGCCTGACCAACTCCTTCACCAGCGATCTGAAGTACGCCTACACTTCCGACAACATGCTCAAGCTGCTGGAAGCCGTCGAAACCATGACCAAGTCCGGCTACATGCCCAACTACGGCGTGGAAGCGGGCCAGCGCATGGTGATGTGCCAGACCGGCAACGCCATGATCTTCGGCAAGGCCATGCCTCTGTTCGAAAACAACATCAACAAGAACAACAAGGCGCTGGAAGCCAACGACGGCACCGCCGTTGAAAACTCCATCCCCGTGAACTATGCGTTCCTGCCCGTTCCCACCATGGAAGGCGTGACCGAGACCTGCTTCGGCTCCGTGGACGGCCTGATCGCTCTGCGCAACAACAACACCAACGACGAGCACCTGAAGAACGTGTGCCTGTTCTTGGATTACCTCTGCTCCGGCGAACGCGCTGCCGCTGTGGACCAGACTCTGCTGCTGGATCCCGTCTGCAAGTCCGGCCGTGAGGCTTATGTCTCCCCCGAAGGACTGGACGAGGGCAATGTGAAGAGCGCTGCCCGCGCTATCAGCCTGGTTGTGGCTCCTCCCGCCGGCATCACCTCCGAGCAGAGCGCCAATGCCAAGATCCTGATGGACGAAGTGATCATCCCCAAGTTCCAGGCTCTGCTGGCGGGCGAGACCACTGCTCAGGATATGTTCGACGCCATCGTGAAGGAAGCTCAGAATGTGTTCGGCGCTGAAAACTGCGTCTCCGGCCAGCTGTAATCTTTCTTCCTGACGGACCTACAGCCCGCCCCGCTTTGGCGGGGCGGGCCTTCTCTTATTTTACCGGATTTTTTTGAACTGTTTGGAGGCACACCATGATGAAATCGCAAACCGGCATCCAAAGCAGACGCCGTTTTCGCCTGACCGACGATGATCTGTGGGGATATGCGTTTATCCTCATCGCCATGATCGCTTTCGGCGTGTTTACGCTCTACCCGGTCATCAGCGCCGTGGAAACCAGCTTTCTCAAATACAAGCCCTTCGGCTCGGAATTCATCGGCCTGAAGAATTATCAGGACACCTTTTCCAGCTCGCTTTTTTATAAGACGGTGCTGAACACGCTGGAATACACGGTGGTCGTCGTGCCTTTGAGCCTGCTGATGGCCTTCGCCATCTCCATCATGATTCTGCCCTTTTCCAAAAAGACCCAGAGTGTTTTCAAATCCATGTACTATCTGCCGGGCATCGCTTCCGGCGTAGCGCTGTCGGTGGTCTGGCTGTGGATCTACGATTCCTCCCCCACCGGCCTGATGAATCAGGTCTTTACCTTCCTGCACCTGCCCACGCAGAACTGGCTTTCCTCCAGCAAAACGTCCATGATTTCGCTGATGTTCATGGCGCTGATGTCCGGGCAGGGAAGCAACATCATCATCTACATCGCGGCTCTGCTGGGCATTGACAACAGCTATTTCGAGGCGGCCGAGCTGGACGGTGCCACCTTCATGCAGAAGGTGCGCTATATCGTGTTCCCGCTGGTCAAGCCCACCACGCTGTTCCTGCTGGTCACGGGGGTCATCGGCTCCTTCCAGGTGTTCATGAACGCTTTCATGATGACCGGCGGCGGCCCGGACAACAGCACCACCATGATCGGCCTGCTGATCTACAAAAATGCCTTTGAATACTCCAAGTACGGCCTCGCCTGTGCTCAGGCGATCCTGCTTGCCATCGTCATCGCCATCATCTCGCTGGTTCAGTTCAAGATGATGGGCGTGGACGTGGAATATTAAGAAAGGAGGAAGAAAAGCATGTCTGCCATGGGTCTGTATTCCGAGCATCGAAATCATCCCTGGGTAAAGCATCTGCGCAACGCCCTGATCGCGCTGATCCTGATCTTTCTGGCGGCGCTGGCTCTGTTCCCCATCTTCTATATGGTTACTTCCTCCTTCGGCCCCGCCATTGCCACGGCGGGCAATATGCGCACCATCTTTCCCTCCAGCTGGTCGCTGGATTCCTATCGGGCGTTTTTTGACTTCAACATCTACGCGAAACGCTGGATCCTCAACAGCTTCATCATTTCGTTCAGCACCGTCGTCGGCAACGTGATCTTCGCCTCCATGGCGGGCTATGCCTTCGCCAAGATCCCCTTCAAGGGCAGCAAATGGCTCTTCGGCATGATCCTGGTGGCCATGATGATCCCTTATCAGGTAACGCAGGTGCCGCTGTATATTCTGGTGGTGAAGCAGTTCAAGATGTCCAACACGTATGCGGCGCTGATTCTGCCGGGTATCGTAAGCTCCTACAACGTGTTTCTGGCCAAGCAGTTCTTTACGTCCATCCCCACGCCCCTTCTGGAAAGCGCCAAGCTGGACGGATGCAGCCACCCGGGCATTTTCGTGAAGATCGTCATGCCCCTGTCCAAAACCGTGCTGGCCGTCATGGCCATCAACACCTTCATGTCCACATGGAACACCTTCTTCTGGCCGTTTCTGGTTACCAGCAAGGACTATATGTTCACCATTCAGGTGGGCCTGAAAACCTTCAAATTCGCCAATGAAACCCTGTTTGCGCCTATGATGGCCGGGGCGACGCTGTCCGCGCTGCCCATGTTCATCCTGTTTTTCGCCCTGCAGAAATACTTCCTGGAAGGCGTGACCATCGGCGCGGTCAAGGGCTGACAGCCAAACCAATCAGAATAGGAGAAAAACGCATGGCAACGGTAGATTTACGGAAAATCGCAACGGAACAGCGCAACCCCCGCACCACGCATATCGATGAGCTGAGCACACTGGAAATGGTGCGCCTAATCAACAGCGAAGATCACAAGGTAGCCGAGGCTGTGGAGGCCGTCTGCCCCCAGATCGCCAAAGCGGTGGATGTAATCGCCGAAAAGCTCCATGAGGGCGGACGGCTCATTTACGTTGGCTGCGGCACTTCGGGCCGTCTGGGCATTCTGGACGCAGTAGAATGCCCGCCCACCTATTCCACCGATCCGGAAATGGTGCAGGGCCTGATTGCAGGCGGCATGCCCGCCATTTATAAGGCCGTGGAAGGCGCGGAGGACAATCGGGAGCTGGGCGTGGAAGACCTGAAGAAGATCGGTTTTTCCAAAAACGACGTGCTGGTCGGTCTGGCGGCCAGCGGCCGTACGCCCTATGTGCTGGGCGCGATGGAGTATGCCAAAAAGCTGGGCGCGCCGGTCATCGGCGTCACCTGCTGCCCCGGCTCTCAGGTGGACGAAGCGGCGGACATCGGCATCGCTCCCATGCCGGGGCCGGAGGTCGTTACCGGCTCCACCCGCATGAAGAGCGGCACGGCCCAGAAGATGGTCGCCAACATGCTGTCCACCGGCGCGATGATCCGGCTGGGCAAGGTATACGGCAACCTGATGGTGGACGTGAAGCCCACCAATGAAAAACTCGTCCGCCGCTGCGTCACCATTGTGTGCGAAGCGACAGGCGAGTCCGAAGAAAAGGCCGTTCAGGCCTTGGAAAGCTGCGATTATCACTGCAAGACGGCCATTGTGATGCTGCTTTGCGGGAAAACCGCCGACGAAGCCCGGGCGCTGCTCAGCCGTGCCGACGGCCGCGTAGCCGAGGCACTTCGCCTTAAAGACTGATTTTTCCCATCACGACGGGATGACGGGCGCCAGTGGCGGCAGGCGCGTTGTTGCAGCTGGCGAAAATCGTTTCGTTGGCCAGCACGGCGAAAGCCACCGCCTCCTTGGCGCTGCTGTCCAGCCCCAGATCCTCGTTGGTCATGACGCGGCATTCCGGCAATACCTGCCGAATATGCTCCATCAGGCAGCGGTTCAGACTGCCGCCTCCGCCCACGATCAGCCGCTGGGGCATCCGGGGACTGAAACGCCGCAGGCCGCAGGAAATGGTTTCGGCGGTAAAGCGGGTGACGGTGCTCATCAAATCGGCCGGGGCCACCTTCAGCGCTCCGGCTTTTTCCATCAGCCGGTTCACATAGGCAGGGCCGTACAGCTCCCGCCCCGTCGTCTTGGGCGGCTTTTTCGCCAGATAGGGATCCTCCAGCATCCATTGGAGCAGCGTGGGATGAACCGTTCCCTGCGCCGCCATGGCTCCGCCGTCGTCGTAGGTCTTCTCTCCATGGGTCAGCCGGGAGATCACCGCATCGATGACCATGTTGCCGGGGCCGGTATCGAAGGCGAAAACCTGCTCCAGCGTACAGTTTGCCGGAAGCACCGTCACATTGCCGATGCCGCCGATATTCTGCAGCGCCACCCATTCGTCCGGGCTGCGGTACAGCAGGAATTCAGTATAGGGCACCAGCGGCGCGCCCAACCCGCCTGCGGCCATGTCGCGGACGCGGAAATCGCCCGCCACCGGACAGCCGAAGCATTCCGCCAGCAGCGCGTCCTCCCCCAACTGCAGGGTGCTGCGCTGGCGGCGGCCCAGATATTCCTCTTCCACGGGGATATGCCAAAGGGTCTGGCCGTGATTGCCGATCAGATCCACCTGCTCTTTGGCGATCCCGGCTTTCCGGCAGACGGCCTCCCCCGCCTCGCAGTACAGCTGTCCCAGCAGGAAGTTGATGCGGCAGAAGTCCGCCGCGCAGGCGCTTTCTCCGCTGGCCAGCCGAAGAATCTCGGCCCGAACCTCCGGCGAGAACGGCACGAAGGCGAAGGCCAGCTGCTCTACCTGCGTGGTCAGGCCGGAACCGGCAATACGGCAAAGCGCCGCGTCCACGCCGTCCGCGCTGGTGCCCGACATGAAGCCCAGCACGATGCGGGACGGTTTTTGAAGCAATCGAAGAATGGGATGTTCCATCGGAAAATCCTCCTTTGGGACGAAGCCGAATGATATGAAGACAGTGTAGCCCGGAGAAGCAGGCTTGTCAAGCTGCGAAACGGCTGCAAAAAAACAAGAAAAGCGAGGTACGGCCATGAGGCGTCTGGAAACGGAACGGATGATTCTTCGCCCCTATGCTCAGGAGGATCTGGACGGCTTTTATGCCTGCGTATCTGATCCCGAGGTTGTCCGTTACGAGCCGTACCGGCCCATGAGCCCGGACGAGGCCCAGCAGGCGCTGAAGGCTCGGCTGGACAGCGAGGAATTCTGGGCGCTGGAGCGAAAGGCCGACGGCCAGTACGTGGGCAATCTCTATCTGGGTCGCCGGGAGTTTCAATCGCTGGAACTGGGCTATGTGCTGGTCCGTGAATATTGGGGCAAGGGCTATGCAAGAGAAGCCTGTCAGACGATGATCGGCGAAGCCTTCCGACAGGGCGCTCATCGCATCTACGCGGAATGCGATTCTCAAAACCAGGCGTCCTGGCGACTGCTGGAGCGGCTGGGCATGGTTCGGGAGGCGCAGCTGCGCCGGAACGTCTTTTTCTGGACGGATAAGCAGAGCCTTCCCCTTTGGAAGGATACCTATGTATACGCCCTTCTGAACCCGGAAGAGGGCGCGGGGCGTTTATAAATCGCAAAGAAACGCGGGGCGTGGGGCGCTGAGCTCCACGCCCGTTGCAATCCATCTGCCAAAGTGATATGATGTGGAGGATTGCTTCGTGCAGACTACAATGGGGTTATTTGCGAGGGAGTAAGCTATGAGAATCGTAGTGATTGGCGAAGGCAAGGTCGGCTACACCCTGACCCGGGAGCTGAGCCGGGAAGGGCACGATCTGCTGGTAATCGACAACCGCAAGGACGCGCTGGTGCAGGTAGAGGAACGGCTGGACGTAATGGTGCTGGAAGGAAACGGCGCCAGCGTCAAGGTGCAGCAGGCCGCCGAGGTAGGCAAATGCGACCTGATGATCGCCGTGACCAGCGCAGACGAAACCAATCTGCTGTGCTGCATGGTGGCCCGGAAGCTGGGCTGCCCCCACACCATCGCCCGTATCCGCAACCCGGTTTACGCGGAGGAAACCTATCTTCTGCGGGAAGAGCTGGGGCTGAGCATGACGGTGAATCCCGAGCGCACCACCGCCAAGGAAATCTTCGGCCTGCTGCAATATCCGTCCTTCCTGAAACGGGAGCCCTTCGCCAAGGGCCGGGCCGAAATCGTGGCGCTGCCGGTACGCGCCGGCGGCAAGCTGGACGGCATGGTTCTCAGCGACCTGTACACCTCGCTGAAGGTGCGGGTGCTGGTCTGCGCCGTGGAGCGCAACAAGGAAGTCTCTATTCCCGACGGTTCCTTCCGTTTGGAGGGCGGCGATCACATCTACGTGACCTCCACCGTGCAGTCCCTTTTGCAGCTGGTGAAATGGACGGGCATGGAAACCCAGAAGATCCGCTCGGTCATGCTGATCGGCGGCAGCCGGACAGCCGTCTATCTGGCGCGGATGCTGGCGGATGCGGGCATCCACGTCAAGCTGCTGGAAACCAAGCCGGACCGCTGCGAGGAGCTCAGCTCCGACCTGCCGAAGACCGAAATCATCAATGCGGACGGAACGTCCATCAACGCCCTTCTGACCGAAGGCATTGAGGAAACGGACGCGGTGGTGCCCCTGACCAACATGGACGAGCAGAACATGGTCATCGCCATGTACGCCAATTCCCGCAAGGTGCCCAAAGTGGTCACCAAAATCAACCGGGGCGAATACTGCGCCCTGCTGCCCGCCAATGAGGCCGAATGCGTGGTCACGCCCCTGCAGCTGACCAGCACCAACATTCTCCGCTATGTACGCGCCATGCAGAACCGTCAGGGGGAAGGGGTCATGACCCTGCACCGTCTGGTGGACGAGCGGGTGGAGGCGCTGGAATTCCGGGTTACTCAAAGCACCCGTTATCTGGGCGTGGCGCTCAAGGACATGCCCCTGAAGCCCAACCTGCTGGTAGCGCTGATTACCCGGCGGGACAAGGTCATGGTTCCCAGCGGCAGCGACTATTTCGCCGTGGATGATTCCGTGGTGATCGTCACCAAATCCGACCGCAGCTTCAACACACTCAACGACATTTTCGGCGGGGGTCAGAAGGTATGAATTATCGCATGACTGCCCGGCTGATCGCCATCGTGCTTCGGTTTGTGGCGCTGTTTATGCTGCCCGCGCTGGTCATCAGCCTGATCCTCGGCGAAACCGGCGCGGTATGGGGTCTTTTGATCACCATGGCCGTCATGGCGCTGCTCAGCTGTCTGCCCCTGCCCTTTCCGCCCCGGCGGCAGACCATGTACGCCCGGGACGGCTTTGTGGTGGTCGCCCTGACCTGGTTCCTGATTTCCCTGCTGGGTGCGCTGCCCTTCTGGATCTCCGGGGCCATTCCCAGCTATGTAGACTGCGTTTTCGAGACGGTTTCCGGCTTCACCACCACCGGCGCCAGCATTCTGACAGACGTGGAGGCCCTGCCCAAGGGGCTTCTGTACTGGCGCAGCTTCACCCACTGGCTGGGCGGCATGGGCGTGCTGGTGTTTCTGCTGGCCATTACCCGCTTCACCGTCGGTTCCGGCGACAGCATGCACATCATGCGCGCCGAATCCCCCGGCCCGCAGGTGAACAAGCTGGTGCCCCAGACCTTCCACAGCGCTCAGATCGTCTACATCATCTACATCGGCATGACCGCCCTGCAGATCATTCTGATGCTGCTGGGCGGCGTATCGCCCTTTGAAGCCGTCACGCTGACCTTCGGCACGGCGGGCACCGGCGGCTTTGCCGTCCGCAACGACGGGCTGGGCAGCTACTCGCCCTACATTCAGTGGGTCGTGACCATTTTCATGGCGCTCTTCGGCGTGAACTTCGGCATTTACTATCTGCTTTTGCAGCGCTCCGTCAAGAAGGCGCTGCGCAACGAAGAGCTGCGGATGTATCTGCTTATCATGGTTCTATTCAGTCTGCTGATCTTCGTGGACATTCTGCCGCTGTTTCCGGGGTATCCGGGGGACGCGCTGCGGCACAGCTGCTTTCAGGTGGCCAGCATCATGACCACCACCGGCTATGCGACGGCGGATTTTGACCTATGGCCTCAGCTGAGCCGGACGCTGCTGGTGGTTTTGATGATTGTCGGCGCCAGCGCCGGTTCCACCGGCGGCGGCATGAAGTGCTCCCGGGTACTGCTGCTGCTCAAGAGCATGAACCGTCAGGTTCGGCGCATGCTGCATCCCAACACGGTCAAGCACGTTTCTATGGACGGTGAGGTCGTGCCGCCGGAAACCATCCAGAACACCTTCGCTTTCCTCAGCGCCTATTGTCTGATAACGATTACCTCCGTCTGTCTGATTTCGCTGGACAATTTCTCGCTGGAAACAAACCTGACCGCCGTTTTATCCTGCCTGAACAACATCGGCCCCGGCTTGGCGGCGGTGGGGCCCATGAGCAATTTCTCCGCCTACAGCGATTTTTCCAAGCTTCTTCTTTCTCTGAACATGCTGCTGGGCAGGCTGGAGATTTTCCCCATTATTATTGCCTTTGTTCCTTCGGTTTGGAAACGGGCCAGAGGGTAAAGGGATTCATCACAAACGACCGGCTTGTTTGAACAGCAAGCCGGTCGTTTGCGTTTGGGGGTTAGCGTTTTTGGGGGACTATAAGGCGATGGCGTTCAGGGGAGCGCAGGGTGATGCGGGGCATGATGATGGTTTGGCTTGAGGGAAGGCCTTTGGTGCGCCCGCAGTCGCATACCCCTACCCCATTGATACGCAGACTCCCCGAAGGGGGTGCAGGGGGGAACGTAGGGAAGCGGGTATCCAGTGGATACAACCGCCTTCGGCGGTTAGCGCCCCGGAGTTCAGGCAAACAACAAGTGGAGCGCACGGCAGTGCGGGCCGCGCCGATTGTTTGCCCCGAGGAAAGCCCCCAGTGCGCCCGCAGTCGCATACCCCTGCCCCCGGCGGGGATTGACGCGCCGACTCCGGCGCGAGGGCAGGGCCTGCAGCCCTATGGGGCGCTCACACTTTTCTTTCGGTGGCGAAAGAAAAGTGTGCAAAAGAAAGCCAGCGGCACGGCGACTCCGAAAGCGGCCCACGTCGCTATGCGCCGTGGGCTTCGGCCTGCGGTAGCCCCTTCGGGGCTGTCCTCGGCCTCGGTTCGCTGCGCTCACCCGCCGGAAAAAGCCCTTTACTGCCCATTTTTGAAAGAGGGAGTTCGCAATGTCGCGCGCAGCACATTCGGACTGCCAACATTTACGTTCGTGCGCGCTCGTGCTCACTCTTTTCCTCTTTCAAAAAGGGCAAGGCTTTTTCCCTCCGCTGCCTATCGCCGCTCTGCTTGGGGCAAGCGTACCCCTTGCGGGTTGGGATGCATCAATGTGTCTTGAGTATTTTTGCAGCGCGGATAAATGGGCTGATTTTCTTTTTCCCACGCTGTCGTGAGTCATACGCAGCCCTTGCAGGTTGGGACGCTTCCATGTTGCTAAAAAATGCAACGCAAAAGGCCAGCGTGAGTTTGAATTCACGCTGGCCTTTGTTGCGAGCCATGAGGCCTGTCGCCGAATGGCGGTCTATGCTATCCAAGCGGCAGGGAGCTGCACCAGACCGGCGAGCCGCGAGGCCTGTCGCCGAGCGGCGGTAGCTTCACGGCCAAGCCGCATGTCCCGCGAGCAGCCCCGCGCCCAAAGGGCGCGGAGCTTGGGTGCAGGGCAAAGCCCTGCTTAGCGGCCGAACTGAGGATCGTTGTTGCCGGAATCGGTGGTGAACATCTCGATCATGTTGATCGGGTCGTTGAAGTCCGCGATCCAGCCTTCACGAGCGAAGTCGTAGTTGCCGTTCTTGCGGTCCTGCAGGAACACGTTCCAGTCGCAGGTGCGGATGGTCAGGGTGATGCCCACCGCAGCCAGATCCTGCTGGATGCACTCGGCGATGGCGATGTGGCCGGAAGATTCGTTGGTCAGGTATTCGATGGTGATGGGGGTGGAGGCGGACAGCATACCGTTGTCGTCGAACTCATAGCCGGCGGACTTCAGCAGCTCGATAGCACCTTCCACGTCCACATCCTCGGCATAATAGCCTTCGCCCACGGGATAGGTGTAATCGTCGTCGCTCTGCTTGAACACGCCGCCGTGGCCGTCCATCATGCCGGCGGGGATGTAGCTGGTGGCGACCTTCTGCTCGGTCTGGCCCACGGTGTCGATGATGTACTGACGGTCGATCAGCTTGGAGAACGCTTCGCGCATGGCGTTGGCCTGCTCCACGGTCTTGCCGTCGAAGATCTTGCTCTTGACGTTGAAGGCGGCGTAGTAGGTGCCCAGAGCGTCGATGACGTGGAACTCGGGGTCTTCCTTCAGAGAGGCGATCATGTCGGTGGGAACGCTGTCGGCAAAGTCCAGGTCGCCGGCCTGATAGGCGGCGTAGATGGCGGTATCGTCAGCGGAGAGCATGAACTCGATCTTGTCGATGGTGACCTTGTCAGCATCGTACCAGTTGGGGTTCTTGGTGTAGGTCATGGACTCGTTGTGCTTCCACTCGGTCAGAGTGAAGGCACCGTTGGACACAAAGCCCGCTTCGGTGCACCAGGCGCCGGGCTTGTCGGCGGTGGCGTTGGCTTCCACATAGGCCTGCTGCACAGGCAGGAAGGTGGGGAAGGCAGCCAGATCCAGGAAGTAAGCGCAGGGAGCGCTCAGAACCACGGTGAAGACCTTGCCGTCTTCAGAGGCGGAAACCTGCAGATTATCGGGATAGCCCGCGATGCCGTTGAGCATGTAAGCGTAGTCGGCAGCGGTCTCAGGGTTGGCGGCGCGCTTCCAGCTGTAGACGAAGTCGTTGGCGTCCAGCTTGGAGCCGTCGGACCACTTCAGGTCATCCTTCAGGGTGAAGGTGTAGGTCAGACCGTCTTCGGACATCTCGTAGCTTTCCGCCAGAGCGGGCACCAGAGAGCCGGTGGAGTCATAGGTGTACAGGCCGGAGAAGCCCAGCGCTGCCAAGCAGGCGCCGTCCACGGAGCTGTTCAGGGCAGGATCCAGGAAGTCGGGCTCAGAGGCAATGTTCACGCGCAGGGTATCCGCATTGTCGCCGGTCTTGGTGGCGTAGGCGAAGAACTTGGTCTGGAACAGGTTGGCATAGATGCCTTCCACGTTGGACTTCTGCATGTACAGGTCGTTGTAGTAGTACAGCGGCACGACGGCGTAGGTGGCCATCAGCATATCCTCGGCCTTGTGCAGCAGCGCTTCGCGCTCCACAAAGTCGGTGGTGGACTTGATTTCGGCTACCAGAGCGTCGTACTCGGTCCAGTCGGGCTCGGAGCCTTCGTCAGCCAGAGCGGGCGCGGCGCAGGCCATGAGCATGACCAGAGCCAGCACAAGAGAAAGCAGCTTTTTCATAGTGGTTTTCCTCCTTTAAATTTATATCCAAAAGCGGTTTGCCGCTCTCAGATCAGTAGTGGGGATTCCAGCACGCGATGCTGTGGCCGGGAGCGGTCTCCTGCAGCGAAGGACATTCCTTGGCGCAGCGCTCGGTAGCGTAGCGGCAGCGGGTGCGGAAGGGACAGCCGGAGGGCATGTTCATGGGGCTGGGCACGTCGCCCTCCAGCGGGATCCGGTGCCGGGTCTTGGCGACGTCCGGATCGGGAATGGGAATGGCGGAGATCAGCGACTGGGTGTAGGGATGCTGGGGATGGTTGATGATTTCGTCCGATTCGGCCGTTTCAACGATCCGTCCCAGATACATCACGGCGATCCGCTTGCTGATATGCTGAACCACCAGCAGGTCATGGGCAATGAAGAGATAGGAAATGCCCAGCTTCTGCTGAAGCTCCTCAAAGGTGTTGATGACCTGCGCCTGAATGGATACGTCCAGCGCGGAGACCGGCTCGTCGCAGACGATGAACTTGGGCTCCACTGCCAGCGCCCGGGCAATGCCGATGCGCTGCCGCTGGCCGCCGGAAAATTCGTGGGCGTAGCGGCGGGCATGGTCGCTGTTCAGCCCCACCAGATTCAGCAGATGAGCGATCTTTTCCTCCCGCTCCTTTTTGCTGGCATACAGATGATGGATGTCCAGCGGCTCGCCGACGATGTCGCTGACCGTCATGCGGGGATTCAGGGAAGAGTAGGGATCCTGAAAGACGATCTGCATTTCCTTCCGGTATTGGGCAATGTTTTTCGGGGTGATGTGAACGCCCTTGTAGATCACTTCGCCGCCGCTGGGCTTGTACAGGTGCAGAAGGCTCCGGCCCACGGTGGTTTTGCCGCAGCCGCTTTCCCCTACCAGACCCAGCGTTTCGCCCGCGTCGATGGTAAAGCTGACGCCGTCCACCGCCTTCAGCGGCGTGTTCTGGAACCAGCCGGTGTGGATGGGGAAATACTGCTTCAGATCCCGAACCTCCAACAGATGCTCCGGATGTCCGGCCTGATTTTCCAGCCGTTCACTCATGAAGCGTCCCCTCCTTCTGTGCTTCGTCGTAAACCTGCTTGACGTTCATCCAGCAGGAGGCGATGTGGGAATCGTTCACCCGAACTTCTTCCGGCTGATCGGTCAGGCAGATCTTCATGCAGTGGTCGCAGCGGGAGGCGAAGGCGCAGCCCGCGGGCAGGTTGGTCAGGTCCACTGGGGAACCGGCGATGGGGATCAGCTTGTCGTGGCCGCCGTTCAGGGTGGGAATGGAACGAAGCAGGCCCTTGGTGTACTCATGACGGGGATTGTAGAAGATCTCGTCCACCGTGCCCCGCTCGCACACCCGACCGGCATACATGACGATGATCTCGTCACACATGTCGGCGATCACGCCCAGGTCATGGGTAATCATGATGATGGCCATGCCCATTTTCTTCTGCAGATCCTTCATCAGCTCCAGAATCTGGGCCTGAATGGTCACGTCCAAAGCGGTGGTGGGTTCGTCGGCAATCAGGATGTCCGGCTCGCAGGCCAGCGCCATGGCGATCATCACCCGCTGGCGCATGCCGCCGGAAAGCTCGTGGGGATACTGCTTCAGCCGCTTTTCCGGCTCGTTCACGCCCACCAGCTGGAGCATTTCCAGCGCCCGGGCGTTGGCCTCGGCCCGGTTGCGGTCGGTGTGGAGCAGGATGGCTTCCCGCAGCTGATTGCCGATGGTAAAGGTGGGGTTCAGCGAGGTCATGGGATCCTGAAAGATGATGCTGACCCGCTTGCCGCGAAACTCCCGCATCTGCTTCTTGGAATACTTGACGATGTCCTCGCCGTTGAAGAGAATCTCGCCACCAACGATTTTGCCGGGCTCCACCAGAATGCGCATGATAGAGTAGGCGGTCACGCTCTTGCCGGAGCCGCTTTCGCCCACGATGCCCAGCACCTTGCCCTTGTCCAGATTGAAGGAGATACCGTTGACGGCCCGAACCTCGCCCGCGTCCACGTTGAAAGAGGTGCAGAGATTTTTGACTTGCAGCATAGGCGTATCCATATCGTTCTTACCTCCTCAGCTTGGGGTCGAAGGCGTCGCGCAGGCCGTCGCCCAGCAGGTTAAAGCTCAAAACGATCAGGCAGATCGCCAGGGCGGGGAAAAGCATCTTCCAGGGGTAGGACTGCATGCCGCCGCGGGCCGCGTTAGCCAGCGAGCCCAGCGAGGGCATGGGCGCCTGAACGCCCAGACCGATGAAGCTCAGGAAGCTCTCGGTAAAGATGGCGGAAGGAATCTGCAGCGCCACGGAGATGATGATGACGCTCATGCAGTTGGGCAGGATGTGCTTGCGGATGATCCGCCGGGGCTTGGCGCCCATGGCCTTGGCCGCCAGCACGTACTCGTTGTTTTTGATGGAGAGGATCTGGCCGCGCACCAGACGGGCCATGCCCACCCAGTACAGCAGTCCGAATACAACGAACAGGCTGATCATGTTGTTGCCGATGGAAGCAAGTACCGTACCCTGAATCACGGGGCCGATGGTCTGCCCCAGCACCACGCTGAGCAGGATGACCATCAGGGTGTCGGGCAGAGAGTAGATAATATCCACAATCCGCATCATAATCAGGTCCACCCGCCCGCCGAAGTAGCCGGAAATGGAACCGTACAAAAGACCGATCACCAGCACGATCAGGCTGGCGAACAGACCGACCAGCAGGGAAACCCTCGCGCCGAACACCACGCGGATAAAGTAATCGCGGCAGAGTTCGTCGGTGCCGAAAATGTGCGGGAAAATCTTTTCGCCGTTTTCGATGGCCTTCAGCTCGTTCTTGGAATATTCAAAGGGAGCCAGGTTCTTGGCCGTCTTGTCCCGCTTGCCGTCCACGGTAATCATTTGAGAGTAGCTGTAGGGATAAACGGCGGGCACGATGATAATCGTCAGCGTCAGGATGATGAGGACGATCAGACTGGCCACGGCCAGCGGGTTCTTCATCAGCTTGCGCATGCCGTCCCGGAAGAAGGTAGTGGATTCGCGCATGGTCTCATGCTGCTGTTTTTCTTCATCCGTGGCGGGGGAAAACTTTTGCAGATCAATCTGCAGGCTCAGAAAATGCTTTCTGGGCAGCATATCGTCCTTGAATTCATGGTTCACGGCGCTTCCCTCCTTAATCCAGTTTGATGCGCGGGTCTACCAGCTTGTAGACCAGATCGCTCAGCAGCGTAGCTACCACCATCAGTACCGCCAGGAAAATCGTGGTCGCCATAATCATGGGATAGTCCTGATTGTTGATGGACTTGACAAACTGAGTGCCGAGGCCGCCGATGGTGAACACGGTCTCCACCACCATGGAGCCGGTCAGAATGTAGGCCGTCATGGGGCCAACGTAGGTAATGACCGGAATCAAAGCGTTGCGCAGGGCGTGCTTGAAGATCACCAGCGAGTCCTTCACGCCCTTGGCGCGGGCCGTGCGGATGTAATCCTGCCCCAGCACATCCAGCATGCTGGACTTCGTCAGCCGGGTAATGTAAGCCATAGGATACATGGCCAGCGAAATCACCGGCAGGATGTAGTTGGGATTGGAGGTGCTCCATACGCCCACCCACCTGAGCTGCAGGCAGAACACCAGCAGCAGAATGGTGGCCAGCACGAAGCTGGGAACGGACACGAACAGCGTCGTGATGAAAATGATGATTCGGTCAGGCCATTTGCCCCGGCACAGGGCGGCGATGGAGCCCAGCACCAGACCGGCCACCACGGCGATCAGCGCCGCCATCAGACCCAGCCGGGCCGATACGCCGAAGGATTCGCCGATCACGTCGCTGATTTCGCGGCCCGTCTTGAGGGAAACGCCCAAGTCGCCCTGAAGCAGGTTGCGCAGATAATTGACAAATTGCTCGCCCAGCGGCTTATCCAGACCGTAACGGGCCTCCAGCGCGGCCAGCGTCGCGGGGTCGATGGCTTTTTCGCTGGAAAAAGGGCCGCCCGGAATGGCGTTCATGGCAAAAAAGGTGATGGCCGCAATGATCAGAACGGTCAATAGCGCCAGTAGAATACGCTTAATGGAGTACCGCAGCATTCCTTTCCATCCTTTCCCGGCCGGACGTTTCGAAACCCCGAAACATCCGCCTCACAGGGAAGCCCTGTGAATGATAAAATTATAGAGACAACTTGCCGAAGTTTCAACGAAAATACAATAAAAATACACCCAAAATGCATAGAAATACAAAGAAAAAACAGAATTTGCCCGTTGACAGTCGAGAAAAGACCGTTCTTTTGGGAAAGGGCGCTGAATTTTGGCCCACCCACCGGGCGAAAAGCGCTGCAAATCGTTTTGCAAACCGTTGGGAAAGGAAATTCGTCGGAGGCGTTCTTGCATCCGGGCACCGATTTCATTATAATGAATTACAAACTTTGACCTGCCGTTTTGGGGCGGAAAGGTGTGTGGAACGGTATTCGCTCCACAGGAAAGGCGGACGAAAAGCATGGCGTGTTCCTCCCCCTGCAAGGGATTCTTTCAAAGGCTTCTGCGGATGTGCGGCATTCTGCTGGCGGGCGTTGCGGTGGGCTTCGGCCTGCTGACGGCGGTTTTCATGCTGCCGGTAGACTCCATGGAGCAGCATGTGCTGGAATCTCTTCCGGCGCTGAACGGCGAATGGGGCACGGGAGAGGAATCCTACGAGCAGGTGGTCAAGGGCTATCTCTCTACTCAGCTGGACAATTCCACCGACGCCTATATGCTGCTGACCGCCATTCACCGCTCGGAAAAGAGCGCCGTCGATCAGGCCATGAATTTATATTCCTGGAAGGCGGTGGGCGCGAATCAGTATCTCAGCCTGCTGCGCTTCGGCCAAAGCGGCTCCGACGGCATGTATGAGGTCGCGGTGGCGCGGTACTGGCTGGGCTTTCTCGTTGTGCTGAAACCGCTGCTTCTGTACCTGAACTACATGGATATCCGCATGCTGAACATGATCGTGCAGATGGCGCTGCTGATGGTCATCTGCCTGCTGATGCAGAAGCGGGGACTGGGAAGGTACGTGCTGCCCTACGGCCTGTCCATGCTGTGCCTTACGCCCGGCATTACGTGGCTGTCGCTGCAGTTTTCCACTACCCTGCTGGTGGTGCAGGCGGCCATGGCCGTGCTGCTGTGGAAGCCGCGCCTGATGGAAAAGCGCAGGGGAGAGGATGCGTTTTTCCTGCTGGCGGGAATGGCGACCAGCTACTTTGATTTTCTGACCTATCCGGTGGCTTCGCTGGGCATGCCGCTGATCGTCTGGCTTCTGCTGCACCGGGAAGAAAACGCCCGGGCCCGTCTGGCGCGGATGCTGCGCTGCGGCCTGTGCTGGGCCTTCGGCTACGCAGGCATGTGGGCCGGAAAGTGGGCGCTGGCGCTTTTGTACGGCAGCGAGGGCTTCTGGTCCACGCTGGTGGGCAGTCTGGGAGTCCGCACTTCTCACGAAATTCGGGGCGTAGGGGAAATCGGCCCTCTGGACGCGCTTTGGAAGGTGTTTTCCGTCTTCGCGAAGAAGCCCTATCTGATGGTCGGTGCGGCAGTCACGCTGGGCTACGGGGTGCTGTTCCTCCGAAGGAAGGCCCGGCATCTTCCGGCAGCGGAAAAGCCCGATCTGGCGGCAGCCCTGCTGGCGGTGTCGCTTCTGCCCATCGCATGGTATCTGTTCGCGGCCAATCATACCTATAACCACGCCTTTTTTGCCTCCCGCGCCCTGTGCGTCACGGTTTTCGCCATAGGAAGCGCCCTGATCGCGCGCCTTCCGGCGGGAAAAGAAACGACAAACGGAATTTTGTTCAAAAAATAAAAAGAAACCGGCGTTTGCCTCTTGCGAACTCCGGTTTTTTCCTGTATGATAGGCGGGCGAGACAACCCAACGCCGCACGCCGGCCGTCCCGGGATGATCCCCCGAAGCGGCTGCGCATTTCAAAATTACCCTGCTTCCTGATTCGACAAGATTAAAGGAGAATATTTGCCATGCCTCAAGCAAAGACACAGGCCGGAGGGAAGAAAGCCCGGCTGCTGTGGCATTTTCTCAGGGGCAGCAAGCGGTTTTATCTGGCCGCTGTGCTGTGCTCTGTGTGCATTACGTTTCTGGACATGCTGACGCCCCAGCTGATCCGCATTACCATTGACAACGTGTTGGGACAGCTTCCGCTGAACGTGCCCGCCGCGCTGGAACCGCTCTGGATGCGGCTGGGCGGCGTAGAGGCCCTGCGCACCCATCTCTGGTGGATCGCGCTGGCGGTGATCGCCATTGCACTGGTGATCGCCTTCTTCCGCTACGGCAACATGACGCTGACCACCAAGGCCTCCGAGACTTTCGTGCGCACCATGCGCAACGATCTGTTCGCCCATATCCAGCGCCTGCCCTTCTCGTGGCACATGAAAAACCAGACCGGCGACATCATCCAGCGCTGCACCTCCGACGTGGATATGATCCGCAACTTCGTTACCGAGCAGCTGGTGCAGCTCTTCCGGGTGGCGGTGCTACTGGTGCTGGGCCTCAGCTTCATGCTCCGCATGAACTGGCGGCTTTCCATGGTGGCGCTGGCCAGCATTCCCATCGTCGTTGGCTATTCCACCTACTTCCATCGCCGGATCTCCAAGCGCTTTACCGAGTGCGACGAAAGCGAGGGCGCGCTGTCCACCATTGCGCAGGAGAATCTGACCGGCGTGCGGGTGGTTCGCGCCTTTGGCCGGGAGCTGTATGAAAAAGAACGCTTCGACAGGGAAAACGAGCATATGACCACTCTGTGGATCAAGCTCTGCGGTTCCCTGAGCCATTTCTGGTCCATCGGCGACTGCGTGAGCATGCTGCAGGTCATGATCATCATCGTGCTGGGCACCGTGATGTGCGTCCGGGGCGATATGACCTCCGGTGAACTGGTTTCTTTCATTTCCTACAATTCCATGCTGATCTGGCCCGTGCGTTCGCTGGGCCGCACCATTTCCGAAATGAGCAAGGCGGGCGTTTCCATCGACCGTATCCAGTACATCATGGATTCCCCCGAGGAGCACGACAAGCCCGACGCCTGCACACCGCCCATGAACCGGGACATCCGCTTCGAGCATGTGTCCTTCGGCTATGACGGCGAGCACAAGGTGTTGGAGGATGTAAACGCCACCATTCCTGCGGGAAGCACCTTTGCCATCCTGGGCTCCACCGGCTCGGGCAAGTCCACGCTGATGCACCTGCTGAACCGCCTGTACGATCTGCCGCCGGAAAACGGTCGCATCACCATCGGCGGCGTGGACATTGCCGATATGAAGGCGGACTGGGTGCGTGAAAACGTGGGCATGGTGCTGCAGGAGCCGTTTCTGTTCTCCCGGACCATCGGCGAGAACATCGGCATTGCCAGCCGGGAACTGAGCCTGACGGAAATGCGGGAAGCGGCCCATATCGCCTGCATCGACGAAACCATCGACAGCCTGACCAAAGGCTACGACACCATCGTGGGCGAGCGGGGCGTGACCCTGTCCGGCGGTCAGAAGCAGCGGGCGGCCATTGCCCGTACCCTGACCCGCCAAACGCCCATTCTGGTCTTTGACGATTCCCTGTCCGCCGTGGACGCGCAGACCGATGTGCTGATCCGTACCCGCCTCCGGGAGCGGATGAAGGACAGCACTGTGATCCTGATCTCCCATCGCATCACTACGCTGATGGAAGCCGATCAGATCATGGTGATGGACAAGGGACGTGTGACGCAGCTTGGCAGCCATGAAGAACTGATGAAGCAGGAGGGCGGCATGTACCGCCGCATTTACGACCTGCAAATGTCTTTGAAAGAGGAGGAAGACGCGTGAGCAAACAGGAACAACTGAGCAGCGTGCATCTTCCCTGGTTTGGAATTCCCCGCATCGTGCGGTATTTCAGGCCGTACCGCAGCATGATCGCGGTTATGTTTGCCTGTGTGCTGATGAACGGACTGATGGACATCATTCTGCCTCTGTTTCAGCAGTATGCCATCGATGTGTTCGTGTTGGGAAGCACCACCCGGGGTATCGTACCCTTCACCGTCCTCTATGCGGCGCTGATCGTTGCGGAAGCGCTGATGATCCGGGCGGGCATCTACCGGGCCTGCAAGCTGGAAATGGACATCGGCCGCGATATGAAGCGGGATGCGTTTCAGCACCTGCAAACCCTTTCCTTTTCCTATTTTAATACCAACAGCGTCGGCTACATCCACGCCCGGGTCATGAGCGATACGGGCCGTATCGGCTCTACCCTGTGCTGGGGCATGTTCGACGGCGTCTGGAACGTGACCTATGTTATCGGCTGCGTGATCTCCATGTTCTGCCTGAACGCCCAGCTGGCGCTGTGGGTAGTCATTATCGTGCCCTTTGTGGCGCTGGTTTCGGCCTTCTTTCAGCGGAAGCTGGTCATCGGCAACCGCCGCATCCGGGAGGCCAATTCCAAGATCACCGGCGGCTTCAACGAGGGCATCACCGGGGCCAAGACCACCAAAACGCTGGTGGTGGAGCAGCGCATGGACGAGGATTTCCACAAGCTGACGGACGAAATGCGCTCGGTTTCCGTGCGCACGGCCCGCTACCGGGCGCTGTTCGTCTCGCTGGTGATCTTTGCTTCGGCCATTGCGCTGGCCATGGTACTCTGGAAAGGCGGAGACATCGCCCAAAACGCGCCGCTCATCATGCAGATTGGCACGCTGAGCGTATTCATGACCTACGCCACAGGCCTGATGGAGCCGGTGCAGTGGCTGGCCCGGGTCATTTCCGATCTGATCGCCGTACAGGTGAACATTGAGCGCGTCACCAACCTGCTGGCGACGGAATCCGATGTGAAGGACACGCCGGAAGTCATCGAAAAGTACGGCGACTGCTTTCATCCCAAGAAGGAAAACTGGGAGCCGCTGGTGGGACGCGTCACCTTTGACAACGTGACCTTCTGCTATCCCGACGGCGACGTGAACGTGCTGGAGCATTTCAATCTGGAGGTTCCTGCAGGCTTCAATGTGGCCATCGTGGGCGAGACGGGCGCGGGCAAGTCCACCATTGTAAATCTGGTCTGCCGCTTCTTTGAGCCTACGTCCGGGCGCATCCTGATCGACGGCGTGGACGCGCGGGAGCGCAGCCAGCTCTGGCTGCACCAGAACATCGGCTACGTGCTGCAAACACCCCATCTGTTTTCCGGCACGGTTCTGGAGAACCTGCGCTACGGCAAGCCGGATGCGACCATGGAAGAGATTGAGAAGGCGGTAAAGACCGTCTGCGCCGACCGGGTAATCGAAAAACTGGAAAAAGGCTACGACACCGATGTGGGCGAGGGCGGCGATTTGCTGTCCACCGGCGAAAAGCAGTTGATTTCCTTTGCCAGGGCCATTCTCAGCGACCCGCGCATCGCCATTCTGGACGAGGCTACGTCCTCTATTGACACGCTGACCGAACGCTGGATTCAGGAAGCCATCGACAAGCTGATGGAGGGCCGCACGTCCTTCGTCATTGCTCACCGGCTTTCCACCATCCGCAAGGCGGACGTGATCCTGGTGGTGGACGACGGCAAGATCGTCGAACGGGGCAGCCACGCCGAGCTGATGAAAAAGCACGGCTTCTACTACAACCTCTACACCCGCCAATTCGAAAAAGAATCCCTCCAGCAGGGCTAAAGCCCTGCACCCACCTCTGCGCGCCTTTGGCGCGCAGGGCTGCTCGGGGGACATGCGGCTTGGCCGTGAAGCTACCGCCGCTCGGCAACGGGCCTCGCGGCTCGCAGTTCTGGTGCGGTTCCCTGCGGCTTGTATGGCATAGACCGCCATTCGGCGACAGGCCTCATGGCTCGCAATGAAGGCCAGCGTGATTTTGAAATCCCGCTGGCCTTTTGCGTTGCAAAAATACCCAAGCCACACCAAAACATCCCACCCCGCAAGGGCTGCGTATGCCCACCGCCGACTGCGGGAAAAGAACATCAGCCCATTTATCCACGCTGCAAAGCCTTCCGGCCACATCGAAGCATCCCAACCCGCAAGGGATAAGCTTGCCCCACGCCAACTGCGGGGGAGCAGAGCGGCGATAGGCAGCGGAGGGAAAAAGCCTTGCCCTTTTTGAAAGAGGAAAAGAGTGAGCACGAGCGC
>SFGO01000054.1 GCA_004556545.1 Clostridiales bacterium
GAACCGCATCCAGCGGATAAAAAGGCAAAATTCATCAACTTTGAAGATGATGGATTTGAAGTAAAAATGCACCTTGGTTTAGTGGAAACGGAACGCGCAAAGGACAGACGGCAATACCTGCTTGATTGTTGGCACGGACGCGCCGCCGATTTCCCGTCAAGCTTCATGGTTGAATCAACGGTTGAAGCGTCGGACGAATGGTTGCATTCATTCTATTACTACAACGACGAAATGCCCACGGAACAAGATTTCTTAACCACGATTGCGGACTATCTGACATTTGAGTTTAACATGGTCACGCACGGTAGAGGATACTTGTTTGATAAGAAAGAAGGCTAAAAACCATGTTGCAGCTAAATGAAAGAGAATGGGCTGAATTTGATATTCGCGCCGTATTCCCGGAAATTAAGCGAGGCAAACGATTAAAAACGGCAGATCACATTGAAGGCAATATCCCCTATGTTTCTTCATCTGCTATGAATAATGGTGTTGATGCGTTCATAGGGAACGATGGGCATATTCGTAAATATAAAAACTGTATCACTCTTGCAAACAGTGGTAGTGTTGGTACAGCTTTCTATCATTACTATGAATTTATTGCAAGTGACCATGTTACTGCCTTACAGTCAAGCAAGCTGAATCAATACAGCTATTTGTTTGTCGCTACGATGGTTAGCCGTTTGCAGGGAAAATACAGTTTCAACAGGGAAATCAATGATTTACGAATCAACCGCGAAAAAGTGCTGTTGCCGATTGATAATGATGGCCAGCCTGACTATGCTTTCATGGAAGAATACATCAAGGAGCGTGAACAACAGCTTATCCAAAAGTATATCGCTCACATTTGTAACACTTCTGTAATAATCGGGGGGGGTATAACGCCGCTACATGAAAAGAAGTGGAATTGCTTTGTTCTCGGCGATTTGTTCATGCTCATACCTGGCAAAGGCAAAGGTGCTAACCATTTGAAAAAAGCAGAACAGGGCGGCGTATCATATCTCGGGGCGACAAACAGAAATAATGCTGTACTTGATTTTGTTGAACCTGTTGAAGGAATGGTTCAGAAGGGTAATTGTATTGCCTTTATTCGTAACGGCGAAGGATCTATGGGTTATGCAGTATATAAATATGAAGATTTCATATCAACAGCAGATATTACATTGGGATATGCTCCGTTTCTGAATATGTATGTTGGGTTCTTTATTACTACGGTTGCTGACAAAGTGCGGGGCAAATACGTCTATAACTACAAAAGAAGTGATACCCGGTTAAGAAAAGAATTGCTCTTGCTGCCTGTTGATTCAGACGGTCAACCTGATTGGCAGTACATGGAGCGATACACTAAAATGCTCATGGCAAAGGTCAAACTTCAATATCTGCAAACAAGACAGGCACAATAATAACGGCGGGGGTTCATGCCCCTGCCGCTTTACTTTCTGCGTTTGCAGTACAGCGTCATATCCTCCCTATATCCCTCAACCGTATCCACCCTCGTAATATCCCACAACATACCTTTGAACCGTATAACGTGGGCGGTGGACAGCCCCGCCCGCCGGTTTATCTGAAACAGAGCTTCCTCCTGCACCTGTTCGGCATTGGCGGCGTGATCCTCCCTGCCGGACAGGTGGCGAAAGTACGCCCATACGGGCGGGCAGACGGGTTCCAGCCTTTCTTTCGGGTAACCGTTTTCATTTATGACCGACGGCACCGCCAGTATTTCTATCTTCTTGTCTTTCAGCTTCATAGCGGTTTCCTCCCTTATATCGCTGTCGTGTATTCTGTGTAATGCTCGTACAGCCCCACATAGCAGTCCAGCAATGCCGCCGTGCCGTCTATGCGCTGTTTGGGCGGCTGGTTCTTGACCGGAACAATATTGCCGTTTCTGTCCGTCTGTACGCCCGTGTTGGTCAGGCACCACTTCAAAATGTTCTCCCCATCTCAAAATCCTGAAAACCTTGACAACCGTTCCTTTTCGTGCTATCATTGTCAATGCTCGCAAGAGCGGATATGCGCCCGTAGCTCAGCTGGATAGAGTGTCAGACTCCGACTCTGAAGGTCATGCGTTCGAATCGCACCGGGCGTACCAGAAAAACCCCCGCAGCCGTAATGGTTTGCGGGGGTTGTTTTTTGCGTGCTTTTTTCTTTGCCCCCGTTTTGAACCCTTAGGAATTCAAAACGGGGGCCATTTTGGCGGATGAATTCGGAAAAACGGCTGCTTACGCCTTCTCCAGCCGCCAGACGTCCATCCGGCTGTCGCAGTCGCCCTTCAAGGGCACCTCCACGCCGATGTTCATCAGGGCTTCGCCGGTCATGCGGCGGCCGTCCTCGCAGACGTATACTGCGTCGGGGAGCAGGCCCCGCATGCGGAAACGGGGCATGGGCAGATCCCAGCAGCGCATGCCGTGGCTGAAGGCGAAAAGGGTGAAGGCCTTCCGATCTCGGCGCACATACTGGAACAGGGCATAGGGGTGCCGGGTGGCCGACGCGATGCGGTATACATAGGCGTCCTGCAGGTCGCCCCGGAGACGCTTGAACTCGGCAATGCCCTTTTTCAGCTCGTCCAGCTCCTCCTGAGAGGCCGTCAGCAGATTGATACCGATGCTCATGGAGCCGGTCATGCCCCAGTGGATGCGGAAGCGGAGCGGCGTGGGCCGGTTGTGGATGTGATGCCGGGCCGGAGCGATGTTGCCCGCTCCGCCGGCGGTCTTGGGCACAAACAGCATGGAGAAGCCCTCGTGCAGCACCATCACGTCCACCGGGTCGGCGTTGTCGCTGCGATTGATGCGGTCGGCGTAAGGCACCATGCCGAAATCGGAACGCCCGCCGCCGCTGGCGCAGTTCTCAAACAGCACGTCGGGATGCTTCTCGTTCAGGTGCTGCCAGATGGCCAGCAGATTCTTCGTGTAGCGGACGGACAGGCTCTGCTGTTCGTCATAGGGCGCGTCCGGCCAGCCGTTTTCGGTGACGTAGCGGTTCATGTCCCATTTGAGGTAGTCCAGCTGGCAGGTGTCGATCAGGTCGTCCAGCCAGGCAATGGCCCAGTCGCGGATCTCGTCCCGGGCCAGATTCAGCACCAGCTGATTCCGCTGCAAAATGCGGGGCCGGGTGGGGTCGTGAATCACCCAGTCGGGATGCGCCCGGTACAGGTCGCTGTCCGGGTTGACCATTTCCGGCTCCACCCACAGGCCGAACAGCATGCCCTTGTCGTGACAGGCCTTGGAAATGGCCTGCAACCCATGGGGGAAGCGCTCCGGGTCAGCCACCCAGTCGCCCAGACCGGCCTTGTCGTTGATTCGCTTGGGCATCCAGCCGTCGTCGATGACGAACAGCTCCACGCCCAGCGGCGCGCACTTTTCGATCAGGGCCAGGCAGTTGTCCTCCCGCACGTCGAATTCATAGGGATACCACGAATTGTAGATGACGGGCCGTTCGGCGTGAGCCTTGTCGATCTTTTTGCCCCGGGGCATCAGATGATCGAACTGCCAGTCGTAGAAGACCTCGCTCATGCGCTCGAAGCCGCGGTTGGAGAAGCCCGCGGTGAACAGCGGCGTTTCGAAGCTCTCGCCCGGCTTCAGGGGATATTTCGTGTCGAAGCCGTTCACGCCGCCGGTGACGGTGACCAGCTTGCCGAACTGGCGCTCCACGGTGATGTCAAAATTGCCGCTCCAATGCAGCACGCCGAAGAACACATGGCCGCTTTCCTCGGTGGCCGCGCCGTCCTGATCCAGCGCGAAGAAGGGAATCTGCTGGGCGGCGGCGCAGGTGATACGGTTGTTTTGCAGCACGGTACGGGCCTGCGTCAGCATGAGCTGATTTTTGGTGTACTCGCAGCCCCAGTTGCCGGTGAGATGGGTCAGTCGGTAATCCCAGCCCAAGGGCAGCTGCCACGCGGCGCTCTTCATCTGCTCCAGCTCCAGCGTGCCGTCCTCGCCGTTGCGGATCACCAGCCACTTGCTCAGAAGAGGCAGATCGGCCCAGCCCCGGTAATGAAGCTCCACGGTCACGGCATAGGCCGCGTCCTTGGCGACAACGGTCAGGCGGTCGTTTTCGATGGTGTGACTTTCATATACCAGCCGCAGGCCGCGGGTGCCGTCGGGGTGGCGAACCCACAGCACCGGGTCGCCGTAGTCGCTGGGCTCCATGGTGGGCAGCTCGGCAACGCCGTCCTTGAGAAAGTCTACGCCCTTGGAGGGCACATAAGCGCCCAGCGACGCTTCAGCCAGCGGCAGCAGCGACGCATCGCTGCTCAGCGCCGGGCCCCAGTACAGGTGCCGCAGGCGGCCGTCGGCGGCAATGCCAAAGGCGTAGGACATTTCGGACGTGGAAAGATGGAAAAAGCGGTGCTGCGAATCAAATTGAATGTGCATTGGAATTCCTCCCTGCATTTTTTTACCATGATGATAACAGGAGCCGTTTCAGAAAAGCAAGTGACAAATGATGGGAAAACGAACGGACATTCTGCCAAAATCGAATTTGGATTCACGGCCCAAAATGGAGCCGTTCGGGGGAAAAGGCGGGATGGCCGTCAGTTCACCGTCTGCCACAGATTCTTCAGGGGAACGGGGTGGGCCGTGGGCTGCTCCTGACCGTCCAGAAGCGGATACATCCGCTCCGCAAAGGCGCGGAAGGTTTCCGCCGCCAGCGGATAAGGCCGGTTGCACACGTCGATCAGGCCGATCTGATAGCATTCGCCGTCAAAACGGCCCAGATAGGGCTGATCGCCGTATTCGAAGTAGTGAATGCCGGTCAGGTGCGGCTCCTGCGTGCTTTGCTCCAGATAATATTGGAGCGCCTCCGCCCGCCGGGCCTGCGTGTCCGTATAGTATATGCCCCAGGAATCCAGCCCGCTTTCCGCAGCGCCGATGTGCCATTCGCCCACAACCATGGGCAGATTCGCGCCCCGGCCCATTTGGGCGGCGGCGGTGGCCGGTTCCGCGCCGTAGCAGTTGAAGGAGAACACGTCGAAATAGTTCAGCGGGCCGCAGAGCGTTTTTTCAGAGGCATGGCTGTAGCGCATGCCCAGGTTCAGATGATGGGGATCCTCCGCCCGCAGCGCGTCGCTGATGACCCGGCCATAGCGCTCCACCAGAAGGTTATGGAAGACTTCCAGATCCTTTCGGGCGGCTTCCGTCCGATTTTCCAGATGCAGGGGCGCAAGCAGATCCTCAAAGGAGGAGAAAGCCGTGGCCCATGCGGCGTTCAGAGCGTCTGCCGTGCCGTATTGCTTTTGCAGATGGCTTGCGAAGGCCTGCTTGGAGGCGCGGCAGCCTTCGGCGGCCAGAAGCCGCTCTGCCAGATTGACGTTTTCGCTCATCAGCCATTCCGGCTCATTGGTGACGAAGTAGCCGATCAGCAGCGGGTCGTCCCGGTAGGCGCGCAGCTCCCGCCGAGCCATTTCGGCGGTCAGTCGCTCGTATTCCGGGCTGAAAACATCGGGGAAATCCCGGAAAATGCGTTCCTCCGTCAGCGGGAAAAATTTGAAGGTGATGACGTAGGGCATCTGCGCCTTGCGCAGAAATTCCGCCGTGGGCTCGTCGCCGTAGTCGTTTACGCCCACGCCCAGCGTATTGATGCCCCAGGAGCGCATCCGGGCGGTATTGATGGTGATCCATGCGTCCAACCAGTTTTCGCTGAAAACGCGCATCATGTTCGCCCGGGGAAAATTGACCAGCTCCCGGGCTTTGGCGTTTTCCAAACCGTTGCGGACCACATACTGAGGAATCTGGTCGCCTGTGGTCCATGCCCGGGCGAAAAGTCCCTCCTTGGGCGGAAGCCACTGGTGCAGGCTGCTCAGATGGTCGGCCATGCCGTAAATGCCGGTGCGGTTGCCGTAGCACATGCCGTTGGAGAAGAAGGCGTATCCGTCCGGATCGACCAGCCACCAGCGCCGCCCGTCATGGACGGTATGGAACCAGCCGGTCTGGTCAAAGCGCTTTTGCAGCCAGCCGCCGCAGCGGGACCAGCCCTCGGGATAATGATTATGAGTACTGGCCCATTCCAGTTCCTTCTTTAGACAGGCGTCCAGCTCCGCAAGATCGGCAGTCTTTCCGGGCCAGCTGCCCTCGGCGCGCTGTCCCAGCGCGTCCACCCGGGGCTGCCCTGCTACGTCCTGAGGCTGCCAGCCGTCCGTGAACGCCAGCGAGGAAAGGGAAACAAAACGAAGCGACGGCTCCCGCAGAGACAGCCGGACAAACCGCACCTCCCCGGGCTGAATGGGGCGGCCGTTGATCCCGCCCTTGAACACGCCCGGCCACGGCGGAAGAAACGCCATATCCGCCGCCAGCGCCCGCTTGTCGATGGGGAAGGGAATCTGCACCCCGCAGCCGGTCAGAATGCGGTAATGAAGGGATAAAAGCGGCTCCTCCTGAACGGCGGCACAGAATTCCAGCCGCACCTCCACCTGATGGTCAGCCTCGGCCCGCAGGGTCACGGCGGCGGTTTCGTGCCGCTGCCAGTCCTCCGGCAGGGCGGCGCTGAGCAGCAGCTCGTGGCCTTCGGGCAGGAACCCGTCCTCCCGGCGCTGCCCCTTCAGCAGGGTAAAATCAGTGCTTTTCAGGCAGAGGGTTGATGTCATGCAGTTCATAAACGTTCTCCTTTTGAAGACAGCGAATCCCATTCCGGAAAGGCGGACAGAAGCCCTTCCCGCTTTCGGGAATGAAGGTTGCATCCATTATAAAGGACGGCTTTGGAGAAAGCAATGCCGTGGTCCGGACACAAATAGCCGGTTTTGGACATGGCCGTTTTGTTCCCAAAAACAGTATTTCATGGCGCAAACTGCGCATTTACTTTGTTCGGCTCCCGGTTTACCATAAAAGACACCAACGAGAAAGGATGAACGGTTCATGAAACACACTACGGCCGTTTCGGGCCTGCAGGTGCGGCACAAGAGTCTGGGCCGGCGAATACTGGATCACTGGCAGATTTATCTGCTGCTCCTGCCCGCCGTGATCTATTTCATCATTTTTTACTATTGGCCCATGGCGGGCCTGCAGATCGCCTTCCGGGACTACCGGGTCTCCAAAGGCATCTGGGGAAGCACCTGGGTGGGGCTGAAGTATTTCCAGAAGTTCTTTCAGCATCCCCAGTGCTGGAAGATCATCCGAAATACCATGGTGATCTCCCTTTATACGCTGGCCACGTTCCCGCTTTCCATTATAATGGCGCTGCTCATCAACGAACTGCGGGGCAAGAAGTTCCAGAAAACGGTGCAGATGGTGACCTATGCGCCGCATTTTATCTCCACCGTCGTGATCTGCTCCATGATTACCCTGTTCATGAACCAGTCCACCGGCCTTTTCAACAATATTATCGAAATGGCCGGGGGCAAGCGGGTGGATTTTCTGGGCACGGCCCGGTATTTCCCGCACATCTTCGTGTGGTCGGGCGTGTGGCAGGATCTGGGCTGGGGCACCATCATCTATCTGGCTACCCTGTCCAGCGTGTCGCCGGAGCTGCATGAAGCGGCCTATATGGACGGCGCGAACCGCCTGCAGATCATCTGGCACGTGAATTTCCCCTGCATCCTGCCCACGGTGGTTATCATGCTCATCATGAGCTGCGGCCGAATCCTGTCCGTCGGGTTTGAGAAGATTTACCTCTTGCAGAACTCCCTGAATCTGGATGTATCGCAGGTCATTTCCACCTATACCTACGAGCTGGGCCTGCTGGGCGGACAGTACAGCTACTCCACCGCCATCGGCCTGTTCAATACGGTGGTCAACGTGGTCATGCTGCTGATTGTCAATACCATCTGCAAGCGTCTCTCCGACGTGTCCCTGTGGTAAGAAAGGAGGAGGACGTAAATGAAACCCACGATCATCCGCCGTACCCGGGCGGACAAGCTCTTCGACACCCTGAACGTCATCCTGATGGCCATTGTGCTGGTGATTACGCTCTATCCCCTGTACTTTGTGCTGATCGCCTCCGTGTCCGACGCCTATGAAGTGGCCAAGGGCAACGTGTTCCTCTGGCCCAAGGGCTTCACGGCGGAATCCTACCTGAACGTCTTTAAGGAAAACCGGGTGTGGCTGGGCTACCGCAATACCCTCTTCTATACCCTGACGGGCATCTTTTTCAGCCTGATCCTCACCATTCCCAGCGCCTACGCCCTCAGCAAGAAGACGCTGCCGGGCCGCCGGCTCATCAACGTGTTTTTCCTGATTCCCATGTACTTTAACGGCGGCCTGATTCCCACCTATCTGGTGATGAAAAAAATCGGGATGGTGAACCAGTGGTATTCGCTGATCCTGATTGCGGCCTCCAGCGTGTACAACATGATTGTGACCCGGGCCTACTTCCAGTCCAACGTTCCGGAGGAATTGTACGAATCCGCCCGGATTGACGGGGCCAATGAGCTGAAGACCTTCTTCCGCATCGCCCTTCCGCTGGTGAAGCCCATTCTGGCGGTGATGACGCTGTTCTTCGCCGTGGCCCGCTGGAACGACTACTTCAACGCTTTGATTTACACCACCAAGAACGAATACCTGCCCCTGCAGATGGTGCTGCGCTCCATCCTGCTCAACAGCCAGACCGCCATGCAGAAGGTGGATACCTCCGCCATGGACGCCGACGCCATCAAGAACGCCGCCCGGCTGGCCTATATGGCCGAGGCCATGAAATACGCGCTGATCGTCGTTTCCTCCGCGCCTTTGCTGATTGCCTATCCCTTCGTGCAGAAGTACTTTGTGACCGGCATGATGGTAGGCGCGGTGAAGGGCTGATTCCGAAATAAGAGAAGGGACTCTTCTCTTAAAATAAACAAAAAAGGAGATAACCCCAATGAAAAAACTGGTTTCCGTTCTCCTGACGCTGGCGCTGCTGCTCGGCTCCGTCAGTGCGCTGGCCGCCTACAACGACCATACCGACTATGTGGATTGGCCCATCGTCAAGGACGGCGAAAAGCTGACCGTCAGCGTTGCGACCAAGCGCAGCGAGCAGTACGGCAAGGATCCCGACCAGCAGTGGTTCTGGATCTGGTCCGAGACCTATTCCGGCATCGACTTTGAGGTGGATCAGATTCTGTCTACCGCCGTGGACGAGCGCAAGAGCCTGATGTTTGCCTCCGGCGACCTGCCCGACCTGCTCTTCGGCGTCAATTTGACCACCTCCGAGCTGGTGCGTTACGGCATGAGCGAAGGCATGCTGCTGGATCTGACCCCCTACATCACCCCCGAAATCATGCCCAATCTGTGCAAGTGGAATGAAGCCTATCCGGAAGGACTGGCCTACTGCACCACCCCCGACGGCAAGATCTACACCCTGCCCGGCTTCTCTGACCTGTTTATTCTGGGCGATGGCCCCAACGAAATGCAGATCAACACCGACTGGCTGAAGGAAGCCGGTCTGGAAATGCCCAAGACGCTGGATGAGTTCACCGCTATGCTGTACAAGTTTAAGGAACTGCATCCTGAAGGCGTTCCTCTGGGCTCCGGCGCGAAGAATGCTGACAACGACCCCCGCAATTATATTCTGAACGCTTTCGGCTACCTGTGGCCAGGCGAATACTCCAACCAGATCGGCATTCAGCCCGCCGTCCGGGAAGGAAAGACCGTCATCCCCGCGTATGACGATACCTTTGTGGAATTCCTGAAGCTGATGAACCAGTACTACACCGACGGCCTCATGTCCGCCGACTTCTTCACCATCGATCAGACCACTGCCTACGCCCAGCTGGCGGAAGACGCGGTGGGTACTTATGCGGGTCTGGCCTATCTGGCCCTGCCGGAGAAGGAAGACTTCACCAAGTGGGTGGACGCTACGCCTCTGACCAGCCAGTGGAACGATACCGTGCAGGCAGGCGCGCTGAACAAGTTCCGTTACGGCTATGTGTCCCTGAACGCGAATGTGGAAGAAAGCAAGATCGTGCCCATCATGAAGTATCTGGACGCTTTCTACACCGACCTGCTGGGCATGTACCTGTGGTGCGGCCCCGCTGCCACCAGCTCCGATACCATGGGCATCATCGGCGGCTATATGGTCACGGAAGACAACGCTTATGTGTGGCTGGATGCGGAAGGCAACAAGACCGACAGCCAGGCCTTCATGGAAGGCGACGCGGGCAACATGGCTCACGGCTTCGGCAACCGCTCTCATCCCCTGCAGAACAAAGAAGCCTTTGACGCGGGCGTGACCAACCGTCCCGAAATGCGCTCCTACTACTACAACAAGGACAACATCCTGCCCTACGCCTACGATCCGAACTTCGGCTCCGGCGCTCATATGCTGAACCTGAAGAACAACGTAGAGCCTTACCGCACCGATTCCTTCCCCATGATCGTGTACTACGATGAGGAAACCACGCTGGCCATCGATGAACTGAATACCATTCTGGAGCCCTACATCGAGTCCGAAGTGGCCAAGTTCATCACCGGCGCGCGCAGCATCGACGAATTCCCCAAGTTCCAGGAAGAACTGAAGGGCATGGGCATCGAAGAGCTGCTGGGCTACTACACCACCGCTTACGAAAACTATCTGTCCGCTCAGAAATAAACATTGACAAACTCCGCCGCTTTTGGGTACTCTGAAAGCGGCGGAGGAATGGCCTCTGACACCTTCAGCCCTTTTTGGGCTGAAGGCTTTTGGGCGTTTACAGCCCACCTGTTTTTTTGAGGGCCTGCCCCTGAATGCTGAATACTCATCAATACTCAATACGAAGGGAGAATCCTGATGCCGATCCGCAGCCGGGTATTCAAACGATATGTGCTGTCCTATTTTTCTGTGGTGCTGGCCGTGTGCATGGCTATGGGCCTGGCGCTGGTGCGGGCGGCTTCCGGTCAGCTGCGGCAGGCGGAGACGGAGGTCTATCAGGCCCGGCTGGCCCAGACCGGCGATTACATCGAGCGGCAGCTGTCGGCCATGGAGGATATCCGGCTGGATGTGAAGACCCGGCTGCAGTTTCAGCCCTTTTACCTCACCCGGCAGAAGACCAACGAATTTGAGCTGCTGGACGCTTTTGCCCGGTACGCCAGCTTTTCGCCGTGGATTGAGGAATATTATCTGTGGTATCAGGACGCGGGCAGGGTTTTCAGCACGCGAAGCGCCTATTCCGAGCGCGTCTT
Organism: Clostridiales bacterium; assembly: GCA_004556545.1. Lineage (GTDB taxonomy): Bacteria > Bacillota > Clostridia > Christensenellales > Aristaeellaceae > Limiplasma. The sequence goes on from SFGO01000054.1 coordinate 11,058, forward strand.
CTTCCAGCAGATTATGAACGGCCTGCCGCCGGAGCAGCTGACAGCGGCTCTCCCCGCGGCGGGGAGCATCCTGTTTCAGGTGCCGGACACTCGGCCCGACGCGCTGATGATTGCGCTGCCGTTCTATTTCGGCACGGCCCGGCTTCCCACGGGACAGTGTACGCTGATTTTTCTGGTCAAGCTGAGCCAGCTCAGGCAGACCATCTGGCAGATGACCGGTCAGGAACGGGGCAGCGGGTTTGCGCTGGAATACGAAGGCCAGACCATGCTGTCCACCCTGACGGCGGAGCAAATCATTGCCGGGCAGGGCACGCAGGAAAAGGCGCGGGTGGCGATTGCCGAGCCCAGCATCGCCGGGCTGGAACGGATTGGCTCGTTTGAACGGCTGACCATCTGGATTGTGCTGCTGGCATTGGTGCTGGGGACGGCCATTGCCGTGTATGCGGCCTGGCGGAGCTATCAGCCCATCCGCAGGCTGTACGCCAAATACGGCGGCAGCCAGAAGCCCAGCAACGAATTGCAGACGCTGGAAGAGCTGCTCAGCAGTTCGCTCAGGCGCAACACCTTTTCCCAAAAGCAGATTGAGGAGCAGATGGAGCAGCTGGATCTGCAGCAGTCCTGGCTGAAGCAGCAGCTGGTGATGATGCTGATTTCCGGCAATCACAGCCCGGTGGTGAAGGAACTGATCCAGAAAATGGGCTTTGAAATGACGCACGCCCATTTTGCCCTGTGCTTCCTGTATTTGCAGGGCGGCGAGGGCGACCGCACGGGGCTGGTGCGCAGCATCGAGGATTTCTCCGACGAGGAATACACCCTGTATGCGGCGGAATTGCAGGAAAACCGGGAGTATATCGTCCTGATGAACTTTCAGGAAGAAGAGCAGTGCCGGGAGCTTCTGGAGCTTTTGTCCGACAGTCTGGAAAGCCGGAACCTGTCGGTACAGGTGCAGCTGAGCCGCCTGTGCAGCCAGCTGGACGAGATCGCCTCCGCTGCCATCGAAACCCTGAACACGCCGCCGACGGCCCTGACGCTGGACAGCGGCGCCGTCGAAGAGGAAGACGCGCTGGAACAGCTGGCGGCGCTGACGGAAAGCGGCAGCACACCGCAGGCGCTGGCTCTGCTGGAAACCCTGATTGCCCAGACGGAAAACCGTTATCCGTCCTATCTGATGCGCATTTACATGCTCAACCGGCTGGCGCAGCAGGTAATGGCGCTGGCTTCTCAGGAGGGCGTGGCGCTTCCCCAGGAGCCCATCGGTCAGGATCCGGCCAGCATGCGCGCAGCGCTGGAAAAGCTGGTGCGGGCCCTGTGCTGCAAGGCCGAAGGAAAACTCCCCGTCGATAAGCCGGAGGGCGGCAAGGCGGCCGCCTACGTGCGGGAGCATTGTCTGGACGGGGATATCAGCCTGTCCTCCACGGCGGAGGCCATGGGGATCTCCACCAAACAGGTATCCCGGCTTCTGCGGATGGAGGTGGATAAGACCTTCAAGGAATATCTGCTTCAGCTTCGCATGGAGGCGGCGCAGGGGTTCCTTCGGGAGGAAGGGCTTTCCATCGCCGAAACCGCCAATCGGGTGGGCTATTTCAACATCTCTCATTTCATCAAGTGCTTCAAGACCTACACCGGCATGACTCCCGGCGAATGGAAAAAGCTCTCTTCCGGAAAATAAGGAGCAAGGCAGCGCCCGATCATCTTTTTTTCAAAAAATGGGAAGAAACGGCACGAAGGGATCGTTGAATCAGACAGACGGCTTTGAAAGCCGCCCGGAGGAGGGATGTACCGATGAAGAAAATGCTGAGTCTTCTGCTGATCCTGAGCCTGCTGGCCCTGTGCGTTCCCGCTTTGGCGGCCGGACAGACGGCCTATGTGGACGGCGGATCGGCAGACCGGGTTCATCTGCGGCTGAAGCCTGCGGCGGATTCCCGCTCGCTGGGTTTGTATTTTACGGGCACTGAGGTGGAATGCTGGTCGGATCCCAGCGAGACATGGGTGCATGTTTCCATCGGCGCGGAGGACGGCTACATGATGTCCAAGTATCTGTCGCTGGAGAAAGTGCCTTCCCGTCAGCCGCTCGGCATTGCCCGCACCGATTCCTGGCTGAACCTGCGGAAGCTGCCCACCAAGGATTCCGAGCGCCTGACCACCCTGCGCGAGGGCGATACCGTTACCGTGCTGGGCGAGACGGCCTACAGCTGGTACTATATCGACGCGAACGGCGTGTACGGCTACGTATACGAGCGCTATCTGGAACTGAATGATTCCGACGGCGGAACCTCTTCTCTGCCCCTTTCCGGGGAAGAACTGCCGCTGCTGCGTTCCGTGCTGGAAAACCGGATGACCATGAGCCTGAACGGTGAAGAACTGCTGCTGTCCCAGTATGCGGAGCAGAGCGACATGCCGCTGGAAATGCCCCGGCTGGCCGTTCTGGATCTGGATGGCGACGGCCAGATGGAAGCCGTCATCAAGGAATACACCCGCGGCGTGGAATATACGGAGCTTGGCTCGCTGGTGCTGGACGTCCAGCAGAATACGGTCTATGCCTATGAGCTGTCCCTTCGGGCGATGAACGAGCTGAAGGCAGACGGCACCTTTACCTATTCCAGTGGCGCGGCGGACAACGGCATTGCATCCCTCAAGCCGGAGGGAGACAGCGTCCCTTACCAGATCCTTGCGGAAAGCAGCACGGACAGCGCCGGAGGCATCTCCTACGCGGTGAACGGCCTGACCGTTTCCGGCACCGACTACAGCGCCGCGCTGGATCAGCAGACCCAAAAACCGGAGGCTGTCTGGTACGAGTGGAACGAAACCAATTTCAACCTGCTGTTCGGCTCCGTAACGGCCCGGAGGATGGGGGAGTCGTAAAAAACAGCCCCAAAAGCCCTTTCCAGAAAATGGTTTTTCTGGAAAGGGCTTTTCATGTGCCGAAAATTTCGTTCTGGTTCCGCTGCCCAGTATATGAAGCGCTGTTCCCGCCTGCACGACTGTTTTGGTCGGGGCGGAAACGGCGTGACGCCGCGGCTTCGGGAAATCGCCGGTCGGGCTTTTCCTGCCTCAAAAAAGATTGATGGCAGGCGTTTTCCATGTTATCATGTTCCCGTACTCAAGGGAAACCAGGAGCGCAGGGAGAGCGGATAGGCTGACACCAAAACCAACGCCATTCAAGGGCGGAAGGGAGGTGAGAGCCTATGCAGTCCAAAGCAACGGAAGTGATTACGATCCGCACCACGGTAACAACCACGGTGAAGATCGAAAGAACCACGGAAACAAAAGAAAGCACCACGATGCCGCTAATCATCGTAGTGCTAAAGGACGATAAAGGCTAAGACCTAAAAGCCTTTCCGCTCTCCTATCTTACCACAGAAGAGAATGAAAGTCAACGGGACGGAAGAGAATGGAAGAGGCCGGAAGAGAATGGAAGAGGCCGGAAGACGGAGTTCAGATGCCTCAAGCCCGCTTGACTGAGCCAGCTCAGGTTCAGCAGCAAAACGAATTCGCACATTATGGCAGCCGCAGAAGGCACAGGGTGGACAAACGCCGCATGTGCGCCGCTCCGGGAATCCAGAAAAAATGAACGCCGGAACCATTTCAACCGGCGAGACGAGCGTTCCGTCCCTTGACGGAAGGCGGGGAAAATGTTACCATAACTCCAGCGCACTCCCGTTATCACACGCATAGAATGAAGAGGGCGGCATGGGCTTTCCAAGGGCTGAGAGCCGCGTGTTTTTTAGCGCGGAAAAGACGGCCGCAGGGAACAGCCGACGGCTGGCAGCCCTGCTGACGGCATTCGAACGCATCTCTGGCCCGGCTTGATTTTTGCCGCCCGGGAGAGTGAAATGCGTGAAACGCGGAGATATTTATATGGCGCGGCTGGATCCCGTGGTGGGCAGCGAGCAGGGCGGATACCGGCCCGTACTGATCGTACAGAACGACCGGGGAAACCGACGCGCGCCCACGGTGATCGCGGTTCCCCTGACGGCCAGCACCCGCAAGCCGCCCCTTCCGACGCATGTGCGGCTGGAAGCGGGGGAAGGCGGACTGCGGCAGCCGTCCATCGTGCTGTGCGAGCAGCTTCGCACGTTGGAAAAAACAAGGCTGGACCGGCGGCTGGGCAGACTTTCATCGAAACGAATGGAAAACGTGGAGGAAGCCCTGCGCCATTCGCTGGATATGCATCCCTGCGGCATTTCGCAGGAAGAAAGAGAGGAATCAAACCCATGAAGCATTGGTTCACCAAAGAACGGATTACCGCCTGGGGACAGATCCTGCTGGGCTGTCTGGTGGGTGCCATGGCGTACCCCTGGTTTCTGGTGCCCAACCACATCGCTCCCGGCGGCGTGACCGGTCTGGCGACCGTGCTGAACTATCTTTTCGGCTGGCCGGTGGGTACGGCGAGCCTGCTGATGAACGTACCGCTCTTCCTGATCGGCTACCGCTCCATGGGCCGTACCTTTGCGGTGCGGTCCTTGGGCGCGACGATTATTTTCTCTCTTTTGATCGACTTTCTGCCCCTTCAGCCCATGACTCACGACCCGCTGCTGGGCTCGCTTTTCGGCGGCGTGCTGCTGGGCGTGGGGCTGGGCTTTGTCATCAAGGGCGGAGCTACCACCGGCGGCACGGACATGGCCGCCCGGGTGCTGCATCAGAGGATTCCTCATCTTTCGGTGGGCCTGATTCTGTTCATCATTGACTGTATCGTGGTCGTACTGGCCGGTTTCAAGATTCAGGCGGAATATGCGCTGTACGCCTTTATCTGCTTATATTCTTCTTCCAAGCTCATCGACGTGGTCATGAACGGTCTGACAACGGAAAAAGCCTGCTTTATCAACTCCCTGCAGGGTGAGGAGATCAAGCAGGCGCTAATGGATGAGATCGGGCGCGGCGTGACTATGCTGGACGCCAAGGGCGGATTCAGCGGGCAGGAGCGCCCGGTGGTGCTATGCGTGGTCAGCGCTCAGGAGCTGGGACGGCTGAAGAGTATCGTTCATCGGATGGATCCGCAGGCGTTTGTGTTTATCAGCGACGCTCACGAGGTGCTGGGGGAAGGGTTTAAGCCGATGGAGTAGGGAAAAGGAAAAAGGAAAAGGGTTTTGACACCGGCGGGGAAAACCTGCCGGTGTTTTTATGCGGGGGAAGGTCGCACCGACTTCGGCGCGGGAGAAGGGCTTGCAGGCTTATGGGGCGCGCTATTGCTTCGGATGGCGATCCGAAGGGGTGCAGGGGGGAACGGAGGGAAGCGGGTATCCAGTGGATACAACCGCCGAAGGCGGTTAGCGACCCGGAGTTCAGGTAAACAACAAGCGGAGCGCACGGCAGTGCGAACCGCACCGATTTTTTGCCCCGAGGAAAGCCCCCAACGCGCCCGTTGGCGCATACCCTTGCCTTGTGGATACGTCGGCTCCCCGAAGGGGTGCAGGGGGCGAGCGGAAAGCCCCCTGCTCGCTCCGCAGAGCGAAACCTCTGCCGAAGAAATTCCCCTTGGTGGGGCTTGACGCGCCGACTCCGGCGCGAAGTGGGACTTGCCGTCCCAAGGGGCGCTCACACTTTTCTTTCGGTGGCGAAAGAAAAGTGTGCAAAAGAAAGCCAGCGGCACGGCGACTCCGGGAAAAA
>SFGO01000055.1 GCA_004556545.1 Clostridiales bacterium
GTGCGCAGCACCGAGGACGAGGACAGCCCGAAGGGCTACCGCAGTCCGAAGCCCGCCACGCTACGCGGGGCGGGCCGCAAAGCGCTGTTTGCGGGCAACAGCGAACAACTTGGGGTTTTCAGCCTGCGTTAGTCAAAAAAGAGAAAAGTCTTTGATAAACACAGAAACGTCAGGCACGTTACAGCTTGCGGGAATAAATCCCCGTCTGGATCTCCCGGATGTAGGCTTCCTTCATCCAGAGGCCTTCGGCGGCTTCCGCGTCCCGGACGGCCTGCTCCCGGTCGTAATCCAGCTGGCGCAGGCGAATTTCCAGCGGCGCGGAGGCGCGACCGGTTTCGCCCTCCAGCAGGGCGTAGCAGCATTTGGGCACGCCCATGGCATTGCCCACGCTGCCGGTGTTGACAAGGATCCCGGGGGACAGGGTGCGCATGGCCTGACGGTGCGCGTCCGCGTAGAACAGCCCGTCGTAGGGAACGCCCTGTTCATCCGTCAGGAAGGATTGGAGAAGCGCCCGGTCATCCGCCACTGTATACAGTTCCGGCATGACGGGACGGCCGTGAAACAGCCGGAACCGGCGGCCGCTGAACCACAGCTCCGACTCCCGGGGAAGCTCCTGCAGGCGGCGCAGACGCTCCGGGCCCAGCTGATCCCAGTAATAACGATCGTTGGGAAAGCTGCGGAAGCCGACACCGTAGTCCCAATTTCCGCCGATGACCAGCTGGCAGTGCTCAAAGGCCCAGTCAAAGGTAAAGAGATTGCTGGGCCCTTTGCCGACGATGTCTCCCAGACAGATGATCTGGTCCGGCTTCGTCTGAGCCAGATCTCGCTCCAACGCCTCCGTGGCGGGGCGGTTGCCGTGAAGATCGGCCACAAAGGCTATGCGCATTGCCCATTCTCCCTTCCTGAAAAGCAGTTGTTGGAAGTATAGCAGATTTTTTGGCGGCGAACAAGTTGCATTGTCAGAAACGGCAAATTCATGGTACAATGTTTTCGGTACTGAAACTTTTAAAGAAGAAAAGCGTTTTCATTTCGAAAATACGGGAAAGCGAGGAATCGGTTCCATGAGACGGAAAATACCAATGAAACGGCAGTGGCTCGCCCTGCTTTTGACGGCCTTGCTGGCGATGGCTCCGGCAGCGCTGGCGGAGGAAGAGGCGGAGTCCGGCTTCGGTACCTTTTTGCAGCCGGAGGGCGTAGAGCTTTGCGCGGTGGAGGAAGCGGCGGGACTTGCTGCGCCGGACGGGCTGGAGGACATGTATGCGCTGATGCAGCGCTGCAATCCTTTCGCGTCCGCCTATGTGTTTCGGATGCCGGAGGGACGGGCGCTGATGAGCGTGGCCTGCACCACTACCGGCAGCCCGAAAACCGCGCTGGAGCTGCTGGAAAGCTGGCCGCAGATTCTGAACGCCCTGCAGGGCGAGGGCAAGTCCTTGGCGGTCGAGGATACCTATCCCCGGGTGGAAACGCTGTATGACCGTCAGACCCTGCACGTTCAGGCCGTTTTGGAGACGGCGGGCATCAGCCTGCCCGTCCGGCTGGACGGCGTGGCGTTTTATCAGGGAGACGATCTGATCGAACTGTGGCAGGTATGGCCCGAAGCGACGGTCTATCAGCTCAAGCCGCTGGCATTGCAGGAATTACGGGAAGATCTGTTTGCCATGAAAGAATTGACGGACAGCTTCCAGTTTCAGAGCTCGGAACAGGGGCAGGAGGAGAGCCTATGAAAACCGTCAGCGTCATTGTGCCCTGTTATAATGAAGAAGAAGCGGCGCCGATCTTTTACCGGGAATTTTTCCGCCGCACGGCGGAAATGGACTGCCGGTGGGAACTCTGGTTCGTGGATGACGGCAGCACGGACGGCACGCTGGCCGAGCTGCGCGCCCTGCGTTCGCAGGACGAACGGGTGCATTTCATCAGCTTTTCCCGGAATTTCGGCAAGGAAAGCGCCATGTATGCCGGTCTGGAAGCGGCCACGGGCGATTACGTGGCCATTATGGACGTGGATCTGCAGGACCCGCCGGAGCTGCTGCCTGGCATGCTGACCAGCATTCAGGAAGAAGGCTATGACTGCGTGGCGACCCGCCGCGTCACCCGGAAGGGCGAGCCGCCCATCCGCAGCTTTTTCGCCCGGCAATTTTATCGCCTGATCAACCGCATCTCCAAGACGGAAATCGTGGACGGCGCTCGGGATTTCCGCCTGATGACCCGGCAAATGGTGGACAGCATCCTCAGCCTGAAGGAAGTCAGCCGCTTTTCCAAGGGAATTTTCAGCTGGGTGGGCTATCGTACCAAGTGGCTGGAATATGAAAATGTGGAACGGGTAGCGGGGGAGACCAAGTGGAACTTCTGGAAGCTGTTTCTGTATTCCATCGACGGAATCACCGCGTTTTCCACTGCGCCGCTGGCCATCGCTTCGATTACGGGCGTGGTGTTCTGCGGCGTGTCCATCCTGCTGATGCTGTATTTCTTCATTAAAACCCTGATCTGGGGCGACCCGGTGGCGGGTTTCCCGGCCATGATCTGCATCATTCTGTTTCTGGGCGGAATCCAGCTGTTCTGCATGGGCATTTTGGGACAATACCTGAGCAAAACCTATCTGGAAACCAAGCGCCGTCCCATTTACATCGCCCGGGAGAAGGAATAGCCAAAACAAACGGCAGCCTCTTTACAAAAAGGCAAAAAAAAATGTACAATCTTCTCCTGAACAGGGAAGAAAACCCTGCCCCTGTTCGTCTAATGTATGTGAAACGCCTTGCGGAGAGGATCCGCAGGGGAAACGGAGGGATTTAAGGATGAAACGTTGTCTTGCGATTTTGCTTGTCGCGGTTTTGCTGATCGGGCTGATGCCCCTGACCGGCGCTCTGGCGGCAACAGAGTACGCGACCGTGGTCGGCGGGTGGCTTCGCCTGCGGGAGAAGGCCTCCTTTAACGCCACCACTATCAGCAGTTACAAAACCGGTACGACAGTGAAGGTCCTCAGTATCAGCAACGGCTGGTATCGGGTGGAAACGCCCGACGGACGCACAGGCTATATGTACGGCCAGTACCTGCAGCCCACCAGCAGCAGCATGACCCCCGTGCCCAACACCAATGCGACGGTGGTCAGCGGCAACGGCTACGGCGTGCGGATGCGTTCCGGCCCCAGCACCACCTACGCGGTGCTGCGCAAGTGGCCGGTAGGCACCCGGGCCATCATTCTGGCGGAAGGCCAGAATTGGTGCCGCATCAGCGTGGGTGGCAACGTCGGCTATATGATGAGCCAGTTCCTGCGCAAGGACGGCAGCCCCGCTCCCAGCTATGATGGCGACGCGACCGTGTGGGCCGCCAACGGCAAGGGCGTGCGTCTGCGCACCGGCGCGGGCACCAACTATTCCATCATCGGCGTTTACAGCGTCGGCACGCAGGTGAAGATCCTGGAACGCTACAACGGCTGGTATCGGATTCAGATCGGCAGCCGTGTGGGCTACATGATGAGCCAGTTCCTGGTGGAGAATTCCTCCTACAAGGTCAACGGCGTGACCATCAACAACATGAAGCCCGTGGTGGGCAACATTCTGGCGGTGCAGAGCGTGGATCCTTCCAACGCCGCCATCACCTATCAGTGGTTGCGCACCGACCTGACCGGCAAGGAGTCCGTGGTGGGCACCAACGCCTCCTACGCTGTGACCGATCAGGACGTGGGCTGCACCTTCCGCCTGCGGGTGGATGGCTACGGCCGTTGGACCGGCTACGCGGTCAGCGCCTACACCGCCGCTGTCACCAACCGTCAGCAGCTGGTAGGCGTGAAGTTCAATCATGACACGCCTGTGGTGGGCGACCGTCTGGAGCCCATCGTGGAGCCCAAGGACGCCACCTACACCTGCCTGTGGCAGCTGGACGGCGTGAACGTCAGCACCAACTACTACTATGAAGTGCCTGTGTCCGCCGTGGGCAAGACCATCCGGCTGACTGTCACCGGTACAGGCGCGTACAACGGCAGCGCTCTGGCTCCCATCGATACCCAGAAGGTAGCCACCGCCGGCGCGCTGACCAGCGCCAGCATCGTCAACCTGACCACCAAGGACGCGGCCCCCAACGTGGGCGACCGTCTGCAGGCCGTCTATGCGCCCGCCTCCGCCAGCGTGAAGCTGACCTGGTATCTGGTGGACGACAGCGGCAACACCACCGTGATCTCCAACGCTCAGACCATCGAGGTCGGCTCCGGCTGCGTGGGCAAGGCCATCCGTCTGGTGGTGGAGGGCACCGGCAGCTACACCGGCAGCCAGCAGGTCGTGAACACCGGCAAGGTGACCAACATCACCAACCTGACCGGCGTGACCATCGAGGGCGCCGCCCAGCCGCTGGTCAACGCCAATCCCACGATGCTGCAGGCCAAGGTTCAGCCCAAGGAGGCCGAAGCCACTGCCCTGACCTATCAGTGGCTGCGTGACAAGGCGGAGATTCCCGGTGCGACCGGCGCGACCTACACCGTCACGGCGGACGATCAGGACAAGGCCATCTCCGTGGTGGTCAAGGCCCAGAGCAGCAACACCTCCTTCCGCGGTGAGGCCACCAGCGCCGAAACCCAGAAGGTAGTCGTGGAGCCCGGCTCCATCGCCTGCACCGGTCATGAAGGCCTGATGCAGGACGTGAACGCCTCCATCACGCTGGCTGTCAAGTCCGGCTCTGCGGTCAACTGGAACGTGACCATCACGCCCGCCAATCCCGGCCTGACCATCAACGGCAACACCATCACCGGCAAGCCCAACGCCTCCGGCACGTACACGGTGGAAGCGACCGCGACCAACGCGGCGGGCAGCAGCTACAATAGCTTCACCATGAGCATTGCGCCCCAGCCCTCTGAGGTGCCCGTGGTGCAGCCCATGACCAGCGGCATCTTCGAGAAGGGCGCGGCAGTGAACGTGCAGTTCACCGCCAGCAACGGCCCGCTGACCGGCTGGAAGTTCACCGGCACCATTCCCGAGGGCCTGAAGTTCGACCCCAACACCGGCGTTCTGAACGGCGCTACCTCTGCCGTGGGTTCCTACACCATTCAGGTGTACGCCCAGAACAAGAACGGCTGGTCTGCGGAAATGGTTTACGCCTTCGAGGTCAAGGACAACACCGTTCCCGTGCAGCCGCTGACGCTGACCGGCTCCAATATGGAAGTGAATTCCGGCGAAGCCTTCACCAAAAACGTCCTGCAAGCGAACGGCGGCGTTACTCCCTACTCCTATGAATACACCAAGGAGGGGGAGAAGATCGACATGAATATCAACTCCTTCACCGGCGAGTTCACCAGCAACGGCATCACCGTGGAGAAGGAAACCGTCTATGAGCTGACCGTGAAGGTCACCGACGGCAAGGGCAACGCCGCCGATACCAAGCTGACCCTGACGGTGAAGCCCGTCACGAAGGAAGCCACAAAGACCTCCGAGGAGACCAGCGATCCTGCGCTGGCTCCTGCGGCGCAGGACGATCGTTCCCTTGTGGAGGAAAAAACTGCCGAAAAGGCAGCCGTCGAGGAGAATCCTGTTGTTGCCCCCATGCTGAAGAAGCCCGAGCACGTGAAGCTGGCGCTGAAAAAGGACGGCGCCTGGCTGCTGAAGTGGGACGCGGTGGAGAACGCCGCCGGATACCGGCTGGTGAAGGCCAACACGGATAACAAGCCTTCCGAGCTGGAAAAGCCCCAGTACAAATTCTCCAAGGAGCCCGTGGCAGGCGTTGAGTACGAGATCTGGGCGATTGCCGCCGATGGTTCCGAAGGCGAACACGTGGTATTCAAAATCACGGAAAAGCTTCTGAACGAACTGCTGACCGCTCAGGAGACGGAAGAACTGCCGGATGCGCAGAACTCCGAAAATAACCAATAAGAAAACGGGCCGTTCCCCTGAAAATGGGGAACGGCTTTTCCGTATAAACAAGAGCGTCCTTCCGCCGGAAAACGGGTGGACGCTCTTACTTTCAGCAAGTATGCTTACCCATGGTACTGCGAATTTTGACCTTCTGCCTGACGGGAGCAGGCGTTGAAGGCTGTGCTTCGGGCTGGAACTGGGACGGTTCGGGAGAAGATTCTACAGACGAAGTGACTTCCGCTTCCTCCATTGCTGCATCAGGCTGCGTCGGGGCGGGCTTTGTGTCGGAAGCGAGAGGCGCGGAAGAAAAGAAAGGATCTTCTTCCTCGTCTCCGTCAAAGTTCAGGTCAAAGTCGGGGGCTTCTTCGGAAAGAGCAGCCGTGGGGGACGGAGCGGGAGAAACGGGCGGCTGCTCCTGAGAACGGATAAACAGCAGGTCTTCCTCAAAAATGGAAGAAAGACTGGATACCGGGGCTGCTTCCGCCTCAGAAGGAAGGGGAGAGGGGGAAAGCGGTTTGTTTTCGGACGGCTCAGGCTGCGGCTCGGCGGGACGTACCGGTTCCTTGGGCCGTTGATAGGGGCTGCGCGGCTCCTGCGTCTCCGGCCGCTGATAGGGGCTCCGCTCGTCTGGTTTTACGCTGGCAAAAGCGGCGGCATGGCTTTGCGCTGCCGGGGCGAAGGTGTTGGCCCGTTCTTCCCGTATCTCCCGGAAGGAACCGCCCCGCCAGCCGCCTTGCCCGGCGGCCAGACCGTCCTCCATGGAAGGGGCGGCGAAGGGATTGTCCGGCAGAACGTTTTCCGCCTGTTTGGGCCGCCAAAGGCCCGCCTGCTTTTCGATCTCCTCAGAAAAACGGGGAGCGGGACGGGAGAACGTTTCGTCAGGGTTCCGGCGCGGCTTTAAACCTGCGCAGGCCAGCAGCGCGATTCCGCCGGCTGCCGCCAGCACGCCGCCCAGCAGCACGGGCAAAGGACGGTTCAGCACAAAGGTCATCAGCTGGTTGATCCCATTGACCAGAAAACTCTGGGAGGGCGTGGCGAAGGAATCCAGCACCAGCTTCAGCTGAGCGTTGGCCAAAAGCGGCAGGACGGACGCCGCAAGTCCAAGAAAAGCGGCGATGCAGCCCAGCATTGTCAAAAGAACGCCCAGCGTCTTACGGAATTTCATTCCCATCCATTCCTTTCCAAAATACTCCATCTACTTCATTTCGCTGCAGCTGGCGGATTTCCTTCTGAAAAACGGCAGGAAATCCGCTGCCTCGTAAAGAATCTTACCAACAGACGACGATGACAAAGGAGGACGAACCGTGGCGGGTTATCAGCTTACCTATCATGTGGATATGGTATTTTGCATCGATTCCACCGGAAGTATGCGCCATGTGCTGGATTTTGTAAAGCAGAATGCGCTGAATCTGTATCAGGATATTACCCGTGAAATGGAGAAAAAGCACAAGAAGATTCATCAGCTTCGGGTGAAGGTGATCGCTTTCCGGGATTATATTGCCGACGGCGAGGAAGCCATGCTGTCCAGCGAGTTTTTTACCCTGCCGGAACAGGCGGAAATGCTGCGGGACTGCGTGGAAGGCATCCACGCCAAGGGCGGCGGAGACATTCCCGAGGATGGGCTGGAAGCGCTGGCCTATGCCATCCGCAGCGACTGGACCCGGGAAGGGATCAAGAAACGGCATATTATCGTCGTTTGGTCGGACGCGCCCACCCATGAGCTGGGCCACGGAAAGATCGCGCCCTGGTATCCGGAAGGCATGGCGAAGGACTTTGACGAGCTGACCCTCTGGTGGGAGGACGAGCAGCTGGGCGGATGCATGGATGAAAACGCCAAGCGTCTGCTGATTTTCGCCCCGGACGCGCCGGAATGGAACCGCATTTCTTCCGAATGGGGGCAGGTGATCCACGTGCAGACGGTCAGCGAGGGACTGGAAGACGTGGAATATTCGCAGGTGCTGGACTCCGTTTGCAACACGATTTAAGGGGGACTTTGTATTTCTTCCCGTATTTTAACGCTGAACCATGGCGTTCTGCCCCGGCAGGGGGAGGACAGCTATTCGATTTTATCCAAATCGCCGGTGTCCCTTTTGTGCGTGGCCGACGGCTGCGGCGGGCTGGGCAGCAGACGTTATGCCGAGCTGGACGGTCAGACCGGCGCGCATGCGGCCTCCCGCGTGGCCGCGCAAAGTGTGAAGCGCTGGGCAGCGGCCTGCCGCAGTCTGCCGAAAGACCCGTCGGAAGGACGGGAGCTTCAGCGCGCTCTGCAGGGAACGCTGGAAGCCGATTTGAGCGCCTTCGTGGCGGAACATCGCCTGACCGAGGGCGGCAGCCGGATTGTGGGCAGCATGCAGCGGCTTCTGCCCACTACGCTGTGCATGGCGCTGGCGGACGGAGGAGAGGGGGCCTGCTTCCTCTGGGCGGGGGACAGCCGCGGTTATGTGCTGGATGAAACCGGGCTGCACCTTTACACCCGGGACGATGTGAAGCGGCCCATGGACGAGCTGGAGCGCCTGCGCTGCGATGCGCCGCTGAGCCTGTGCGTCAGCGCCGACCGGCCGGTTCGGCTCCATCTGCGTTCCGTGGCGCTGCCGAAGCAGGGCTTGCTGATCTGCGCTACCGACGGCGTGTATGGCTGCGTTTTCAGCCCCATGGAGCTGGAAGAAATCTTTCTGGCCTCGCTGACCGGCGCGCAGGACGCGGCCACGTGGCAGCGGAGATTGGCGGCGGCCATTCGCCGTCTGGCCGGGGATGACGCGACCCTTTGCTGCCTGCCCTTCGGCTTTGCCCATTTCGATGAAATGAAGCGCTTTTTCCAGCCCCGTCTGGAGCTTCTGCGCCGGGAGCATCTGGACGGCCTGCTGCGGCATCCGGGCGATGGGGATGTCCTTCGGGAAAGCTGGAAGCGTTATCAGCCGGGTTACGACCGAACCGAGGAAGTTCAGCATGAAAATGATTGGAGCCTATGAGCCGCTGACCCCGCTTCAGACGGCAGGAAGCGGCAGCGCCCGCTGGTGCATCGCCCGGCGGGGAACAAGGCGCTTCTTTCTGAAGGAGTTTTTGTCGCCGGTCTATCCGGCGGAAAACACCAACGCCGTCCTTCGGGAAAAGCAAATGGCCCGCTGCCGCCGGTTTGAGGAAAAAAAGCGCCGTCTGTACAGTGCCATGTCCTGCGTGATCGGGGATACGCTGGTTCCCGTCACCGACTTTTTCCGGTTCGGGCTGCATTATTACGCCATTTCAGAGGAAATTCCCGAGCCGCGGCTGACGGGCGAAAGCTCCGTCGAAACCCTTTCCCGGGAGGAAAAACGGGAAATACTGCTCAGCCTGGCTTTGTGCCTGCAAAGGCTGCACCTGCAGGGCATCGTCCATGCGGATCTGAAGCCCGAGCATGTACTCCTTCGAAAGGGAACGCTCGGGTATGAGGCCCGGCTGATCGATCTGGACAGCGGGTTTCTGACGGAGGATCCGCCAGCGCCCGGCGGCGAAACGGAGGGCGACCCGGTCTATCTGGCCCCGGAAGCGTTTCTGCGCATGACGGGGGAAGCGGCGGACATCGGCCCGGCCATCGATACCTTTGCCTTTGGGGCGATCCTGCACCGCCTGTGGACCGGCGCACTGCCGGAGACGGACGCGCCCTATCTGTATGAGGCGGCGCTGGAACAACGGCCCATCCGAATTTCGGCACAGCTACCGCCTGCCTACGGACAGGCTATCCGCCGGATGCTGGATGCGGAGCCTTCCCACCGCCCTTCGGACGGCGAGCTGGTCAGGCTGTTCGCGCAGCCCTTTGAAAAAGACGTAAAGCCCCCGCTGACCGGCGAGGCGCTGAATGGTCTCAGCCGTTTTTTTCGGAGAATTGAGTAAAAGATAATAAAAGGAACCGTCCCTCTTGCGGAGGGGCGGTTCGCTTCAGTCTGTCGAAAAACCCCTAAGTTGGCCATTGTCGCCCGCAAACAGCGCTACGCTGGTTTGCGGGAAAAGTGCTGCGGCACAAGGATTAGGGGCTCCGCCCCTATAACCCCGGCAGGAGGCAGTGCCTCCTGCCGAAGGGATTCCAGAAGCGGTTTCCGTCGTGGAAGGTGATGATCAGACTGGCGGCCAAAATGACCGCGCCGAAGGCAATGGCGATGTAGTCGCTGGAAGAGAACTTCCGCTGCACGTACCACGTGCGCTTCTTTTCCTTGCTGAAGCCCCGCAGCTCCATGGCGTTGGAAATGGCCTCGATGCGGGAAAGACTGGACATGATCAGCGGCATCAGTACGCTGATGGAATTCTTTACCCGCTTATGCAGCTTGACCTTCTTGCCAAGCTCCACGCCGCGGGCCTGCTGAGCGGTGGAAATGTTGCGGTAGTCCCGCTGAATATCGGGGATGTAGCGCAGCGCCAGCGCCACGGAATAGCCGATGCGGTAGCTGACGCCCACGGCATTCAGGCTGGAAGCAAACTCGCTGGGATTGGTGGCGGTGATGAAAAGTAGCGCAATCGGCAAAGCCACGAAGTATTTCAAAGAAATGTTGAAATGGTAAAAAAGCTGTTCCCGGGTCAGGTCATAGCGCCCGAACAGGTGGCAAAGAACGACCCGCGTACCGTAGATTTCCGTTCCCTGATCGGGGGAAAAGAGGAAAATGAAGAAATTGTTCATCAGCAGGAATACCACCATGAACCAGAAGACAAAGCTCACGTCCTTGAAGCGGATATGGCTGACGGCAAAGCAGGAAAAGCTGATGACCATCAGGCCCAGCAGAACACGGGTATCGTAGGTCAGCATACTGGCAAAGGTGAACAGCAGGAAAAACACCAGCTTGGTGGTACCCGTCAGGGCGTGGATCACGCTTTTGCCGGGAATATAGCTCATGACCGGATTACTGCGCTTGGCCATGCTCCCGCACCTCCCTGTCAAAATCGATAAACCGCTGGACGAAATTTTCCGCAGGCTGAATGCCGCAAAGCTCCGCCAGCCCGAACAGACTGGTCTCCTTCAGTGCCGCCTGATCGATCAACTGCCGGTCGCACAAGACCCGAACCGAGCTGGTGTCGGCAATCATCCGGCCCGTATCGAAGACCAGCGCCCGGGGCGTGTATTCTAGCATCAGGTGCATGTCGTGAGTAATCATCAGCACGGTGATGCCGTCGCTGTTCAGCTGACGCAGGAATTCCATGATCTCTGTATAGTGCTTGAAATCCTGACCGGCGGTCGGCTCGTCCAGAATGATGATCTCCGGGTTCATGACCAGCACGCTGGCGATGGTCACACGCTTTTTCTGGCCGAAGCTCAGGGCGCTGATCGGCCAGTTGCGGAAGGGGTACAGACCGCAGATCTTCAGCGTGGCTTCTACACGGCTGCGGATTTCCGTCTCTTCCAGATCGGCGTTGCGCAGCCCCAGCGCCACCTCGTCGAAGATCATGGTCTTGGAGATCATCTGGTTGGGGTTCTGCATCACATAGCCGATGCGGGTGGCCCGCTCCCGGATGGTATCGTTGCGGATGTCCCGTCCGTTCATGGAGATGACGCCGGCATCGGGCGTTTCAAAGCCGCAGATCAGCTTGCTCAGCGTGCTCTTGCCAGCGCCGTTCCGGCCGACGATGGCGGTCATTTCGCCCTGCGTGACGGTGAAAGAAACGTTTTCCAGCGTTTTACGATCGTCTGTGTAGCCAAAGGCCAGGTTTTCCACCTTCAGAAGCTCGGGCGACGGCTCAGCGGCGGGGGAAGGGGGAACCGCCTCGTACCATTGCCGAACCTTCGAACGGTCTTCTTCGGAAAGCGTCATGCTTTCCAGATGCTGCGGATGCTTTTCCGGGGTGATGGCTACGCCCGCGTAGCGCAGCGCCGTCAAATAGAGCGGCTCCCGGATGCCGTGCTCCCGCAGCAGACTGCTGCTGAGCAGCTCATCCGGATGCATGTCGGCCACGATCTGCCCCTGATCCATCAGCACGATCCGATCCACGTCCCGATACAGCACGTCCTCCAGACGATGCTCCACAATCAGAACAGTGGTCTGGGTCTTTTTTTGAATCTGGTCGATCAGGTCGATGGTCTGTTTGCCGGTGGCCGGGTCCAGGTTGGCCAGCGGTTCGTCAAACAGCAGAATTTTTACCTTGTCCACCATAACGCCCGCCAGACTGACCCGCTGCTTCTGTCCGCCGGAAAGTTCATGGGGCGCATAGCCCAGATGCTCCTCCACGCTGACAAGCTCCGCCGTCTTTTGAACGATGTCCTTCATTTCCTCCTGCGGAACACAGTCGTTCTCCAGCGAAAAAGCGATGTCCTCTCCCACGGTCAGGCCGATGAACTGTCCGTCCGGATCCTGCAGCACCGTGCCGACGCTCTTGCTCAGGGCGAAGATGCTTTCCTTCTGCGGCTCCATGCCGTCCACCGTCAGGCTTCCGGTGGAAGTGCCGGTATAACTGAAGGGAATCAGACCGTTGATGCAGCTCATCAGCGTACTTTTGCCGCTGCCGCTGGCTCCGGCAATCAGTACCTTTTCCCCCGGATAAATGTCCAGGTTGATATGGCGAAGGGTCGGCTCCGCCTGGGCGCGGTACTGAAAACCGAAATCCCGAAAGGAGATGATGGGTTCCATGGGCGTACCTCCGATGAACAGAATGAAAGGCAGATGAAAAAAGAGAAAAGGGCCGTCCGCCTGCCGCCCTGCCGTTTGGGAGAGCGCAGGCGAACAGCCCCGAAAAGAGACGGAAGATTACTGCTCCTGCTTGAGGGAGCCGCTCTTGGCGATGGTCTTGGTGTAGGCCAGCATCAGCAGACCGCCGATCACAACGGTGGTCACGAAGTTGGAAGCACCGGCAACCAGACCCTGCACGAACACTTTTTTGGCGGGCTCGGCGTAGATCACGATATCGAGCACGGGAGCCACCACGACCCAGCTGATGGCCATGGCGACCAGCGTGGTCAGCACGAAGGTGATGAGTTCCTTCTTGCCGAAGCGGCCGCTGGACAGGTCGATCTTCTTGGAAACCAGACCGATGATTACGCCCACCATGGCGGAAGCCAGAACCCAGCTCCACCAGGGGCTGCCGCCCCAGCTCAGGTCGCCCAGCGTGTGGCCGATGAAGCCGATCAGGCCGCCGGCAACGGGTCCGTACAGGATGGCGAACAGGGCCAGAACAGCGTACTGCAGGCAAATGCTGGTGTTCGCGATGCCGCTGGGAATGGCAACGAAACGGGCCAGTACGAAGAACAGGGCGGCGCCGATGCCAACCGCGACAACGGTCTTAATGGACATCTTTTTCATGGTGAAATTCCTCCTCTTTCGAATGAGTGCTTTATGATCGGGACGCGGATGCGTCAATCATAAACGATTTTGGGGGCTTTGCGGATGGACAGCTTCCACGTAATGCCGGTGCCGATGGAGTAGGCCTTGGCAAAGCTGCCCTGATTGATGGCAAGCGCCATGTTGTCCAGGCTGTTTACATACAGGAGCGCGTCGCCCACGTAAACGTCCGCGAAGCTCTTGGCGTAAACGACGATGTTCTTGTACAGCGTACGGGTGCCGTTGGAGATGGTGATCTCCGCCCGCTGGCCGTGCTCAATGCCCAGCTCCCGGAACATTTCCCGGGAGATATTCGTCCACAGGCTGCCGAAGCGCACGTCCAGCACGTCGATGGTGCCGGTGATGATGCCGTCATGCAGCTCGGCGGGCACTACGGGAAGCTCAACCACGCTGTCTACATCCACCTGCGGGCCTACCTGCTCAAAGGTGATGATGCCGGAGGCCAGACGCGCGCCCGTATAGGCATAAATGTCCCGCCCGTGGAAGGTATAGCTTTCGCCGGAACCGGGCAGACGATTGATGCTTTCGTCAATCACCCGCGCCTCGGAAATGCCGATCATCCGTTTGATGTGGGTCAGGGTGCCGTTGTCGGGAGTGACCACGTACTGCCCGCCGGTGGTGCGAACCACGATGCTGCGGCGGGTACTGCCCACGCCGGGATCCACCACGCTGACAAATACGCTGCCCTCGGGCCAGTACGTCACCGTCTGGATCAGGCGATAGCTGGCTTCCCAGATGTCGTACTGGGGAATATCATGGGTCAGGTCGTAGACGCGAATCTGGTCGCTGACGCATTCCGCCACGCCGTACATGGCGGAAACCGCGCCGTCCGCATAACCGAAGTCGCTTTGAAGGATCAAAGGCCGCATAAAACTCCTCCCAAATCATTCGTCAGAAGTTGTTCATCCGGAACACGCTCATTGTATCACAAACATTCCGACTTGACTAGAGGAAAAATGTCCGGGTTTTTATGAAATGAGACAAAAGGAGAGAAAGAAACGTCTTATCAGGGAAAAAGGGCACAGGAAAGACGGGGTTTGGGCAGAGGCGGGCCGTTCTTTCGGCAGAGCTGAGCAGGGCAATCGAAAAGGCCAGCGCGGTTTCAAATCTGTGCTGGCCCTTTTCGATTGCAACTTCTGGCTCTGTCAGCCTTTATTGTTGAGGGTGATGACCACGTGGCGGTTGGGCTCTTCGCCTTCACTGTGGGTCGAAACGTTCTCGTTCTTTTGCAGGGCGCTGTGCAGGATGCGGCGCTCGTAGGGGTTCATGGGCTCCAGAACCACCTTGCGGCCGGTCTTCACGGCGCGGTTCGCCATGCGGTTCGCCAGACGGGTCAGCGCCTCTTCGCGCTTGGCGCGGTAATTCTCGGTATCCAGCGTCACGCGGGTGTAGCCTTCCTGACCGCGGTTCACATACAGGCTGGTCAGGTATTGCAGCGCGTCCAGCGTTTCGCCCCGGCGGCCGATCAGAATGCCCAGCGTATCGCCGTGCATGTCCACGCGAACGTTGCCTTCATCGTCCCGCTTGGAATCGATGGTCACATCCACGCCCATGAGCTTGGTCACGTTGCGCAGGAACTCTTCCGCCTTTGCCTCGGGAGCAACGCCATCTGTGGGAGCTGCGGGGGCTTTTTTCTCCGCAGGCTTCTCGGCGGGTTTTTCCGCCTTGGGCGCGGGCTTTTCAGCAGGTGCTTTTTTCCCGGCAGGCTTTGCCGCGGCGGGACGGGCGGGCTTTTCGGGGTTCAGGCCCAGCTTCACGTCCTTGAGAACATTGGTCTCTTCCGCGTTTTCCTTGACGGTCAGGCGAACAACCACGGGCTTGGCGCCCAGCAGACCCAGAAAGCCCTTGTGGCCTTCGTCCAGAATGTCGATGTTGACGTCCTCAAAGCTGACGCCCAACTGCTCAAGGCCGAGGGAAACGGCCTCTTCCATCGTTTTGGCTTTGGATTCGATCGATCTCATTTCACGCTGTCCTCCTTGACTGCGGCGGCGCTGGCAGCGTCCTGCTTTTCCAGCACTTTGTTGAACACGATGCTCTCCACCCAGCCGTAGATGTTGGAGACTACCCAGTACAGGGCGAAAGCCGCGTTGTAACCGGAGCAGATGAACAGGGTGAAGATGGGGAAGAAGTATTTCATGAACTTACCAGTGTCCGGCTGACCCTGCGCGGCGGGCTGCTGGGGCTGGGAAGCGGTCATCAGGAACTGGGTGACGCAGGCGAGAATCGGCAGGATGTACCAGCCGTTGTTGTGAGTGTAAATGCTCACCCGGGTGATGAACAGGTTCAGGGTGGGCAGGGTGGGCCACAGCGCCACTTCGCTGGCATAGGTGGGAACCGCCTGCAGCGCGGCAAAAACAGTATCGGCGCTGATGGTGTTGGCGTCGATGCCGATCGCCGCCAGCTTGGAAACAGCGTCCGCAGACTGGGCGGCGAATACCTTGGCCCATACGTCGGCGGGGATCATCCGCAGGCTGCTGGAATCGGCAATGACCGGATGGAAGGGACTGTCAGGCATCCAGATATTCTTGACCCACAGCCAGCCTTCGTTGGTCTGTACGCCGGTGGTGAGCATTTCCAGGCACTGGGAAGCCAGCTCGTTGTTGGCTACCATGCGCATGGCGTTAAACATGATGATCAGAATCGCCATGGACAGAATCATGGGAAGGCAGCCGCTCATGGGGTTGACGCCTTCCTTGCGGTAAAGCTCGGACATTTTCTGGTTGAGCTTTTCCTTGTCGTTTTCGTATTTCTTTTGCAGCTTAGCCATCTGGGGCTGCAGGTTGGACATGCGGCGCATGCTCTTGCGGCTCTTGTAGTTCAGGGGAAGGATGATCAATTTGAACAGAAGCGTAAAAATGACCATCGACCAGCCGTAGTTGCCGATGACCGTGTTGATACCGTTGAGGATGCCGGCGAAGAATTCATTCATCGGGGGTTATTCCCTCCTTATTGTGGTGTCCAGAGCTGACGGAACGGGGTCATAGCCGCCTTTGCAGAACGGATTGCAGCGAAGAATACGCCAAAGGGCCAGCCAGCCCCCCTTCCACGCGCCGAAGCGCTCGATGGCCGTCAGGGCATACTGGGAACAGGTAGGCGTAAAACGGCAGCAGGGAGGATTGGCCGGACTGATCCGCCGCTGATAGAAGCGGATGGCGGCGAGCATAAGCCGGGCGATCATTTTCCGGCTCTTCCGGCTTCCCGGTGCTGAGCGCTTTCCAATTTTCGAAGCAGCGCGTCTACCTGGGCGCTGAGCTCCTGAAAGCTGCAATCGGCAATGGAAGGCCGGGCGACGAACACATAGTAGCCGTTTTTCATCTGCGCCAGCCGGGGACGGATGCACTCCCGCAGGCGGCGTTTGGTGCGGTTGCGGACAACGGCCACGCCCACCTTTTTATTCACCGAAAAGCCCACCCGTTTCTGGCGTACCGAAACATAGAGAAGGCTCAGGTCTTTGGCGGAAACACGTTTGCCGCGCCGGTATACGTAATTGAACTGACGGTTTGCGCCTAGTCGGTACTGCCGCTGCACGAAGGTTCCATCGTCCTTTCGGATGGCTGCTTTTCAGCCGTATCGGAAAAGCCCGCACCCACTTCACCCGGATATTCACGAAATGGGGGCGGGCTTTTTCGGTTTTCATCTGTATGATCCGATCAAGCGCTGAGCACCTTGCGGCCACGGCGGCGACGGGCGGCCAGCACACGGCGGCCGTTCTTGGTGGACATACGGGCACGGAAACCATGCACCTTGCTGCGCTGACGCTTTTTGGGCTGATAAGTACGGAACATTGCGAAACACTCCTCTTAAGCTAATCTGTATGGTGTTGCGTGGTTTCACACGCAGAATACCACAAAACAACTTCTTTAGTATACCGACCAGAAATGGTTCTGTCAAGCAAAAAAATCCTGTTTCTTCTTCTGCACGTTACAATTCTTTGAATGTTTTGAGACGAAAAAGAAACAAAAGAAAAGAACGCGCACCGCACGGGCGCGCGTTCTTTTCTGCAAGGGCGATCAGAGCTTGACAGCCAGCTCTTTCAGAGCCGTATCCATGGCCTCACGCACCTCGGGGCTCTTTTCGGCCTCCAGCTGATGCAGCAGGAAGGTACGGGCCTTCGGCAGACCCATCTTGCCCAGCGCCAGCACGGCATGGGCGCGGACGTCCGCGTTGTCGTTGTGCACCAGCGGCACCAGCGCGTTGAAAGCGTCATCGCCGGAGCAGCGGCCCAGCGCGTCGATGGCGGCCAGAACCACCTTTTCGTCCTTATCGTTCAGCATTCCCAGCAGCTTCACCGCATCGTTTTTGTCCGCCAGCTTGGCGATCTTGTCCATCTTGTTACCGAACATATGTCCTTCCTCCTTGCTTGACAATTCCTGTATTCGTCGCTAAAATAGGAATGTAATCAAATCGCAACAGTACATTTCTATTTACGATCTGATTCGATTATAGCACGATCTGGAAACAAGTCAATGCCCGCCGCTTTTTTTAACAGTACGGACATAATCAGGAGGAAAAGAACATGCTGGAGCCTATTGCCCAGGAAATGGGCCGGGAAATGCTCCGCTTTCACCGGCTGTACGGGGAGAAAATTTCCCGCCGCTTCCGTCAGCTGCATATCGACCGCCTGTCCCAGACGGAATATCTGCTGCTGGCCATTATAGTGGAAAGAAAGCATCTTCCCATGAGCGAGCTGTGCGAACGCGCCATGATGCGCAAGCAGCAGGTGACGCAGAACGTCAATCAGCTGGAAAACAAAAATCTGGTACTGCGGGTGCGCACCTCGGAAAACCGGCGGGTGGTCTGGCTGGAGCCTACCGAACAGGCCTACGAGATCGCCCGGGAGGTGCAGCAGGCACTGGTGGGGGAGCTGAGCCGCATCTTCGGCCAACTGAAGGACGATTCGCTGGAGGAATCCCTGCAGGCCATGCGCACCATCAACCGGATTCTGGAACGCTTCCCATCCGGCACTGCCGAGGAAAAAGAAGAAAAAGAAGAGAAAGAAGTTTGACGGAAAATTGACGGGAACGCCGTTTTGAATTTGACGAACGCCCTGTATCATTGCAGACGTTGAAGCGAACCGAACGCTTCGACGGACACAAAGACACAAGAAAGCAAAAACCAAGGGTTTGCAATGAAAGGGGTATGTGTGTATGAAGAAGATTTTCAGTCTGGTAGTAGCTCTGATGATGGCTTTGACGGTCTGCTCCTTCGCCGCGGCGGAGAACACCGTTTCCACTGACGGCTCCACCTCCATGGAAAAGGTGGTCGGCGCGCTGGGCGAGTATTTTATGGAACAGAATCCTGGCGTTACCTTCACCTATAATCCCACCGGCTCCGGCTCCGGCATCACCGCCGTTCAGGAAGGCCGCTGCGACATCGGTCTGTCCAGCCGCGCACTGAAGGACGAAGAAAAGGCCGCTGGTCTGGCCGAGACCGTGGTCGCCTATGACGGCATCGCCATCATCGTCCATCCGGACAATCCTGTGGCTGACCTGAGCGTGGAAACCATCGGCAAGATCTACACCGGCGAGATCACCAACTGGAAAGAAGTGGGCGGCAACGACGCGGAGATCGTGGTCATCGGCCGCGAAGCTGGCAGCGGCACCCGTGACGGCTTCGAATCCATCACCGGCACCAAGGACGCCTGCAAGTACCGTCAGGAACTGACCGCTACCGGCGACGTGATCACCACCGTGTCCCAGAACCCCAACGCCATCGGCTATGCCTCTCTGGCTTCCGTGAAGGACGCCGTGAAGGCTGTGACTGTGGACGGCGTGGCTCCCACCGAGGACACCGTGAAGGACGGCAGCTACGTGGTGCAGCGCCCCTTCGTCTTCGTGACCCGGGAGGGCGAGGCTCTGTCCGAAACCGCGCAGAAGTTCTTCGACTTCGCTACCTCTGCTGACGCCGCTGAGATCATCGCCGCCGCCGGCGCTGTAGCCCCTGCGGATGAAGCGGTGCAAAAGTGAATAAGCAACGTCCCTGCAGCCGCCGGAACCCTCCGGCGGCTCAGTCTGTCGAAAAACCCATGTTGGCCGTTGCCGCCCGCAAACAGCGCTTTGCGGCCCGCCCCGCCATGCGTGGCGGGCTTCGGACTGCGGTAGCCCTTCGGGCTGTCCTCGTCCTCGGTGCTGCGCACCCTTAAGCTGGTTTGTGGGGAAAGTGCTGCGGCACAAAGATTAGGGGCTCCGCCCCTGTAACCCCGGCAGGAGGCAGTGCCTCCTGCACCTCCACCTTTTTGACACTCTGAGCCGCCGGAGTCCTCTCCGGCGGCTGTTTGACTTTTGAAACAGCCGGTGCTATACTGACCGCGCTGGATGAGCGATCACGATCTTGTTCATCGTGACCTTTTTTGTATTTGGAAAGCAGGCGATTGGATATGGAAGAAACGATTCAGTCCGTGGTGCTGCAGGGCGTGGTCATTCACGGCAAGGGGGTAGGCGGGCCTTCCGGTTTTCCCACGGCCAATCTGGAACTGGAACCGGGGGAGCATCTGCCCCGGCGGGGCGTGTACGCCTCTTTTGCGGAAATGGATGGCCGCCGCTTTGTGGGTGTGACCAATATCGGCACCCGTCCTACGGTGGATTCGTCGCCCGTGGTGACGGTGGAAACATGGTTTCCCGATTATCAGGGAGACCTGTACGGGCGGGAGCTGCGCCTGACGCTGACCGGCTTTCTGAGAGAAATCCGGCGGTTTGAAAATCTGGGAGAGCTGAAGGCGCAGATCGACCGGGACAGCGAAGAAGCCCGCCGTCTGCTCGATGAGTGGAAAACCGAAGAAAAATAAGGCTTTCCCGAAGAATTTGACATGGATTTGACATAGAAGCGATTTCTGATTTGACAGAGATCGCTTATTCTTTTGCACGGAATGCGGAAGGCCGTTGGGCCGGAAGCACCGAGGGAGGCAAAAAGGAGGCTTATCGTGAAAAACGGCAAGCGGGTTTTTGAAACGGCGGTACATGGAATTTTTCTGGTGCTGGGCCTGATAACGGTGGCCTGCGTACTGCTGATAACGGTCTATCTGGTGATCTCAGGCATCCCAGCCATTCGAGAAATCGGGCTGGTTCCGTTCCTGTTCGGCGAAAAATGGGCCTCGACGGCGGCAGAGCCGTCCTACGGTATCCTACCCTTTATTCTGACCAGCATTTACGGAACGGCCGGGGCCATCCTGCTGGGCGTGCCCATCGGTTTTTTTGCGGCTGTTTATCTGGCCAAGGCCGCCTCGCCCCGGGTGAAGGCCGTGATGCAGTCCGCTGTGAGCCTGCTGGCGGGCATTCCGTCGGTGGTGTACGGTCTGGTGGGCATGCTGGTGCTGGTGCCCGGCATTCGCAAGCTGTTCCATGTGCCGGACGGCTCCAGCCTGCTGGCGGCCATGATCGTGCTGGCCATCATGATTCTGCCTTCCATTATCAAGGTGTCTGTGACGGCGCTGGAAGCCGTGCCCTCGGAATACGAAGACGCTTCGCTGGCGCTGGGCGCTACGCCGGTGGAAACATGGTTCCGGGTCTCCGTTCCGGCTGCCCGCAGCGGCATCGCGGCGGCCGTGGTGCTGGGCGTGGGCCGGGCCATCGGCGAGGCCATGGCGGTCATGATGGTATCCGGCAACGTGCCGAATATGCCCTCTCTTTTCCAGAGCGTCCGCTTCCTGACGACGGCGGTGGCCAGCGAAATGTCCTACGCCTCCGGGCTGCAGCGGCAGGTGCTGTTTTCCATCGCACTGGTGCTGTTTTTGTTTATCATGCTGATGAACGCCACGCTGAATTTCTTCCTCAAGCGGAATAAGGAGGGCTGAACGTGAAAGCAGTTTCAAGGAAACGCCGGGCTTACGGGGGACTGATGCGCGCCCTGATGCTCTTCTCCGTGATCCTGACCGGGGCGCTGGTGCTGTTTTTGATCGGGTATGTGCTTTGGAAGGGCATCCCCAATATTACGTGGGAGCTGCTATCCACCAAGCCCAGCTACCTGCGCAATCAGATCGGCATCCTGCCGGATATTCTCAATACGGTCTACATCGTCATCGCCACGCTGCTGATCGTGCTGCCGCTGGGCGTAGGCGCGGCCATCTACCTGACGGAATATGCTCAGAACAAAAAAATGGTGGCGGTGATCGAGTACGCCGCCGAGACCCTGTCGGGCATCCCTTCTATTATTTATGGTCTGGTGGGCATGCTGTTCTTCTGCCAGTTCCTGAACATGCAGACTTCCCTGCTGGCAGGCGCGCTGACGCTGGTGATTATGAATCTGCCCACCATTATGCGCACCACGCAGGAAAGCCTGAAAACCGTGCCCCAGAGCTACCGGGAGGGCGCGTTCGGACTGGGCGCGGGCAAATGGCGGGTGATCCGCACGGTGGTGCTGCCCGGCTGTGTGGACGGCGTGATTACCGGCTGCATTCTGGCCGTGGGGCGGATTCTGGGCGAGTCGGCGGCGCTGCTGTTTACGGCGGGTTTTGCCCATGCCCTG
Source organism: Clostridiales bacterium (assembly GCA_004556545.1). Classification (GTDB taxonomy): domain Bacteria; phylum Bacillota; class Clostridia; order Christensenellales; family Aristaeellaceae; genus Limiplasma. Next base: position 21,587 of record SFGO01000055.1, read on the forward strand.
AACAATTTCTTCTTCGGACTGCGCAGCGCGGGTGCGACCCTGACCGTGGCCCTGTACGTCTACGCCAAGGAGCAGGGCGAGTTCGGCGTGGCCTTTGCCATCGCCGCCATTCTGATGGTGCTGACCCTGCTGATCAATCTGGCGGCTGATCTGGTGGGCGCGTATTACCGCCGGAAAAAGCGCCTGTAACTCGTCTCCCCATTCCACGAAACGGAAAGGAACGGAAAGGAAGGAAAGCCCTGTGAGCAATATTATGACCGTCAAGGATCTGTGCCTGTGGTACGGGAACCATCAGGCGCTGAAAGATATCAATATCGACATTCCCGAAAAGAGCATCACCGCCCTGATCGGCCCCTCCGGCTGCGGCAAATCCACGTTTCTGAAAACGCTGAACCGGATGAACGATCTGATCCCCGGCGTCCGAATCGAAGGACAGGTACATTATAAAGACAGTGATATTTTCGACCCGTCCATGGACGTAAACGAGCTGCGGCGGGAGATCGGCATGGTGTTCCAGAAGCCTAATCCGTTCCCCATGAGCATTTACGACAACATCGCCTATGGCCCCCGCATCCACGGGATGCGTAGCCGGGCCCGGCTGGATGATATCGTGGAACGCTCTCTGCGGGACGCCGCCATCTGGGACGAGGTAAAGGACCGGCTGAAGAAAAACGCGCTGGGCCTTTCCGGCGGTCAGCAACAGCGGCTCTGCATTGCCCGGGCGCTGGCCGTTCAGCCGGAGGTTTTGCTGATGGACGAGCCTACCAGCGCGTTGGACCCGATTTCCACCTCCAAGATCGAAGAGCTGGCCATGGAGCTGAAGGAAAAATACACCATTGTGATCGTTACCCACAACATGCAGCAGGCAGTGCGTATTTCCGACCGCACGGCCTTCTTCCTGCTGGGCGAGCTGGTAGAGGCGGACAGCACGGAAAAGATTTTCTCCACGCCGGAGGACAAGCGCACCGAGGACTATATCACGGGGAGGTTTGGCTGATGAGAAGCCGTTTTGACGAACAACTGGCGGAGCTGAATAAAGAACTGATTGAAATGGGCGCGCTGTGCGAAGAGGTCATCGCCATGGTTTCTCAGGCACTGACGGCAGGCGACCCCGAGCAGGCCCGGAAGGTGGCCCCGCTGGATGCGGAGATCGACCAGAAGGAGCGCAGCATCGAGTCCCTGTGCCTGAAACTGCTGCTGCAGCAGCAGCCGGTGGCCAAGGATCTGCGGCAGATTTCCGCCGCCCTGAAAATGATTACGGATATGGAGCGCATCGGCGATCAGGCAGAGGACATTGCGGAAATCATCTGCTTCCTGAACGGACGCGGAGCCGAGGACGACGGGCTGATGACGGAAATGGCCCGCGCCGCCATCAAAATGGTGACGGAAAGTGTTGATGCTTATGTAAAACATGATATACTGTTGGCGAAGAAGGTCGTTTGGGACGACGATACGGTGGATCATTATTTCGATCAGGTGAAGACCCGCCTGATTGATAAAATCGCGCAGGATCCCGCCGACGGAGAATACGCGCTGGATCTTCTGATGATCGCCAAGTATCTGGAACGCATCGGCGACCACGCGGTGAATATTGCACAGTGGGTGATTTTTTCCGTCACGGGAATCCACAAGGAGGACTGAACATGATCTGGTGCGTAGAGGATGACGCCAGCATCCGGGATATTGAGATCTATGCTCTTCGCTCTACGGGCATGGAGGCCCGGGGCTTTGAGGACGGAACCTCCTTCTGGGAGGCCCTGCAGCAGGAAAAGCCCACGCTGGTCATTCTGGACGTGATGCTGCCCGGCATCGACGGGGTGGAGCTTTTGCGCCGTATGCGGGAAACCCCGGAGATGGAAAGCATCCCGGTGGTGATGGCCACGGCCAGGGATGCGGAGATCGACAAAATTCAGGGGCTGGATCTGGGCGCAGACTATTACCTGACCAAGCCCTTCGGGGTGATGGAACTGGTGTCCTGCGTCAAGGCGGTGCTGCGCCGCTGCGAGCCCCGGCAGACGGAGCGGGCGCTTCGCGTGGGCGGACTGGAGATGAAGCTGGACCAGCATCAGGCGACGGTGGACGGCAAGGCCGTGGCCCTGACCTACAAGGAGTTCGAGCTGCTTCGGCTGTTTTTGCAGAATCCCGGCATCGCCTTTACCCGGGATCAGCTGTTCGACAAGGTGTGGGGGCAGGATTTTTACGGCGAGACCCGCACTATCGATACCCATATCCTGACTTTGCGCCAGAAGCTGGGCCCCTACGGCAGCAGGATTCAGACCGTGCGCAACGTGGGATACCGGCTGGAGGAACCCAAGCATGAATAAACGAATTTTCCGTTCCATACTGCTGGTGGCGGGCGTAGTGCTGCTGGCCAGCTTCGGAATCATTCTGGACTGCCTGTACGGCTATTTTGAAAACGTGCAGGAAGGCCAGATGCGGGACGAACTCAGTCTGGCGGTTTCCGCCGTGGAAGCGCAGGGCGAAAGCTACCTTGTGAAGCTCAAGCCGGAAAACTACCGCCTGACCTGGGTGGGGGAGGACGGCGGCGTTCTTTATGACACGCAGGCAGACGCGGGCCAGATGGAGAACCACAAGGACCGCACGGAAATCCAGGACGCCCTTCGACTGGGGCAGGGACAAAGCTCCCGCTATTCCTCCACGCTGATGGAGAAGACCCAGTACTATGCCCGCCGCCTGAAGGACGGTTCCGTGCTGCGCATCTCCGTCAGCCGGGCCACGGCGTGGCGGCTGGTGCTGGGAATGTTGCAGCCCGTGCTGCTGGTGCTCGCTGCGGCGCTGATCCTTTCCTGCCTGCTGGCGGGGCGGCTTTCCAAGAAGATCGTGGAGCCGCTGAACCATCTGGATCTGGAGCATCCGCTGGACAACGAATGCTATGAGGAAATTTCCCCGCTGCTCAACCGCATCAACCGCCAGCACGAGGAAATTCAGCAGCAGCTCCGCGTCATGCGCCAGCGCACGGACGAATTCAACCAGATCATCGGCAACATGCAGGAAGGCCTTGTCCTGCTGGATGAAAAAGAAACCGTGCTGAGCATCAACACGGCTGCCATGAAGCTCTTCGGCGTGGAAGAAAGCTGTGTGGGGCAGAATTTCCTGACGGTAGACCGAAACCACGAAATCAGTCTGGCCATTCAGCAGGCGCTTTCCGACGGCCATGCCGAAATCCGCTGCCATCGGAATGGACGGGTGTATCAATTCGATCTGAGCCGCATCATTTCCGACGGCCGGGCCGTGGGCGCGGTGCTGCTGGCTTTCGACATCACCGAGCAGGAATACGCCGAGCGCAACCGTCGGGAGTTTACCGCCAATGTTTCTCACGAGCTGAAAACGCCCTTGCAGGGTATTCTGGGCAGCGCCGAGCTGATCGAAAAGGGCATGGTGCAGCCGGAGGACGTGCCGCACTTTATCGGCCAGATCCGCATGGAGGCTACCCGCATGGTGACGCTGATCGGCGACATTATCCGGCTGTCCCAGCTGGACGAGGGCGACGAAATGCCCCGGGAAAAGGTGGAGCTGCTCTCGCTGGCGGAGGAGGTCACGGACAGCCTGAAGGACGAAGCCGCCAAGAAAAAGGTCACGCTGGTGGTGGAGGGACAGGCTGCCGTCATGGAAGGCGTGCGGCGGCTGCTGTACGAAATTTTCTACAACCTCTGCGACAACGCCATCAAGTACAATGTGACCGGCGGCAGCGTTCACTTCTTTGTGGATTCCAGTGAAAAAAGCGTGGCCGTCCGGGTAACGGATACCGGCATCGGCATTCCGGCGGAGGATCAGTCCCGGGTGTTCGAGCGCTTCTACCGGGTGGATAAGAGCCACTCCAAAGCCTCAGGCGGAACCGGGCTGGGCCTGTCCATCGTAAAGCACGCCGTGCAGTATCATCATGGCACGATTGAGCTGAAAAGCGAACCGGGCAAGGGCACAGAGATCACCTGTGTTTTTCCGAAATAAGACGCGGTACGGGGCAAAGACCTGAGCCAGATGCAATCCAAAAAAGAAAACGCCGGTGAAATCGGCGTGCAGAGTGCCAAAAAAGTGGAGGTGCAGGAGGCACTGCCTCCTGCCGGGGTTATAGGGGCGGAGCCCCTAATCCTTGTGCCGCAGCACCTTCCCCGCAAACCAGCGTAGCGCTGTTTGCGGGCAACGGCGGCCAACTTGGGGTTTTTCGACAGACTGAACGCCGGTAAAACCGGCGTGTATTACTGGAAAAAGTCCGAGGCTCGTAGCCTGTTCGCGGAAACCGGGGTCCAATTCCCCGGGGGCGCTATACAGGACGGCCTCATCCATAGTATATACGACGCGGGTTCGACTGTCAACAGGAAATATTTGGAACAGACGGAAACAAATGTAGAGCTACAATACATATTGGACAGTAAGGGCAAAAGAAAGAGACCGGAGGACTCCATGTGGTATAGTAGAGTTGACACAAACCAACCGAAAGG
>SFGO01000056.1 GCA_004556545.1 Clostridiales bacterium
CTTTCGGTTGGTTTGTGTCAACTCTACTATACCACATGGAGTCCTCCGGTCTCTTTCTTTTGCCCTTACTGTCCAATATGTATTGTAGCTCTACAGCCGCCGGGTGTAACATTCCGCTTCCGGCTTTTCCAATCCGGGAAACTATGCTATAATGAATTGTTAGGCAGACTTTTGACTGCCGCGGCAAGCGCCTGTGAAGGAGGGGTTTCCATGAAGTGCCCGGAGCATTCCGTTTCTCAGCCGCTGGTGCTGGCTTCCGCGTCTCCCAGACGGCTGGAACTGCTGTCCCTGCTGGGCGTTCCCTTCGAGGTGATTCCCTCTCAGGCGGAGGAAAACGACGTTTCCGGCAGCGGCCGGGAGCGGGTGCGGGTGCTGGCGCGGCGCAAGGGCGAGGAGGTTTTCGCCCGCCTGCCGGGACGGGCCGTTCTGGCCGCCGATACGCTGGTCTGTGTGGAAAACGAGGTGCTGGGGAAACCTGCGGATGAGGCCGACGCCGCACGGATGATCCGGCTGCTCAGCGGCAAAAGCCACTGGGTCTATACCGGCGTCTGCCTGCTTCTGCCGGACGGAAGTGTTCGGGAGGAAGTCTGCGGCACCGAGGTATGCTTCGCAGAATTGGAGGAGGAAGAGATTCTGCGCTATGCCGCCTCCGGCGAGCCTTTGGACAAGGCCGGGGCTTACGCGGTGCAGGGCCGGGCGGGCGCGTTCGTCCGTTCCATTCACGGCAGCCCGACCAACGTGATCGGCCTGCCGCTGGAAACCGTGGCGCGGATGCTGCGGGAAGCGGGCTGGCGGCTGTTTGACTGAAAAAAGACGAGCATGATGGATGATAGACTGACAAGAATAGATTGGATGTGATTCCGTGGGCTTTATAGCGCACGATCTGGGCGTTGATCTGGGCACCAGCAACACGCTGGTTTACGTCCGGCATAAAGGCATTGTGATCAATGAACCCACCATCGTAGTGGTGGACGCCGCCAACGAGCGCAGGGTGCGCGCCGTGGGCGACGACGCGAAGGTCATGCTGGGCCGCACCACCGACGGCGTGATGGCCGTCCGCCCCATGCGGGAGGGCGTGATTACCGACTTTGACATGACGGGCATTCTGATTCAGTATTTTATGCGCAAGGCTATCGGCTCCAGCTATCTGCTGAGGCCCCGGCTGTTTTTGAGCTACCCCTGCTCCATTTCCGCCATTGAGCGGCGGGCCGTAGGCGAGGCGGCCAAGTATGCAGGAGCCCGCAAGGTCTATCTGGTGGAGAAGCCCTTTGCGGCGGCGCTGGGCTGCGGCCTGCCTGTTTTTGAGCCCAACGGCTGCATGGTGGTGGACATCGGCGGCGGCACTACCGACGTGGCCGTGGTTTCGCTGGGCGGCGTGGTCATCAGCCACTCCATCCGCGTGGGCGGCGTGAAGATGGATGAAGCCATCATCAACTATATCAAGCGGGAATTCAATATCATGATCGGCGACCGCACCGCCGAGGAGGTCAAGCTGGATCTGGGCTCCGCCCTGCCGCTCCACGGCGAGCGCCGGGCCCGCATCCGCGGCCGGGATATGGTCACCAACCTGCCCCAAACCACGGAGATCACCTCCACCCAGATCTACGAAGCCATTCAGGAACCCTGTCAGGCCATTCTGCGGGCCATCAAGTGGGTGCTGGAACGCACGCCGCCGGAGCTGGCGGCAGACGTGATGCACCACGGCATCTATCTGACCGGCGGCGGCTCCCTGCTTTACGGCATGGATCAGATGATCGCCAGCGAGCTGGGCATCCCGGTGCTTCTGTCCAAGGAGCCTACGGACTGCGCGGCGCTGGGCCTTGGCAACATCATTGAAAACTACGACCTGCTGCAGCATCTGGGCCGCAACAGCTTCCTGCACGAATTCTGATGGAATATGCGACTTTGGCTGAATATCCGGAGGTGAACCCATGAAGCTGAGAGTTCCGAAAAAAGAGCGGCGCAAGAGCGGCGACAGCCGGGGGAAGCACATCCTGCGCAATGTGCTAATCGTGCTGAGCGTCCTGATAGTGATGGCGCTGGCGGGCACTCACCTGCTCAAACTCATCACCGGCAATGAAATGCTGGCCATTCCGGAAAACGGCGTAGCTGCTGTGGTCACGCCGCTGCAGAGCGGTTTTGCTTCCGTGGTCAACTGGATCAGCGATTATTTTTACACATTGAAACTGCGCTCCCGGCTGGAATTGGAGTATAATAATCTTCGGCAGGAGAATGAGCAGCTCACCTATCAGGCGATGCTGGCGGGGGAATTGCAGCACAAACTCAGTGTTTACGAGAACCTGTTTGACGAAGTTTCCGACAACGAACAGCTTAATCCGCTGGTGGCGACGGTCATCGGCCGGGAAAGCGGCAACTACTTTTCCGTTTTTACCATCAACAAGGGCACCCGGGACGGCATAAAGGACTACATGGCCGTCACCATGAGCGGCGCTCTGGTGGGCTATACCTACAACACCAAAACCACCAGCGCTTCCGTGCGTACCATCATCGACAGCGAGGCCAGCATCGCCGGTCTGATTTCCACCTCCCGGGATCAGGGCACGGTGCGGGGCACGCTGGGCATCGATGGTCAGCCCATGTGCCGCATGTATTACCTGCCGGAAGAAAACCTGCCCCGCCCCGGCGACCAGGTGGTCACCTCCGGCGTGGGCATGTCCTTCCCCAAGGGCATCCCCATCGGTACCGTGCGGGAAAGCACCCGCGGCATGGAGAGCAACAAGCAGTATATCGTGGTGGAGCCTTCCGCCGATTTCCAGCACATCGAGTACGTGATCGTGCTGCGCTACCAGCCCGAGGCCGAGGCGGTGGAGGACCGCTCCTCCAGCTCCGATTCCCTGACGCTGGTGCCGCTGGAGTCCATCCAGCCCGTGCCCACCGTGCTCATCGGCAGCGATACCTACCAGCTGGCTCCCACGCCTACGCCCAGCCCGGAACCGACCCTCGCCCCCGACGAAACGCCCGCTCCCACCGGCGCGGCTACCCCCCGGCCTACCTCCGGCTCCGGCAGCTATGAGTATCAGGTGCCGTCCAGCCTGCAAAACGGCGCAACGAACAACAGCTACGGCTTCACGCTGGCTCCCACCGCCACGCCCACGCCGACGGCCCCGCCGCTGGATCTGTCAGTAGAGGAGGACTGACCGTGTTTGCAAAAGCCCTGAAAGTCGCCGTGCTGACGCTGCTGGCCTATCTTCTGCAGGCCACGGCGGTGGAATACCTCTCCATTGCGGACGTGGCCCCCAATCTGGCGCTGGTCATCATCGCCATCGCCACCGTGGCGCTGGGCCGCAAGTATACCTTCGTCATGGCCCTGACCGTGGGCTACCTGATCGAGATCATGACCCCCATGCTGGATTACATCAGCCTGATTCTGTATCCCGTGGCGGCCATGCTCAGCGCACTGGTTTTCTCCGACAAGAGCGAGCGCAAGCTGGAAGAAGAGCGCACGCTGGGCCGCCGAACCGGCCAGTGGAATCCTCATCTGCGCACCCCCCTGTGCGCGGCCCTCAGCGTGGCGGTCTTTGAAGCCGTTCACCTGCTTTACACCTACCTGAGCGGCGTTTCGCTGGACGCGGGCCACTGGCAACGCGCCCTGACGGACGTTCTGTACTCCATGGTACTGGCCGGGGTGCTGCAATTCCCCGTGCGCTGGTGGCTGGGGGTCTACAAACTGAAAAAGGCCCGATAAGCGGCCGCCCCTTTTGATTTCCCCCGAAAGGAGGTCTTTTCCCATGCGAAACCGATTTGGCCGCCGTGAAAAGCGGGAAGGCTACAACCTGAACGGCCGGTATATTTTTGTGCTGGTCGTGATCCTGGGCATGTTCGCCTATTTGTTCAGCGGCCTGGCGGAGCTGCAGCTCCGTTCCAGCGACACCTATGAGGAAAAAGCGGAAAGCCGCCGCACCACCACCGTGGTGCTTCGCGGCAGCCGCGGCATGATTACCGACGCGGACGCCGTGATTCTGGCCAAGGACGAGCCCATTTACAACGTCACCTTTTACCGGGACGCCAGCCAGAACAGCCAGTCCCAGTACCGCAACTTTACCCTGTCCATTCAGCAGGCCATCCAGATCATCGAGGGCAACGGCAGCCAGCTGTCCGTCAGCTTCGTCATCCGCCGCAATGAAGAGACCAACGAATGGGAATTCTTCTTCGGCTCCGGGGTCAGCGAAAGCGTCCTGCAGACCCGGGAAAACCAGTGGCGGGACAACAACTACTTTACCGTTACCAGCGTGCCCACCGCCGCCGACGCCATGACGCGGCTGAAAAAGCGCTACAAGATCGCCAACAGCGTGGAGGAGCGGGAGCAGAACCGCCGGGAGGCCGAGGCCGCCGGACGTTCCTATGTGGAAGACGTGATTCTGGATGAGGAGACCATGCTGAAGGTCATGGCCGTGTACTCCGAAATGCAGATGAACCTGTTCAACTCCCAGCCCATCGTCATCGCCAAGGATGTGCCTTACGAAACCGTGATTGAGATCGAAACCAAGTCCATGACCCTGAGCGGCATGGAGATCGCCGTGGGCACCAAGCGGGTCTATCCCCGGTCTACGCTGGCGGCGCAGGTCATCGGCTACATGGGCGCTATCCCTTCCGCCGAGAAATGGGCCGAGCTGGAGAAAAAAGGCTATAAATACAGCGATACCATCGGCGTGGACGGCATTGAAGCCTCCATGGAGGACTGGCTGACCCAGAACAGCGACCTGCGTCAGGGCTACCGGGTGGTGGAGCGCGACCGGGTGGGCAAGATCACCCGGGAGCTGAGCTACACCGAGCCCCAGGATGGCAACAACGTGAAGCTGACCATCGTGGCCAGCTATCAGCAGCAGGCGGAGCGCGCGCTGGCCGAGAACGTGGCCTCGGTGCGCACCTCTCAGGAAAAGAAGCTGATGGATAACACCTGGCTGGAAAAAAACAAGTCCATCATCGAAAACCGCAACTGGGAGCAATATCCCCTGTCGCTGGCCCAGCGGGCCGCCATGACGGTTATCGACATGGAGGGCCGGGTGCTGGCCATGGCCAACTATCCCACCTTCGACCTGAACGCCCTGACGGCGGCGGGGAAGGAAAGCCGAGAGATTCTGTCGGATACCCGCAATGTGCTGATGAACTACAACATCCACGCCCGCGGCACCCCCGGCTCCATTTTCAAGATGGTTTCCGGCCTGGGCGCGCTGATTGAGGGCGAACTTTACACCAACGAGACCATCTCCGACGGCGGCTACTTTACCAAATATAACTCGGACCTTTCCACGGCGCCCAAGTGTTGGATCTCCGAATCCCAGCGGCACAAGCACCAGCACCAGACCATTGTGCAGGGCCTTTCCAACAGCTGCAACTACTTTTTCTACACGCTGGGCGACCGTCTGGGCGAAACCCGGCTGTACCAGTACGCCGCCAACTTCGGCTTCACCAGCAAAACGGGCATCGACCTGCCCGGCGAGGTGCGCAGCGTAGTGGGCTGCCAGACCAGCCTGTACGACCCGGACAAGGCCATGGACGAAGCCTCGCAGGATACGTCCATGCCCATCATCGTATTCAACTCCATCAAGAAGCACCTGCGCAATCAGGGCGCCAGCCGCAACATCACCTATGACGACGAGCGCCTGAACCGCTGCGTCAAGCGGCTGATGGATATGGCCGTCAACACCAGCCAGACGGACTGGGTGCAGTCCATGCGCCCCATCCTGATGGAAGAACTGAACATGACCCGGGAAATGGTTCATAAGCAGGTGGTTATCGGCGATACCTACAACTACCTGAACGACATCAAGTGGGGCGGCAGCCAGACCATTCAGGTCGCCATCGGGCAGTCCATCACCACCGTCACGCCCGCAGCCGTTGCCCGTTACGTAGCGGCGATAGGCAACGGCGGCAAGGTGTACAACCTGACCATTGTGGACTCCATCACCTCCCCCGAAGGCGATATCGTCAGCCAGCGCACGCCGTCGCTGATGCACGACTTCGGCGAGGATTCCCCCAATACGGAAGAGTATCTGTCCTACATTCTTCAGGGGATGGAGGGCGTCGTTGACGAAAGCGGTACTGCTGCCCGGTACTTCCGCAGATGGAAGTATCGAGAGGATGTCTGCGCAAAAACAGGAACCGCTGAAGTCACCACGCTGGATCTGGAGAACAACGCATGGTTCGTTATGCTGGCTCCCAAGGACAACCCGGAGATCGCCGTGGCGGTGTTCATCCCCAGCGGCCTGTCCGGCGGTATGGCGGGGGTCGCGGCCCGGGAATTTGTGGAATGGTACATGGATCAGAAGAGCCTGCGCTCGGTGGATGTGACGTTCCCGTCCGGCAACATGCTGGCCCCGTAAAGGCAAGAATTTCCCCCAAAGGCATTCCCTAAGAAGAAAGGAAAACCAACATGAGTCAATCCTGGCTGATCGCGTCCGGCAAGGGCGGCGTGGGAAAATCCATGGTCACGGCGGCGCTGGGCGTGGCGCTGGCCCGCAAGAGTATGCAATGCTGCTGCGTGGACGCGGATCTGGGCCTGCGGGACCTGGATATGGTGCTGGGACTGCAAAGCCGGGTGGTGTACGACATGATGGACGTGGTGCGCCACGACTGCAAGGTGCGCTCCGCGCTGGTCAGCCATACCCGGTATGAGAACCTTTCCCTGCTGCCCGCCTCCCAAAGCGCCCGGGCCAAGGATCTGGACGGCGAGTCCTTCGGCCGGATCATCCATAAGCTGAAGAAGCGCTACGGCTATATCCTGACCGACGCGCCCGCCGGGGTGGACCGGGGCCTGCGCAATCTGGTGCCCGCCAGCGACCACTGCATTCTGGTGGTCACGCCGGACGACGTGGCCATCCGGGACGCGGAGCGGGTGCTGGCCGTTTTGGAAGCGGAAGGCAAGGGACGGCCCATGCTGATTGTGAACCGGGTGGTGGAAAAGCTGGTGGCCCGAAACGACATGTACAGCCCCCAGACGGTTGCCAGCACGCTGGATATTCCCCTGCTGGGCTACATTCCCGAGGACGGCAAGATCACCGAATGCCTGTGCCGCCACGAAAGCTTTATGGAAATGGACTGCCCGGCCAGCCGGGCGATTGAGCGCATCTGCCTGCGGTTTTTGGGCGAATATGTACCCATGCCCTCGCCCCGGATGCGCCATGGCTGGTTCCACCGTTCGACGCATTACTGACTTTTGACGGCTTTTCCATCATCCTATATCATCCTATGGAAAAGTCCGCCGGAAAGGATGTGGTTTTTCTCTCATGATGCTCAACGAGTCCCGGCGCTCCCGGGCCCATTTCGACCTGCCGCTGGTGCTGCTGGTCTTCGGGCTGGCGGCGTTTGGCGTACTGGCCGTTTCCGTCGCTACGTTTTCCACCTCCTCCGCAGAGGAGGATACGCTGCTGAACTACATCGTGGCTTCATATTACGGCCTGCGGCAGTCCATCTTCTTTCTGATCTCGCCGGTCATCATCGGCGTGATCACCTATTTTCCCTACGAGTTCATCCGGCGGCGCTCATCGCTGTTCTATTTCGTGGCCTGCGGCCTGTTGCTGATTACGCTGGTCTCCAATCAGGCGCAGGGCGTGAAGGCGTGGACCGACCTGATCTGGGGCTACACCATCCAGCCATCGGAATTTGTCAAGCTGGCCTGTATCATCGTCGTCGCCAAATATCTGGAAAGCACCACCGACCCCATGAGCGACCTGAAGGGCACCGCCCGGCTGATCCTGCTGATGGCGATTCCCTGGGGGCTGACCCTTTTGCAGGGCGAGATGGGCTCCGTGCTGGTCATGATCTTCGTCTTCGGCGTGATGATGTTCTTCGGCGGCATCCGCATCCGCACGCTGGTGGGCATCGTGGCGGCGGGCGCCATCGGTCTGGCGCTGCTGTACGGCTTTACCATGGCCTCCGGCTCGGACAGCTACCGCCTGACCCGAATCCTGAGCTTCCTGAGCCCCGAGCTGGTGGACGAAAGCGCTACTTATCAGGTCACCCAGTCCAAGATCGCCATCGGCTCCGGCGGGCTGAAGGGCGTGGGCATGTTTGTGCAGGGCAGCTTCAGCCAGCTGGACTACGTGCCCGAGGACTGGACGGACTTCATCTTTTCCACCATCGGCGAGGCGTGGGGCTTCGTGGGCTGCGCGGCGGTGGTCATCATCTACCTGCTGATCATCCTGCGGATGATGTATCTGGCCCGCTATACCGCCGACCGCTTCGGCCAGATGGTGATTCTGGGGGTGATGGGGATGCTGCTGTTCCATGTGTTTGAAAACGTGGGCATGACCACGGGGCGGATGCCCGTTACGGGCATTCCGCTGCCCTTCCTCAGCTACGGAGGCAGCAATCTGGTCACGAATATGGCCGGTATCGGGCTGGTGCTGAACGTGGTCAAGAACCGAAGCATCACCTCTATGCCGGGCTTGGCGCCCCAGACCCATATCCGGGGCAAATATACCCAATAATCCTTATCGGCAAAGAAACGCAAAGGCGGGGGAGACCAATGGATCTACAATATCTGCTGTGGCTGCAGGGGCTGCGGGAAAGCCTTTCCGGCGCGCTGGACGGCTTCTTTCTGCTGGTGAGCCAGCTGGGCAAGGCGGAGCTGCCCATGGCGGTTACGCTGATTGTGTACTGGTGCTTCAGCCGGGAGGTGGGGCAGCGGCTGCTCTTCTGCCTGAACGGCAGCGATTTGTTCAATAATGTACTCAAGCTGAGCTGCTGCGTCTACCGCCCGTGGGTGCGGGAGACGGCACTTCGTCCTGTGGAGAAGGCGCTTTCCACGGCTACGGGATATTCCTTCCCCAGCGGCCATTCCAGCAAGGCGGGCGCGTTTTTCGGCAGTCTGGGCATTGCCGGGAAAAAGCGCCGCTGGGTTCCGTGGGTCTGCGGCGTGGTGATCCTGCTGGTGATGTTTTCCCGGAACTATCTGGGCGTTCACACGCCGCAGGACGTGCTGACGGGCGCGGCTGTGGGCCTTTTGTGCGCGTTCCTTCTGCCCTGCCTGCTGCGCTGGACAGAGAAAGGCCAAAACCGGGACTTGCTGGCGGCAGGCATCGGCGCGGCGCTGTGCGGCCTGTCCGTCTGGTATGTGCTGGCGAAAAGTTATCCCGCTGATCTGGCCGCTGACGGCTCGCTGCTGGTAGACCCCGTGAAGATGCAGAAGGACTTCTTCCTGTCGGCGGGCGCGGTGCTGGGAATGCTGGCAGGCTGGCTGCTGGAGGGCCGGAAGGTGCGCTTCACCACGGATTGCGGCTGGGGCGTAAAGCTGCTGCGGCTGCTTTTCGGCCTGCTGATTGGATTTGGCGGCTTCTATACGCTTCTGCGGCACTGGCTGCAAAACGCGCTGGGAACCAATTTCGGCGCGCTGCTGGGCGTGGCGCTGGCCATGTTCTATTTGGTCGGCCTGCACCCGATGCTGTTTACTTGGGTCGAGAAAAAATTCCGGCATGGAACTGCGGCCGGAGCAAAGGGATAAAACAAATGATATGAAATGCCGAACCGCCCGGACTGGCTTTCAGTCCGGGCGGTTTGTGCTATATCAGACCTCTGCGTTTTTTCCGATGGCGTATCCCTGCTCGTAGACCCGCTGCAGCACCGCCGGATCCCGTTCCAGACGCCTGATCTCAATGGGGCGCTTCGGACGGATCACCGTGGCCGTGCCGTCTTTTTCCAGACGGCGCAGGCGTTCCAGACTCTGATTGTAGGCCTCGTGACGGCAGCGGAGCCGCTGCCGCAGGGCAGGGTATTTTCCATACCACAGGTCGATGGGCAGGGCGGGCATGGGGCCCTTCCGATAGGAAGCGTCCCGGGTCAGGATGACCACCAGCCGGTCATAGCCCAGCGCCTGCATGGCCTCGAAGGGAATGCTGTCCACAATGCCGCCGTCCAGATACAGGCCGCCGCCTATGGGGACGGGCCGGGACACAAAGGGCAGGGACGCGGAGGCCCGAAGGGTATCCATCTGCTCGAAGACGTTTTCGATCAGCGGATATTCCGCAAGGCCGGTTTCGATATTGGTCATCACAGCGTAAAAGGGCACGCCGGAGGCCTGAAAGCTCTGCTGGTCAAAGGGATCCAGCTGAATGGGCACCGTGCCGTAGGCAAAATCGGGGCTGAAGAGATTGCCGGTCTTCAAAAGAGAACGAAGGCCCATGTAGCGGGGGTCGCGGATGTAGCGTTTATTGTAGCGGAGAACGCGGCCCGGCTGGCGGGAAAGAAAGTTCACCCCGAAAACCGCCCCGGCGGAAACGCCGATCACCCCGTCAAAAGAAAGGCCCCGGGCGTAAAATGCGTCCAGCACCCCGGCGGTAAACAGCCCCCGCATACCGCCGCCTTCCAGAACCAATCCTGTTTTCATATCCATGCTCCCTTCTGCGCAAATTAAACGGGCGCGGCTTTATTATACACCCGAAAAGGCCGGGAACCAACCGTCATCCTCTTGCCCGGAAGCGTTCTTTTCCAGTCCGGCCCCTGAGCAAAAGCCCCGCCCTTGTGACCCGGGCCGTTTCATGCTATAATACTTTGGAAAACCGCGCGGCGGTTTCTTCGGAGAACGCACCGCGGGAATGATGGTGGAATATCATCACTACGGGATGGATTCAGGCGCGGGAGAGCGCCGATTTCTGATGAATCAGGAGTGGAGAAGCATCATGGAGTATTCCAGCGAACAGCTGCGCGCCCTGGCACGGGAATTCTGCCCGGACGGGATCACGAAGGACCCGGTTCCTCTTGGCAACGGCCATATCAACGATACCTTCCTGTTTGAAGCGCAGGGGCGGAGCCATGTGCTGCAGCGCATCAACCGCAACGTGTTCCGGGAGCCGGAAAAGGTGATGGAGAATTTCCAGCGGGTGACGGAGCATATCCGCCGGAAGGTGGCCCGGGAGGGCGGCGACCCGGAAAAAGAGACCCTGCGGCTGAATCTGGCCCGGGATGGGAAGCCCTATACTTGGGATGAAAACGGCGACCTGTGGCGCAGCTATGCCTTTGTGAAGGATACCGTGACCTATGAGCGGACGGATGATCCGGCCCTGTTCCGGGAAGCGGGCCGCTGCTTCGGGCGCTTTCATGACCTGCTGGACGATTTCGACGCTTCGCTGCTTTACGAAACGATTCCCTATTTCCACCACGAGCCCCGGCGCTGGCAGGACTTCCTGCGGGCCATCGAGGAAGATCGCTCCGGCCGTCTTCAGGCGGCGCAAAAGGAAGTGGACAGCTTCCTGACCTTTGCCGCCCTTCCGCCGGTTTTGCAGGAGGAGCTGGAAGCGGGCGTGCTGCCCCTGCGGGTCACGCACAACGATACCAAGCTCAACAACGTCCTCATAGACGAAAAAACCGGCCGGGCTCTGTGCGTCATTGATCTGGACACCGTGATGCCCGGTCTGGCGGCCTATGACTTCGGCGATGCCATTCGCTTCGGTGCCAGCACGGCGCTGGAGGACGAGACCGTTCTGGACAAGGTGCATTTCAGCCTGCCCTATTACCGTGCCTTTGCGGAGGGCTATCTGGAAGCCTTCGGCAGCCGCCTGAACGAAGCCGAACTGCTGTCCCTGCCCATGGGAGCCAAGCTGATGACGCTGGAAGTAGGCATTCGCTTCCTGGGCGATTATCTGAACGGCGACGTTTATTTCAAGGTGGACTATCCCGAACACAATCTCATCCGCGCCCGCACGCAGCTCAGGCTTCTGCAGGAGATGGAGGAGCATTGGCAGGAAATGAACGACATCGTCCGGGAGCTGGGAAAGGGGCCGAAGAAAGCATGAAAAAGCCGGTACTGGTCATTATGGCCGCGGGCATGGGCAGCCGCTACGGCGGGCTGAAGCAGATCGACCCCGTGGGCCGCAATGGCGAGATCATTTTGGATTATTCCCTGTTCGACGCTAAACGGGCGGGCTTTGAAAAAGCAATCATCGTCATCAAGCGGGAAAACGAGGCGCTGTTCCGGGAAGTGATCGGCGACCGGGCCAGCCGCCAGATGGAAATTCAGTACGCCTATCAGGAAATGGACGACCTGCCGCAGGGCTTTTCCATTCCCGAGGGCCGCAAAAAGCCTTGGGGCACGGGCCACGCGGTGCTGGCCGCCCGGAAGCTGGTGGACGCGCCTTTCTGCGCCATCAACGCCGACGATTTTTACGGTGCGGAGGCTTTCCGGCTGGCTTATGATCACCTGACCCATCTGAAGGACGAGGGCGACGTGGCCATGGTGGGGTATCTGCTCAAGAACACCCTCAGCGAAAACGGCTACGTTTCCCGGGGCGTGTGCGAAATGGATGAAACAGGCCGCTTGACCTCCCTGACCGAGCGCACGCACATTATCAGCAGCGCCGATGGGCCGCTGATGACCGAAGACCTGCACACCTATACCCGTCTGGAGGCGGATACGGTGGTCAGCATGAATATGTGGGCTTTCCCGTATTCCATGATGGCCGCGCTGGAAAAGGGCTTTCCCGTGTTCCTGCGGGAGAAGCTGCCCCAGAATCCCGAGAAAGCCGAATATTTTCTGCCCATGGCCGTGGACGCGGAAATGCAGGCCGGACGGGCCCGCGTGACCGTCAGAACCACCCATGACAAGTGGTACGGCGTGACCAACCCGGAGGATAAGCAGGACGTTGTGGACGCGGTAGCCCGCTTGGCGGAGGAAGGGCTGTATCCCGCGCCCCTGTGGCCGGAGGCATAAACGCGCATGGAAAAACGGAGACCTGGAGCGGGCACGGTGGTGCTGATCGTTCTGCTGCTGGCGCTGACCGGCGTGTGCGTGTATCTGGCGCCCCGTACCCGGGACGCTTATCAGGAATACCGCACGGAAAGCGAAGCGACTCCCACGCCCACGGCGGATAACGCCAATATGATGGCCGTTACCCTCGACCCCAACGCCACCCCCACGCCCACCATGCTGATCCTGAAGCTGGGGACGCAGGGCGACGAGGTAAAAAAACTGCAGGAGCGGCTGTACCAGCTGGGCTACTATACCGGCGAAATCGACGGGCAGTACGGGCAGGGCACGGCGCAGGCCGTCATTGCCTTCCAGAACCAGCACGGCATCGCCGGGGACGGTTTGGCTGGGGAAGAAACCCGCCAGCTGCTGTATTCGGACCGGGCGGAGATATTCCAACCCACGCCCACCCCGACGGAAACGCCCTCGGTGCTCAGCATGGGCGACCGGAACGACGCGGTGAAGGCCCTGCAGGCCCGGCTGAAGGAGCTGGGCTATCTGGACGGCCATGCCGACGGCGACTTCGGCGGGGCGACCAAGTCGGCGGTTCTGTGGTTCCAGACCCAGAACGGCGAGACCCCGGACGGCATTGCCGGGGCCAAAACGCTGGCGCTGCTTTTCAGCGACAGCGCCCCCAAGGCGGAGCCAACGCCGACCCCCGATCCCAACGCCATGCCCATTCTGGTCAACCGCACCCACCCGGTGGATGCGAGCTACCGCCCCGCCGATCTGGTGCTGCTGAAGGAGGTGCTTCCTTCCGGCCTTGTGACCGTCAAGGGCTCGGACTGCGAGGGCGACCGCACCGCCGCGCAGGCGCTCATCACCATGTTCGAGGGCGCCAAGGCCGACGGCGTGACCGGCTGGCAGATCAGCGCGGGCTACCGCAGCGTGAAGTACCAGCAGACGCTGTTTGACCGGCAGGTGGCTGAGTACCAGAATCAGGGGATGAGCACGGCGAAGGCCAAAAGCGCCGCCAGCAAGCTGGTAGCCGATCCCGGGGCCAGCGAGCATCACACGGGTCTGGCTTTCGACATCACCGTGGCCGGAACCACCTTCAAGGGCACGGAGCAGCAGAAGTGGCTGCAGAAGCACTGCTGGGACTATGGCTTCATCGTCCGCTATCAGGAGGACAAGGAAGCCATCACGGGCTTTCTGGCCGAGTGCTGGCACATCCGTTATGTAGGGGTGCGGCACAGTGTGATCATGCGGGATCAGAACCTCTGTCTGGAAGAGTATCTGGGCGAGACGGACTGATTTCTCTTTCCCATTTTCCAAAACTTCCCTATTTTCCCCATTCTGAGAAAAAAGAGTACGATAAGTATGGCTGATTTGATCGTTATCGGAGCAGGGCACGCGGGATGCGAGGCGGCGCTGGCAGCCGCCCGCATGGGCGTGGATACCCTGCTCCTTACACTGGACATGAATTCCGTGGCTCTGATGCCATGCAATCCCGCCATCGGCGGCACAGGCAAGGGTCATCTGGTTCGGGAGCTGGACGCGCTGGGCGGCCAGATGGGCCTGTGCATCGATCGCACCTTCCTGCAAAGCCGGATGCTGAACCGGGGCAAGGGCCCGGCAGTCCACAGCCTGCGGGCGCAGGCGGATAAGCGCCGCTATCATGAGGACATGATGGCTACCCTGTTCTCCACCGATCATCTGACCATCCGTCAGGGTGAGGCAATGGAGCTTTTGACCCAGAACGGAGCCATCAGCGGCGTGCGCACCATGACCGGCGAGGAGATCCCCTGCCGGGCGGTGGTCATCTGCAGCGGCGTCTATCTGAAAAGCCGCATCATCATCGGCCAATATTCCAAAAACAGTGGGCCGCAGGGGCTTCTGCGGGCGGAAGGCCTGTCCCAGTCCCTGACCGATTTGGGCTTCGAGCTGCGCCGTTTCAAGACCGGCACACCCGCCCGGGTGGACGTGCGCTCCATCGATTTTGACAAGATGGAGCCCCAGCCCGGCGACGACCCCATTACGCCTTTTTCCTTCCTGACGGTGGCGGAACAGCCGGACATCGGCGTGAAGTATCCGCTGGAAAACCGGGCCATGTGCTACCTGACCTACACCAACAAAGAGACTCACCGCATCATCCGGGAAAACCTCCATCTGTCGCCCATGGTGCGGGGCGAGATCAAGGGCACCGGGGCCCGCTACTGCCCCAGCATCGAGGACAAGATCCGCCGCTTTGCGGATAAGGACCGGCACCAGCTCTTTCTGGAGCCGGAAGGCCTGTCCAGCCCGGAATGGTACGTGCAGGGCATGTCCTCCAGCCTGCCGGACTTTGTGCAATGGCAGATGTACCGCACTATCCGCGGCCTGGAACGGGCGGTGCTGGTGCGGCTGGCCTATGCCATCGAATACGACTGCATCGATTCCCGGGAGCTGAACCTGACGCTGGGCAGCCTCCGGATTCCCGGCCTGTATTTTGCCGGACAGATCAACGGCACCTCGGGCTATGAGGAAGCGGCGGCGCAGGGCCTGCTGGCAGGGATCAACGCGGCCTGCTGGCTGCAAGGGAAGGAACCCCTCATCATCACCCGGGATATGGGCTATCTGGGCGTGATGGTCGACGATCTGGTGGTGAAGGGCACCGACGAGCCTTACCGCATGATGACCAGCCGTTCCGAATACCGGCTGACCCTGCGGCAGGACAACGCCGACCTGCGGCTGACGGCCCTGAGCCACGACCGGGGGCTGGCCTCCGACCGGCGCATGGCGCTGATGGAGCGCAAAAAAGCCCAGACGGCAGAGCTTCTGCAAAAGCTGCATACGGTCAAGCTGCCTTCCTGCGAAAAGCGGGATAGCTGGCTGGAGCAGCACGGCCAGCCGGTTACGCCCGCCACGCTGTCGGCGGAGGAACTGCTGCGCCGTCCCGCCATCGATCTGGTGTCGCTGGGCGAGTTGGCGCCCGAGCTGACCGGCTATGCCGCCGACGCAGCGCTGGAAGCCGAGCTTTCCGTCAAGTACGAGGGCTATCTGAAAAAGCAGCAGGAGCAGATCGCCCGGGCCCGGGCCATGGAGGACTGGGTCATTCCCGAATCCATCGACTATAACGCCATCGAAAGCCTTCGCATCGAGGCCCGGCAGAAGCTCAGCGCCATGCGGCCCCGCTCCCTTTCGCAGGCAGGACGCATCCCCGGCGTGAACCCCGCCGACATCGCCGTTCTCATGGTTTATCTCCGCAAAGGGTAATGGCTGCTTCGGGCTGCGCAGCCTGGAAAAGGAGAATGTATAACACAGATCCCAAAATAGAATATTCTAACTTTTTTGCCTCTTTCCGAACGGGAAAGGGGCAACAGCCTGTCGAAAAACCCCAAGTTGGCCGCTGTTGCCCGCAAACAGCGCTTCGCTGGTTTGCGGGGAAAGTGCTGCGGCACAGGGATTAGGGGCTCCGTTCCGCAACCTCAATCATCGTCTTTGGCACTGCCGTGCCAAATCCTCGTTTCGGTTGACGGCTGTCAGTCGCTAGCTGCCTTCGGCA
>SFGO01000172.1 GCA_004556545.1 Clostridiales bacterium
CAACCGAAGTGCTGTCCGCTTTTTCTTTTGCCCAGACAGAAATCGACGATATGCTCCGTTTCGGCAGCAATACCAGCCACGCCAGAGAGCATATCGCGGATGCGTTCCAGAAGCAGAAGCCGATTGAGGAAATCGCGGCGCTGCTGCAAAGGGAATTTCATGGCGGCTACGGCATCCGGGGTGAACACGGCGATTATGCCGCGTGGTATGACGGAGACGGCATTCATCTGCACAAAGGCCGTGAGGCCAGATATGCCGCTGATTCTCAGGTCATTACATGGGAGGCTGCGGCAGAAAGAATCGGACAGATGCTGGAAGAGGGCAGCTTTGCTTCCAATGTGGAGCTCGCCGAGGCTGGTGGGCGTGTCCGCTCTGAACTGGCGCAGAGCCTGCTCTATCTGAAGCATGACCTGAGTGAGGAAGCAAACCGGGTTGGCTACTTCTCCTCCATGGACGATCTTCCTGCCGGTTATCCGGACGCCACCGCAGCGCTTGCGGAGAAGATGGAGGACAATGCTTTTGCCGATACGCTTCGTGGCGAATTCTTGGCATTCCTGAATGATTACGCGGAAAACAGAGGACTTCTGCGCTTTCATTATCACCGAATGGATGAGCTGTGGCAGGGCATCAGGGATATCTCCGCCGAGCGCCGGGTATATCCGGACGGGCCTGCCGATCTTGCAGAACCGCAGGGCTTTATCACGGAGGATGAAATCAGCGAAGCGCTTGCCGGCGGCAGCTCTGTGGCGGGCGGCAAGGGTAGAATCTATGCCTTTTTTACCGCAGACCACACCATAAAGGAAAAAGCAGATTTTCTGAAGCAGGAGTACGGCATCGGCGGGCGCTCTCACGCACTGTCCGGGGCTGACCATTCCTCCGAAGATCACAGTGCCAAGGGTATCCGGCTGACCAAAGGCGGATGTGCCCCTGTAGAGCTGAACTGGACGAAGGTTGCCGAGCGTGTGGATTCCCTGATTCGGAAAGACCGGTATCTGACTCCGAAGGAACAGGAGCTGTATCAGCAGAACCTGCGGCGCAATTCCATCTACAACACCTATAACGAGGTAAAGCACGACCATCCTGATGATATGGTGCTGTTCCAGGTGGGTGATTTCTTTGAACTGTACGGCGAGGATGCAAGGCAAGCCTCCGAGCTGCTGGACATTCGCCTGACCACCCGGAACATCCCCGGAGTGGGGCATGTGGAAATGTGCGGCGTACCGTCCCATGCTCTCGATGGGTATGTGGAGCAGCTGCGGGCGCACTTTGATGTGACCATATCCGCAGCCTCGGAGGACAGCAAAGAGCGTAGCGTTTATACCTTACGGGCGTTTGCACAGGAGATTGACCTGTCCCGCTACGACGTCGGATACGGCGCTATGGGGAACGGTGTGACGGTCTGGAACCGGAAAGAGACAGAACACGGTGATTACAAGACCATCGCCCATATTGACCCGGACAGGACGGTAAAATTCTACGATGACAGTCTGCCGGATGCGATAAAGGAACAGATTCAGCGGTTTGCGGACACCTCCGAGATGACCATCTCAGCAACTCAGGACGCATCTGTTTTTTCTGTGCCCCCTGCGGGAAAAGAACCCGTATTGGAGGCTGAACCGGCTGCTGTGCCGAAGCCTGTCACAGCCGATGAAATCAGCGATGCACTCATCCGCTGGAACGGCAGCTTTGAAAGCAAATCCCGCGTCAACGACTATATGCTGGCGCATGGGCGGGAGCGCGGAGCTGCCGTATGGCTGAAAGATGAGTTTGGCGGCGCGGATATCTTTTCTGTTGTTACCGACCATGGAACGCTGGAATTGCCGTGGGCGAAAGTGCAGCGTCAGCTGGGGATTCTGGTGAATGACGGACGCTTCTTTACCGAGGCAGACCGGATGCTGGCGCAAGCGGAACAGATTGCCGCGCAGAGTGAGGTCGAACCTTATGAACGCTTTGCTGTCATTGAAACGGACGAAGGCTATGGCATTTGGGACGATCTGCACGACGGCCTCTATGTGGACGAGGACGGCGTGACTGCCGACTTCGATTCCGAATGGGTGGCGGAGAACTATCTGCTCGAACTGAAAGAGAAAATTGCCCAGCGGGAAGCTGCCGAATGGGAGTATGTGGAGCGCTCCAAATATGAGGCGCAGACCGAGGGAAACGATGCGGTGGATGTGC
>SFGO01000173.1 GCA_004556545.1 Clostridiales bacterium
GGAGGACTTCATGGACGGGATCGAGGCAATGGCGGCGGAGCTGGTGCGGAAATACTCCCACATTTCCGAGGATGGGCAAAAGCTGTTCCAGCCGGAGAAAGAGACGGTGGGCCTCTGCCCCCGCTGCGGCAAGCCGGTCTATGAGGGCAAGAAAAACTTCGCCTGTTCGGACCGGGCCTGTCAGTTTGTCATGTGGAAGAATGACCGTTTCTGGACCAGCCGCCGCAAGGAAATGACCCGGAAAATGGCGGCCGACCTTCTGAAAAAGGGCCGCACTTCCGTCAAGGGGATGTGGTCGGAGAAGAAAGGTTCCACCTATGACGCCGTGGTGATCCTGGACGATACCGGCGGCAAGTATGTCAATTTCAAGCTGGAGTTTCCAAAACGAAAGGACGGTGTGCATGGCAAAAAGTAAAACCGAGGCCAACTTCATGGAGCATTTGAAACCGCTGCTCCCCGCAGGCGGTGAAGCAAGCGAACTGGAGGCAGCGGCCCAGGCGCTTGCCGGACTTTCCCCGGAGGACCGTGATCTTCTGGCCGCTGTCCAGGAGTCGCCTTATCGCCTGACCACCCTGGAACAGTTCCGAGAGTTTCCCGCCAACACGGAGTATTTCATCCTGGAGAAAAACATCAGCAAAGTGGAGGATGTGGGCTGGCGCTATCTGGCGCAGCGTTTGGACATCCTTCTGCCCCCGGAGCTGCTGGACGCCATTGATCCCGTTCCCTTCGGCAATCACGCCATGCGGGAGGAACAGGGCTGTTTTACGAGCCGAGGCTATCTCACCCTCTCCGGCGACGAGTGGGAGCACGAGCGCCCCAGGGAGAGGCAGACAGAGAAAAAGCCCTCCATCAAGGAGCGGCTGGAACAGAGCCGGAAGGAATGTGCCAATCAGAGCAAGGCGCAACCCCATCGGAAAAAGCCTGCGCCGGAGCGATAAGGAGGTGTCGCTATGCCCCATTATGACTATGACAAAGATTATCCCTTTGCCGCCTTCATCACCAACCTGGGCAAATACAACGAGGGTGCCCTTGTGGGCGAATGGGTAAAGTTCCCCACCACGGCGGAGGAACTGAAAAAGGTCTTTGAGCGCATCGGGATCGGCGCGAAAGACGATTTTGGGCAAACCTATGAGGAATGGTTCATCACGGACTACGACTGCTATGTGGACGGCCTCTATGATCTGTTGGGCGAGTATGCCAACCTGGACGAACTGAACTATCTGGCCTCCAAACTGGATGATATGAGCCAGGATGAATATGAGCGGTTCCAGGCGGCCATGGAGATCGGCGACCACACGGGCAGCATCCAGGAGCTTATCAACCTGACGGAGAACCTGGACTGCTACGATGTTTACCCCGACATCCACGACCACGACGATCTGGGGCGGTATTACATCGAGGAACTGGACGCCATGCAGGTGCCGGAGCATCTGCGCAATTACATCGACTATGAGGCCTACGGACGGGACATCGCCCTGGAGGAAAGCGGCCAGTTCATCGACCTGGGCTATGTGCGGAACACCGGGGACAGTTTCCATGAGTATTACGATGGCGAGCGCGGCAGCATCCCGGAGGAATACCGGGTGATGACCTTCCAGGATGACATCCCCGAAGAAGAAATTTCGGAATGGGCCATGGACCTTGCCTACGATATGGACGAGTTTTTCCGGCAGAACGATCCGCAGTATGCCGCCGAGCACCCGGAGGAACATGCAGCGAAGGAAGAAATCTACGAGAACCTTTCCGATTGCCGTATTGCCTCTCTGGAAGAAAAGCTGAAGGCGTTGGGCCAGACCCCGGAGGACTACCTTCCCTCCGAGCTGGAGAAGTTCAAGGAGGCTGTGGGCTACGAGGCATATTTGGATGTGGACCCGCAGGTAATCCGAGAGGCCATCGAAAACCCGGATCAGTCCCATGTGGACGAGATGCTGGCCTTTGCGGAACAGGCAAACCGAGAGTATGAGGCGGAGTTGTACGGGCAGCAAGTAGCGCCCACCCCGGACGACCGAGAGACCGGCGAGACGGTGCGGACCCCCAGGGGCACCTTCTATGTGACGGATATGAGCCGGGAACAGATGGAGGCAGCCGGATACGGTTTCCACCACGAGTCCGAGGACGGAAAGTATCTCATCATGGCCAACGGCAGCC
>SFGO01000174.1 GCA_004556545.1 Clostridiales bacterium
ACTCCCCCTTTCACAGATTCAAAGGTAAAATCCTGAGAAGCGCCCTTTTTGCGGGCGCAGAATAGAGCGATTTTTCCTCAAAATTTCATACGATCTTTCAGGCGCCTGTTTGTTGGTTTCGTCGAAGCCATCAAATAGGCGCCCTTTTTCATTTCACAACTTAATCCGTCAACCGGCCGGAGCATTTTTAGGATGCTCCGGCCTATTTTTTTGCTTACGAGGAGGACTTCACAATGAACGATCAGAGCGGAACCGCGCAGCTCCGTTTCCTTGAAGAAACCGCCATTCGGCTGCGGCAGAACGGTTTCGCGGTGGAACCGATTGAAGATCACCACCTGCCCGTCCGCTGGGAAAAAGGGCGCCTCTGCCGCGTTTCCGGCAAGGGCAGCGTGCTGTACCGGCAGGAGTGTGTCGACAGCGTCCGGGCGCAGGATGCGCTGCAAACCGTGATCGACACCGCCAAAATGACTACGGAATACATGGCGATTCTGGAAACCGCGCCGCGGCTCAAAGCCAGCGGTCTCACCGGCGACTACCGCGTCCTTGCGGACTTCAGCAGCGCGGTGCTGGCGGGCCACCCCACCGAGCGCGGCGTCCAGTTTGTGACTTGGGAGTGGGACTTCGACCGAGAGGGCGTCCATCACGGACATTATTTTCAGGACGACTATGACGCCGCCAAGCGCGACTTCATCGTGCGCAGCGGGCTTGTTCAAAAAGATGCCCTTTTTGAGCCGGAGCAGCTTGCGCAGATCTACCACGCACTGTCGTTCATCCGTGAACAGGACGAAACGCTATCCTTCGGACGGGATCAGGAACTGGCGGAGCTGATGGAACAGGTCGGCGGACTGCTGCCCCCGAATGTGCCACGGCAACGGGACGCGCCGGAACAGAGCGGCATGACAATGAAATAAGCACGCGCACAGGCCGGACAGAAATGTCCGGCATTTTTTATTTAACGAGGAGGAAAAGATGATGGAAATTTACGGCACGATCCACTTCAAGCTCATTCTTCCGCACTTCCCCGGCTTCCAGCAGGAGCCGCTGCCGGAGCCTGTTTGCAGCCATTCCCCGGATTGCAAGGGCTGCCCTTATCCCCGCCACGGCTTTCTCTGCTGGGGTGCGGACGGGACTTGCCTGCGGAGCCGAATGAACGAGATCAACGAGAAAAAGGAGGACAACGATCATGATGAGCGCAGTTTTGAGTAATCCCAACCACCCGGAATACGGTGTGGCGACCATCCCGTTCCCCATTCCGCATGACCAGTACACATACTGCATGGAGCTGCTGAAGGCGTTGGAGATCGGCGATGCGGTCAAGGCCGACTGCAAGGTGGTGGCGGTTGATAGTTTTTTCTCTGTGCTCAAGCGCACGGAAATGCTCACGGTCAACGTGGAGGAGCTGAATTACCTCGCCAAACGGCTGGAAAGCTTCGACACCGGCGAGGCCGCGCAGTTTCAGGCCATGGCCCACAAGCTGGAGCTTTTTGAACTGAAGGATCTCATCAACCTGACCTTCTGCTGCCAGCAAGCCACGGTCATCACTGACTTTTCCGACCTCGCCGCCATCGGCCGCGACCATTACATGAACCTGCACGGCGGCAGCGCAAGTGTGGATGAGCTGAACAAACTGGATGGTGAGGAAACCGCACGGCAGCTCATTGAAAGCGGCAGCGGCACGGTGACGCCCTATGGTGTGGTCTACGACAACGGTATGAAATTAGAGCAGGTCTACGATGGCCGGTTCTTCCCCTGCTATTACTATGAGCCGAACGCCATCACCGTTGCGGTGACCTCTAAAGCCGAACCGGAGGATACGGAGCATATCACATGGCTGTTCCTCCCCATGGTCCAGGAGGAGATCGACCGCGCCCTCCTTCGCGGAGGTATCACAGATCCCGCCGATGTCCGCCTGCGGCTGGAGGACAGTCAGCTCCCCAATGAGGTGGATGTCCTGTTGGATATGGAGTACGAAACTCTCTCCGACCTCAGCGAACTGGCAGAGGCAACGGATGGATTGTCAAAAGCGGATATGGAAAAGCTGGGCGCCGTGGTCACGCTGGCAGAGCCAAAGTCCGCGGCACAGATCAAAAATCTCGCGGAAAACCTCGACCTCTTTG
>SFGO01000057.1 GCA_004556545.1 Clostridiales bacterium
CTGGCTTTCTTTTGCACACTTTTCTTTCGCCACCGAAAGAAAAGTGTGAGCGCCCCATGGGACGGCCAGTCCCAATCCGCGCCGGAGTCGGCGCGTCAGAACCCACCAAGGGAATTTGCTTACGGAAAAGTTGTCTCTTGTCATGCTAGCAGGGGGCTTTCCGCTCGCCCCCTGCACCCCTTCGGGGAGTCGGCGTACCGATGAGGCATGGATTTGCGCCTGCGGGCGCACTGGGGGCTTTCCTCGGGGCAAACCATCGGCGCGGTTCGCACTGCCGTGCGCTCCGCTTGTTGTTTGCCTGAACTCCGGGGCGCTAACCGCATTCAGCGGTTGTGCCCACTGGGCACGCGCTTCCCTACGTTCCCCCCTGCACCCCCTTCGGGGAGTCGGCGTGCCAATGGGATAAAGGATTTGCACCTGCGGACGCACCAAAAGGCCTTTCCTCGGGGCAAACAATCGGCGTGGCCCGCACTGCCATGCGCTACCCGCCTTCGGCTCATCAAACCCTGGCGGAACAGGAATCAGCTCCCGCTTTCCAACGTCTGTTTTCCCATCAAAAAAGACCGCCGACACCTCCTGCCAGCAGTCTTTTTCTGTAAAAATCGAAACTCAGGCGTCCCGATACCCGTTGGGGTTGTTCTTCTGCCAGCGCCAGCTGTCGCGGCACATGTCCTCCAGCGTCTTTTCGGCCGTCCAGTGGAGCAGCTCCCGAGCCTTGGTGGGGTCGGCATAGCAGGTGGCGATGTCGCCGGGGCGGCGGGGAGCGATGCGGTAGGGAATCTGGATGCCGTTGGCCTTCTCAAAGGCCTTGACCATGTCCAGTACGCTGTAGCCCACGCCGGTGCCCAGATTGATGATCTCGCAGCCCTGATGATCCGCCAGATAGTTCACTGCGGCTACATGACCCTTGGCCAAATCCACCACGTGGATGTAGTCCCGCACGCCGGTGCCGTCGGGGGTGTCGTAGTCGTTGCCGAAAACGCTGAGCTGCTTGAGCCGCCCGGAGGCAACCTGCGTGATGTAGGGCATCAGGTTGTTGGGAATGCCCACGGGATCCTCGCCGATCAGGCCGCTCTCATGAGCGCCGATGGGGTTGAAGTACCGCAAAAGCGCCACGGACCAGTCCGGATTGGCAAAGGCCACGTCCTTGAGGATCTGCTCGATCATGTACTTGGTCCAGCCGTAAGGATTGGTGCAGCCCATGGAGCGCATGTCCTCCCGGAAGGGAACCTCGTCGCACAGGCCGTATACCGTAGCGGAGGAACTGAACACAATGCGCTTGACGCCGTAGCGGCGCATGCACTCGCACAGGGTGAGCGTGGTGTCCAGATTGTTGCGGTAATATTCCAGCGGCTTGGAAACGCTTTCGCCCACGGCCTTGTATCCGGCAAAGTGGATGACCGCGTCGAAGCGTTCTTTTTCGAAGATGGCGTTCATCGCCTTTTCATCGCTGACGTCCGCTTCATAGAAGGGGATTTCCCGGCCGGTGATGACTTTCAGCCGTTCCAGCACCTTGGGGCTGGCGTTGTAGAGGTTATCCACGATTACCGGCTCGTGTCCGGCGCTGACCAGCTCCACACAGGTGTGGGAACCGATGAACCCGGCGCCGCCGGTCAATAGAATTTTCATGGGCGTGTTCCTCCTTGGTAGTGTATGCGGACGTTTCCGCATCGTGGGAAGGCTCGAAAGGGGCTTTCGCCTCGCCGCTCCTGCCCGCTGTTTTTTATCTTAGAAGAGGTGATCGGGATAGACGCCTGCGTCGTGCATCTTCTTCAGCTCGGCCTGCACATAGGGCTTGTCTTCCTTGTAGGTCACGCCGAACCAGACCGCGTCGGTCTTGAGCATGTCCACCTTCAGGCCTTCTTCGTGCATCAGCTGATCCACCAGCACGGGCAGAACGTATTCGGCCTTCATCTCGTCGGGAGACAGGCTCTTCATGAACTTGACGAAGTACTTCTCCGCTTCCTGAAGCAGCCAGGGGGTGAAGCCGAAGAAGTTCATGCTCACCAGCGCGTCGGGATCCAGAATCACGCCGTTTTCATCCTTCTCGGTGTCGCGGATGGTGCCGTCCGGGAAGGGCTTGATCTTGTAGGTTTCGGTTACGCTGACCAGATGGTTGTGCTCGTCCACCTTGCAGACGCCGCGGGTCACGTGGCCGTTTTCGCTGACGGTGTTCTTCAGGTAGTAGCCCACCATGCAGCCCTGCTTTTCGGGGGCCAGCTTGCCCAGATGCTCCACCATGATGCCGTAGCCGGGCACGCCGTAATAGTCGTCCGCGTTGATGACGGCGAAGGGCTCGTGGATCAGTTCCTTGGCGGAGAGCAGCGCCTGGACGGTGCCCAGCGGCTTGGTGCGCTCAGCGGGAACAGTGCAGCCCTCGGGCAGATCGGTCAGCTCCTGGAAAGCGTATTCCACATGAACCTTCTTGGCCACCAGATCGCCGATCTGGGCCTTGAACTGGGCTTCAAAGCTGTGCTTGATGATGAAAACGACCTTGGTGAAGCCAGCCTTGACAGCATCGTAAATGGAGTAAAGCATCAGCGCTTCGTTATGGGGGCCCATGCCATCAATCTGTTTGTTGCCGCCGTAGCGGGAACCCATACCGGCAGCCATGACGACCAGCGTCTTATCCATCCTTCGTTCCTCCTTAGAAAGTAACGGTAACCATTCGAGAATTTATTTTCAATCCGCTGGCAAACGGAGTGAAAACCGGGATTAAAGGGCCTTGCGGAGCAAGGAATCCGGATCGGAACGGCCCTGTTCCGAAGAAGCCGGAATTTCCGTTTCTTCGCGGCCACTGCGCGCATCCATGCGCATCAGGGGGCAGTCGCAGTGCTTTTCCCCAAAGCCCTCGGTGCTGTCCCGGCGGAAGAAAATGGTAAAGGTGCGCAGGAGCAGCTTAAAATCGTAGCTCAGGGTGAAGTTTTCGATGTAGAGCAGATCCAGAATGGCCTTGTCCTTGGGGGAGGTATTGTACTTGCCCTCGATCTGGGCCAGACCGGTCAGCCCGGCCTTCATGCGCTGGCGGTAGCGGAACTCGGGCACTTCCCGGGTGTATTTTTCCACATTTTCCAGCATTTCGGGGCGGGGGCCCACCAGACTCATTTCGCCCCGGAGCACGTTGAGAAGCTGAGGCAGCTCGTCGATGCGGTACTTGCGAAGGAACCGTCCGATGGGCGTGATGCGGTCGTCTCCCTCCCGAGCGGACAGGGAGTCCGCCTGCTGCTGAGGATCGTCCTCGTACATGGTGCGGAATTTGATGATCTCGAATACATTGCCGTTGATGGTGGCCCGCTTCTGCCGGAAGAAGACGGAACCGTTGCCCGCCAGCTTCAGCGCCGCCGCCGTGGCCAGCAGGATGGGGCTGAACAGGATCAGTCCCGTCAGGCTGAACGCGATATCGAACGCCCGCTTCAGGAAGCGCTGCATCAGCGTCATTTCCGTGCGGTGGATGTGCAGGAAGGGCGTGTCGTCCAGCACGGTGCTTTCAGCCGTGGAGATGATGACGTCCTCCAGCTCGGCCATGAGGTACATGCTCTTGTTGTACTGGTAGCAGAAGGCCTTCAGCGCGCCTTCTTCCGTGTCGGGCACCCCGGCCAGAAAGATGGTGTCATGCTCCAGAATGGTTTCCAGCACGTCCGGGCACTGATAATGAACGACTTCATTCAGGCGGTAGCGCTGGGGGAAAGATTTCAACTTGGCCGCCACGTGATCCGCCAATTCCTGAGACGATGCAATAATCAGGCAGCGGCGGGGTGGGTTAATGCGAAAATAGCAGAAATACGCCAGCGAGATGATGACATAGAGCAGGAAAATTTGCAGTGCGAAGGCGCACATCAGCAGGTAGAAGTCCTCGCCCCAGAGGGTCAGCGTGGCGTTGGCCTCGGGGTTTTGAGGATTAACGTTCATAATTTGCAGGAAAAGGTAAGAAATGGCGTCCGTAAAAAAGATGGTCAGCGACAGGCTGGCAAATACGGAACGCTTGAGCTTGCGGCCGATCTCAAAGCCGCCGTACACCATGGTCAGCCCCAGCAGGCACACCGCGAAAACGCCCATGGTGGTCGCTGCGGTACGGCTTAAATTCAAAAGCTGCGGGTTGCTGATGGATAAAAGTCCAAAAAAGGAAACAAACAAGCTGATATATAGCAGCGTCTGAAAAATCAGCCGCGTCAGTTGCGTGCGGTAAAAACGGCTCTGGTGCATATCCGCCTCCGTCAGGAAACCGCATAGGCCTCCACTTTAGGTACATAGTCCATGTGTAAGCATAGCACGGCGGGCCGGGACTGTCAACGCCGGAGAAAAGATGGGCAATATTTGGACCTGCTGAGCGGCTGACGAACCGCTAAGACAGCGCCGCAGCCATCGGCGGCTTTCTCCTGAAATTTCACCCAAAACCATTTTTCCCGAACCTTTCCCCCTTCTCAGCCGTTATAATGGTGTAAATGGGCCCACGAAAGAAAGGGGAGATCAACCGGAATGGAGGAAGAACGTTTTGTCAGCGAGGTCCGCGCCATGGAGCGCACGCTGTACCGGGTAGCGCGGGGGTATCTGCGCACCTGGGACGAGTGCGCGGATGCGGTGCAGGAAGCGCTGTGCAAGGCATGGGACAAGCGAAAGCGCGTGGACGAAAGCTACTTCCGGCCATGGCTGACGCGCATTGTCATCAATGAATGCCACAACATCGGCCGAAGAAAAAAGCGGCTGATCCCCGTGGCGGAGCCGGAACGGGAGCCTGTGCCGGAGCCCGTCCTGCCGGAGCTGGCGGACGCATTGGATACTCTGCCGGAAAAGCTGCGGCTTCCCCTGACCCTGCATTATCTGGAGGGCTTCTCCGTGGAGGAAATCGCCCGGATATTGCGCATTCCTGCCGGAACCGTTAAATCCAGACTGCATCAGGCCCGAAGCCAGCTTCGCGTTCAATGGCTGGAGACGGAAGGGGACGAAACGGCTTCCCGTCCGCCCTATGGCCGTCCATGGAAAGGAGCAGAAAAATGACCGCTGAAAAGATCAAGCATGGGAAAGATCCTTATGAGCCTACCCCGGAAGGCTTTCATATCCGGGTGGAAAACACGCTGCGATCCTTGCAGAAGAAGGAGAATGCCGCTGTGCCCCGGATCCCCGTCCGCCGGGCAGTGGTGCTGGCGGCGCTGCTGCTCACGCTGGCGGGCGCGGCCTATGCGGGCTCCCGTCTGGGCGTGCTGGATTTTCTGACAACCCGCATCTGGAACGGCCCTGCGGCGGAAGACGTGCAGCCGGGCATTACACAGGATTTCCGCGCTGAAAGCGAATCGGCTGTCCTGCATCTGGACGCACGGGATCTGTATCAGAATGAAGAAAAATTCTCTCTCTGCGTGCATATTTCCCCGAAGGAGCCGGAGCGCTACCGTCTGCTGTACGAAACCGATATCGGCGCCGACGGCGAGCATTTCGACCGGATCTGGTGGAATGGAAAGCAGCTTTCGTTTGACGAATGGCTGCCGGAGGGCAAGCAGATGCTGGTGCTTTCCGTCCGGCAGATGACCGTCGGCGGCGTGACCGTGCCCGTCAGCATGGACTGGCTGCCGGAGGAGCAGGGCGAGACCTTCCTGCTGGAAGCACCGTGGGAACGGGCCAGAAGCCAGAATGCCACCGTGAATCCTGACGGAACCGTCACGATCCGGCTGGAGCTGGAGACCGATGTTTACGGAATCGGTCAGCCCCAGACCAGCACCCTGACCCTGCAGGTCCCGGCCGGGCAGGGGTTTGCCAAAAACGAAAAGGAGGAAGCCAAATGAAAGCCTTCAAGTGGATTTGGGCGAGCCTGATGATTCTCTGCCTGCTGTGCCCTGCTTTTTCTCTGGCAGAGGCAGGCGAACCCCGTTTCTGTCTCCCGGAGGAAGTGGATCTGTCGCAGGTGCAGGAAATCGACGGCCGTTTGAAGGGGGAAATCCTTCTTCCGTCCCGCGAGGGGGACAGCGGTTCCTATCGTCTGCTGGTGGACTGCCCCGTTCCGCAGGGCTTTTCGGCCAAGCAGCAGGTTCGCCTTCAGGTGGAGTATCAGAAGATCGAAAAGCAGCAGATGAGCGAGGCGCTGTCTTCTTTGGGGCAGAATGTTTCCGCC
Organism: Clostridiales bacterium; assembly: GCA_004556545.1. Taxonomy (GTDB): domain Bacteria; phylum Bacillota; class Clostridia; order Christensenellales; family Aristaeellaceae; genus Limiplasma. Next base: position 6,101 of record SFGO01000057.1, read on the forward strand.
GATCAGATGCGTTCCAGCAGCTCCGGCTGGGCCAGCCGTTTCCTTTACTATTCCAGCACCGGTGCGGATATCAACGGCAGCGATTCCTATTCCCATCCCTACACGGGCCAGCTCTGCCAAAGCCTGTCCGCCGGGCATGAAGCGGAAATGGCCGCGGCCAAGGACTTTGCCCGCGCACTGTTGGAAAAGCTGGGCGCTAAAGCCAGCGAGCCGTTTCTGCAGGCGCTTCGCCTGACGCCCGAGGACGTTCTTTCCGCCTACAGCGCTACGGAAAGCAGCAGCACGTGGTATGAAGAGCTTCGTCAAAGCACGGAAGCCAAACTGTCCGGCAAGGATCAGGTCACGCTGCTTCGCGCCCAGTATGAACTGCTGGATCTGCCTGTTATGTTTCAATTTTACTATCCGGAAGGGGAAGATTCCTTCGGGGAAAATTCCTATCTGGAACTGGTGATGGGCGACGACGGCCAACTGAAGCAGCTGGCCCTCCGCAGTCTGCCCGTCGTGACGGCTGCGGAATCCTATCCTCTGCCGGAACGCAGCTGGGAAGAATGGCTTCGCCTGTGGGTGGCCAACGTCTGGTGGCCCTCCTCGGTCGCTCAGGATTACGAGATCACCGGCGATCCCCTCTACGGCGATTATACCAGATACGCCACCGAAGAAACGCTGACGGCCATTCTTCCCTGCTGGGTGGGCAATGAAAAGGGCTGCCTGGTTCCCGGCTGGTTCACCGAATGCCGCTGCACCGTTCTCAAGGACGGCAGCACCTGCGGCTATCGGGATTCCTATATGGACGCCCTGACCATGACCCGCATCTTCTAAAGCATTCGGACAGAGAGAAGAGACAGACCGAAAAGGCCTGTCTCTTCTTTTACTGCCTCTCCGGCACAGGGCGGCTAACTCGCCGGACTCGCGCCAGCTCTTCCCGCAGGGCGGAAAGCGCGGCTTCCAGTGCGCTTTTCTGCTCCTGCAAAGCGCTGATTTCCAAAATTTGGGATTCTGCTCCACTTTCCAGCTCTGTTATTCGATTTTGAGCACTTTCAATCGATATTTGCAGGCCGTTTTTCTCCTCCAAAAGGGAACCATACTCCCCTTGCAGGGAATTCAGCTCCGTTTGGCAGGCTTCGGCCTGCTGCAGGGCCGCGTCCCGCTCCGCCGTCAGACGGTTGTTTTGCCCCATCAGCTCCTGATAGCGGTTTTCCCAATCCGCCGCCTGAGCCTCCAGCAGCTGGTTCTGCCCTGCGAAGGCGGCTTCGGCCTGGGCACGTTCGTCCACGGTCTGAGCCACGGCGGCGTTGGCCTCGTCAATGGAGGCTTTCGCGTCGGCCAGCTGCTTTTCCAGCTCCTCCTGCCGGGCGGTCAGCTCCTCCGCCCGGCTTTCAAAGAGCTGCTTTTCCCGTTTCGCCTTTTGCAGCTCCACCTGCTTTTCGCCAAGCTGCTCCTGCATCCGACGCAGCTCGGCCGTGGTCTCCGCATGCTCGGCTACGATATAGCCGGAAACCATCAAAAGCAGCGCCAGAATGATGGCCATGACGGCCACGGTCTGTTTCATGCTTTTCCCCCTCCGTTCCGGCGGCGAAAAAACGCCGTCCCTCTCCGTTAGCATGGTTAGCATGGATGGGACGGCGATGTTTTATTCGGCGGAGGCGCCGGGAGAATGCGTTTTTCGGTATTCCTGCGGCGAGAGCCCCGTCCATTTGCGGAACAGCCGGGAAAAATGCTGCTGGCTGGAAATTCCCACATCCATGGCGATTTCCAGCAGGCTCCTGCCGGTGCCGGTCAGGAGCAGCTTCGCCTGTTGGATGCGGATGCTCTGCAGGTGTTCATTCATGGTTTTGTTCGTATGCTCCCGGAAAAGCCGGTGCAGATAGGTGGGCTGAATATGAAGCTGATGGGCGATGACGGCGGCTGTAAGGGGCTCGGCATAGTCCCGGCGCATGATGGCCAGCGCCTCGGTCACATAGCGGTTGGTGCCGGATGGCTGCGTCTGGTTCTGTTCCAGAAGGCGGGCTATCTCCAGCATCATCTGGACGCACAGCAAGGAACAGAGCTTTTCCGAATCCCGGTCAATGCCGTCCGCCAGCGGAATGGCCGCCTTCATCAGGCGGAAAAGGGTGTTGTCCGTATCGTTCAGAACAGCGACCCGCGCGCCTCTTTCCAGCATATGCCGGGTAGCCTCATCCTGCTGGGCGATGGCTCTCAGCGACGGTGCCCGATCGTCAGACGCTTCATACTGGAATTCAATATTCATCATGCTGCACAATTCGTTGGAAAAACTCATGTTCCAGTGACGAATGCCCGCGTCCAGCCACACCAGCTGCCGCCTTCCCAGCTCCACCCGGCCCGCTTCGGTTTCGATGCTCATGCCGCCCTCGCAGACGTACATAATCTCGCACAGCGAGTGGGAGTGATTGACGGCTTCCAGCGTGGTTTTCATCATGTCGGCCCGGTCGTACCAGGAATAGGCCACGGGAACGCAGTCTTTTTCACGGTAGCAGGGATCAAAGAAGGATTTCATAGAATCAATGACTCCCCTTCCCCGCGCTTGGGGGGCAGATCATTGTAATTCGTGGCCATGTCCCCCCGCGTTTTGGTGACAGCGTAGGAGCGGCGGAATTCCAACGGCGTCATGCCGGTTTTCTGCTTGAAAAGGCGGCTGAAATAGGGCAGGCTGTTCACGCCGCTGAGCGCCGCCACCCGGGAAGACGGCAGATCGGTGCGCATCAGCAGGGATTTGGCCTTATCCACGCGCAGGTTGGTCAGGTATTCGCCGATGCGCTGTCCCGTTTCCGCCGGAAAAATGCGGTGCAGATGCCCCACATGTACGCCTGCGGCTGCCGCCACGTCTCTGGTGGTAATATTGCGCATATAATTTTCATGGATGTACGCAAGCGCCGCGCGGACGGGCTTTGTGCAGGGCCGTAACCCCGAGGATTCCTCCCGGAGCAGGGCGGCGGTGGCAGCCAGCAGAAAGCAGGCCGCCAGGGTGAGCTGCGCCTCCCGCTGAGGAGAATCGGACACGGAAAAAGACAGCAGATTCTGCAGAGCCGCCGTGACGGTGGCGCCGCTGTCACAGAAGGCTTCGCACCGGCCCGAGGGCAGAATCAGCGAGGAAAGCTGCTGATAGGCGTTTTCCATTTCCCGGCAGCCCCAATGGAAGCATTCGCCCGGTTTGAGCACCAGATCGACCGAGGACAGCGTAAGCCCCGGGCTTACCTCCGTCAGCTGGTAGGAAAGCGGGCCGGTCAGGAAGGCCATGCGGGGGCCGATTAACGGGAACTTCCTGCCCGATGCATACAGCGAGCACCCGCCGTTGACCGCGTAGAGCATCCGCATGGTTCCGGCGGCGCACTGACAGGGCTGATCCCCCGGATGAATGGAGGTGGAAAAGGAAGAAAGGGCCGGATGTACGGCGGAAACTCCGGCATTGCCGTGAATGCGCTCCATTGAAAGCCTTCCTTTCTGCCGCAAACGGCCGGTCGGGAGCGAACATGGAACCATCTGTCATTCAAAAGAGCTTGTACAAAGTGCCTTTATTGTAAAAGAAAGGCGGCTTTCATGCAAGAAGCCAAAGCATACATTTGTGATGAAATGATTGTATTATTCTCGCATTATAAGGCGAAGTCCTGTTTTCTGTGGTCAAAAAACGTTCAGATTTTACCTTTATGCGAGAAAATTATATTCATTTAGATAGTATCGGTGCAGAATTGTAATGTGTGATCGTGCTAGAATAAGTCAACATCAAAAAACCAAACAAGGAGGTTCTTCCAACATGCGTAAATTTCTGGCAGCCCTGTTGACCCTTTGTCTGGCCCTGACGCTGGTTGCGCCCATCGCCATGGCAGAAGAAAAAGTGACCATCACCTTCGCCTTCTGGGATACCAATCAGGAACCCGGCATGAAGGCCATCGCGGAAGCCTATATGGCTGAGCATCCCAACGTGACGGTGGAAACTCAGGTAACGCCCTGGTCTGAATACTGGACCAAGCTGGAAGCGGCCGCTCAGGGCGGCGCACTGCCGGACGTGTTCTGGATGCACTCCAACCAGTTCTTCAAGTATGTGTCCGCCGGCATGCTGCTGGATCTGACCGATTTGAACCTGGACTACACTCCCTATCCGGAAGGCATTACCGCGCTGTATCATTATGAAGACAAGCAGTGGGCCGTGCCGAAGGATTACGACACCATCGCCCTGGCCTACAACAAGGAACTGTTTGATAAGGCCGGCATCGCCTACCCCGATGATACCTGGACCTGGGACACCCTGCGGGAAACCGCCAAGAAGCTGACCGATGCTGAAAACGGCATCTATGGCTTCGGCGCGCCCAACGACACCCAGAGCGGCTACTACAACTTCGTGTATCAGAACGGCGGCTTCATCTTTGAAGACGGCAAGTCCGGTTTCGATCAGGAAGCAACGCAGGAAGCCATCCAGACTTGGGCCGACCTGATGCTGAAGGACGGCGTGTCCCCCTCGCTGGAATCCTTCACCGATATGGGCAACGACGACCAGTTCCAGGCCGGCAAGGTGGCCATGGTGTTCGTCGGCAGCTGGATGATGAGCGCTTACACCAACAACGAATTCATTAAGGATAAGTTCGACGTGGCCGTTCTGCCTCAGGGCAAGCAACGCGCTTCCATCTACAACGGTCTGGGCTACTCGGGCGCCTACAATACCGCCAACCCCGAGATCGTGAAGGACTTCATCGCCTTCTGCGGCAGCGAGCAGGCCAATATCCTGCAGGCCCAGAACAAGGCCGCCATCCCCGCTTATAAGGGCACCGAGCATTACTTCACCGATCTGTTCACCAACCTGAACATCGCCTGCTATACCGAGATGATCGAGTACGGCGTGCAGTTCCCCTTCTCTCCCAACAAGAGCCTGTGGGAAGGCACCGAAACCGAATTGATGACCTCCGCCTACACGGGTGAAATGACCTTCGCGGAAGCCTGCAATCAGCTTCACGAAACCATCACGGAGATCGAAGAAGAATAATCGTTCCCGATGAAAGCAGGGGGAGGCCCTTCGGGCCTCCCCACAGCCTGTCGAAAAACCCCAAGTTGGCCGTCAGCGCCCGCAAACAGCGCTACGCTGGTTTGCGGGGAAAGTGCTGCGGCACAAGGATTAGGGGCTCTGCCCCTATAACCCCGGCAGGAGGCAGTGCCTCTCCTTTGAGCGAACGAATTATTCAAGCGGATCTTCGGAGCGCCAGAAAGCCCTTTCGCTTCAAATCCGACTGGGGCTGGGCCTATCTATTGATAGCGCCTACGATTATCGGGCTTCTCATTCTCAATATTTATCCTTTTTTTGAAACCATCATTCTAAGTCTGCAAAAATCTCAGGGCTTGGGGCCGGTGAAATTCGTAGGCCTGAAAAATTATCAAAAATTGCTCTCTGATAAGCAAATTTGGCAGTCCACTGTCAACACGCTTTATTATATGCTGCTGACTGTGCCGGTGGGCGTTTTTTTAGCACTGATTTTGGCCGTTCTGCTGAATACCAAAATTCGCGGCCGGGATGTTTACCGCGCCATTTATTTCCTGCCCATGGTAGCGGCCCCCGCTGCGGTGGCTATGGTGTGGAAGTGGATTTTCAACGCGGAAGCGGGCATCCTGAATCAGTTCCTTGTCCTGTTTGGCGTAGGACGGATTAACTGGCTTTCCGATCCCAATACAGCCCTGCTTTCCTGCGCCATCATCGGCATCTGGAGCGCCGTGGGCTACGATCTGGTGTTGATTCTGGCGGGCCTGCAATCCATCCCGACTTCTTATTACGAAGCCAGCGAAATTGACGGCGCCAACGCCGTACAGCGTTTCTTCCATGTGACCGTGCCGCTTATCAGTCCCACGTTATTTTTTGTGGTGATGATGCGCATGATGAATTCCGTCAAGCAGTTCGATACCATTTATCTGCTGATTAAATCCAACAATCCCGCCTATAAAAAGGGCGTGACCCTGATGGTGCTGTTTTACCGCGAGGCCTTTGAAAAGTTTAACAAGGGCTACGCTTCCGCCATCGTCCTGTTCAGCTTCGTGATCATCATGGTTTTTACGGCGCTGCAGTTCATAGCGGAAAAGAAAATGGTTCATTATGAATAAGAAGGGGGCGTAGGAAAAATGACTGCCGTTGCTGCGAAGCATAAATACACTTATCGTTCCCGCGCCAAATTCTGGGTGCATCTGGTATTGATGATTGGCTCTATTCTGATGATTTTCCCCTTCATTTGGACGATTCTCACGTCTTTCAAAACGCAGGGCGAGGCCATCATGATTCCGCCTATCTTTTTTCCCAGCCATTGGAATTTTGACAGCTACAAAGAGGTGCTGCGCACCCTGCCCTTTGATGCGCTCTATCTGAATACGCTGGTTTTGATCTTCTGGCGCGTCATCTGTGCGTCGGTGTTTTCCTCCATGGCTGGCTATGCCTTTGCCAAGCTGGATTTCCCGTTGAAAAAGCCTCTTTTCTTTATCATTCTGACCCAGCTGATGCTGCCGGGACAGGTGTTTATTATTCCTCAGTACCTGATGCTGTCCTCTCTGAATCAGCTGAATACCATCTTTGCTTTGGTTTTCCCGGGCTTGGTCAGCGCCTTTGGCACCTTCTTCCTGCGTCAGTTCTATATGAGCCTGCCCAACGATCTGGCCGAAGCGGCCAAGCTGGACGGCTGCAATGTGATGCAGACCTTTGTATGGGTGATGGCTCCCCTGACCAAAACCGCCGTCATGGCGCTGGCTGTGTTCACCGCTCTTTTTGCCTACAGCGATATGATGTGGCCGTTAATCGTGAACATGAACATTGACAAGATGACGCTGGCAGCGGGTATCAGCTCCCTGCAGGGGCAGCATTCCACCAACTATCCCGTCATGATGGCAGGCTCGGCGCTGGCCATGATCCCCATGCTGGCCATTTATCTGATTTTCCAGAAGCAGTTCATCGAAGGCATTGCGCTTACCGGTACAAAGGCGTAAGCCCGTCTGATTGGTTCCGGCTCCGTTTCGTTCCTTGAAATCACGGTTTCTTTGTTTTCAGCCCAAGGCCCGGTTCGTTTTTCACGGCTTCTGCTGCGGAAAACGAACCGGGCTTTGCTTTGGTTACAGAATATTTTCCCAGTAGGGGAAGTCGCTCTGCTCCACGTCGCGCAGCGCGTCTTCCAGTTCATCCAAAGCCTGAAAGGTTTCCACATCCCACTGACGTTCCAGCGCCGTGGCCAGCTCCACCATGGCCGCGCTGACGGCCCGGGTGTGGTGGTGGCTGATAAGATAATTGAGCCATACCGCGTCGTGCTGCCATTTCGCGTGAAGATAGCGCTGTTCGTCGTAGGCCTGCGCCTGCCGGCCGCCGTCCGCCAGCTCCCGGATCAGGCGGACGGAATCCAGATACTTTCGGGCGACCTGCTGCTGAGAAACGTCCATCCAGATCCCAAGCGAAAGACAGAGCACCAGAATCACGGTAATCAGAATCACGGAACGGCGCATTACCACTTCACCTCCCCGGCGGAAAGCGTCTGTCGCCGCTTGGGCGGCTCGCCCCGGAAACCGTGAACGCTCATCACGCCGTCCGTGTCGATATAGCACAGAAGCACCTGCCGGATCTCCGAAAAGCCCAGCTCGCCGAGCTGCTTTTGCAGCCAGCTTTCATCCTTCCCCAATAGGGGAAGATTGTTCCGTTCCAGCTGCCCGTCCAGAATCAGGGTCAGCGGAACGCCCTCGTAGCCGGTCGGCAGCTTCATGTCCTCCGGGGTGACGGGACGCTTGCGGGCGGTGGGAAACACGCTCAGCTTGCCGCTGGTTTCCATGATGGCGGTGCCCACCTCCGTGGGGGAAAGCACGCCGCCGGTGCGCAGCTCTTCCAGCAGATCGTTTAAGTTAAAGCACAGCTTTTCCAACGCCTGATAGTCGATGCGTCCGTCGCGGATGATGATCGTGGGCGAGCCGCTGAAAAAGCGGCGCATCTTCTGGCTTTTCAGCGACAGCAGCGAAAAGATCTGATGCAGCATGACCAGCGCCGCCATGGGCACCACGCCCCGCCACAGGGGCGTATCCAGACTTTCCATGGGCGTGGCGGCCAGATCGGCGATCATGATGGCGATGACCAGCTCAAAGGGCTGCAGCTGGCCGACCTGCCGCTTGCCCATCAGCCGCAGGGCGCAGACCGCCAGACAGACTAACAGAACGCTGCGGATAAAAACAGTCAGCATGGCTCAGCTCTCCATATTTTCCAGCCAGGCTTCCAGCTCTTCCGGCGTGGAAAAGCCCAGCCCGTCCTGCACTTCCTCCTGCGCCGCGGCAGGCAGGGCGGAAAGGGAAACCGACAGCTCGCTGACCAGTGCCAGCGCGTCGCCGTATTTGTTTTCGTAGATGCACAGCGTTCCTCCCGCGTTGGGCATGAGCACCTGATGGTCGGGGCAGAACAGCGGCACCTGCCGTTCCATCCGCAGGGCCTTGGGAGAAAACTCCGTGATGCGCCATTCGGGGTAGAGAGGCTGAATTTCCTCCAGCGTCTTGCCGTACAGCTCCACCGGGGCGGTAACGCGGCGCGTCACTACATGCTCGCAGCGGGTGTAGCTGAGGCGCTGAAACAGCTCCGCGCCGTCTTCCAGCCGGGCGGCCTGATCCGCCGCAGCGCTTTGCAGCTGTTCCTCCTGCGCCGGGGCCAGACTTTCACTGGGCCACAGCAGCGCGACCGCAGCGGCGATCAGCAGCACCGCCGCGCCCACCAGCCACATGGGACTGCGAAAGGGCTGTTTTTTTCCATAAAAATCGTCCTTCATCTTTTCTGCTCCTTTCCCCGGAAGGGGCCGTCTGCCTTGTTCTGCATGGACATGGCACCCTCTAGTATGACGGGGAAAAGAGGAAAATATGAAGGACGGTTTTTCTTTATTTCAGCACAGCGCCAGCGAAGGCACGGCGTTCAATTCCAGCGGGGCCAATTCGCCCTTGCGGAGGCGGTAGTAGGCGGCGGAGCCGATCATGGCGGCGTTGTCGGTGCAGAGCCACAATTCCGGCATGCACAGGCGGAAGCCCTGCTTCCGGCTCAGCGCGGTCAGCTGCTGGCGAAGACGACGGTTGGCGCTGACGCCCCCGGCGATGCACAGGGTGGACAGGCCGAAATCCGCCATGGCCAGCGAGGCTTTCTCGCACAGCGTATCCACCACGGCCTGCTCAAAGGAGGCGGCCAGATCGGCCCGGGGCAGTTCTTCGCCCTTCTGCTCCATTTTGTGGCAGGCGTTCAGGAATGCGGTCTTCAGGCCGCTGAAGGAGAAATCGTATTTCCCGTCGGGATGGGGATGGGGCAGGGGCAGGAAGTGCGGGTCGCCGCCCTCGGCCAATCGGCTCAGCAGGGGGCCGCCGGGATAGTTCAGCCCCAGCACCCGGGCCGCCTTGTCAAAGGCCTCGCCCGCCGCGTCGTCCACCGTCTGGCCCAGCAGCGTGTAGTCCGCATAGTCGTTCACCCGGACGATGTGGCTGTGGCCGCCGCTGACCACCAGACAGAGGAACGGCGGCTCCAGATCGGGCGTGGTCAGAAAGTTGGCGCTGACGTGCCCCTCGATATGATTGACCGGCACCAGCGGGATCCGGCTGGTATAGCTGAGCCCCTTCATGCAGTTCACGCCGGTCAGCAGCGCGCCCACCAGTCCGGGGCCGTAGGTCACGGCCAGCGCGTCCACATCGGAAAGCGCCATGCCCGCTTCTCTCAAGGCTTGATCCACCACCCGGTCGCAGGCGTCCACATGGGCGCGGCTGGCGATTTCCGGCACGACGCCGCCGTACAGGGCGTGGGTATCCGCCTGAGAAAAAATCACGCTGGAAACAATCTTCCGTCCGTTTTCAATGATGGCGGCGGCGGTCTCATCGCAGCTGGATTCCATGGCCAGGATCCGCACGGCGGGCTTTTGCCGCAGCGCGTCCAGCTTTGCCTGCATTTCCGAGATGGTATTCATGGCAATTCGTCCTTTGTTTCATCAGCATTCGTTGGAGCGTTTTTGAGAAAAGTACCGGTATCCCGCCCGAAGAAGGGGCGGCAGGCCCAGCACACAGAGCGCCGTCAGCCCAAAGGCCGTCAGCACGGGGGAAAGATATTCTGCAAACAGACTGCCTGGGAACAGCTGCATCACCGGCTCCGCCGCGTCAAAAATCCCGTCCGGGATAAAGCGGCGGTGGAGCCAGCCCCACATGGAGGAAAAATCCAGCGCGGCCCACAGCCCCAGCCCGGCGGCCAGTATCAGCGGCAGAAGCCCGCCCAGCTCGTAGCCAGCCAGCGAAAACCGTTTCTTTCGGACGGCGACGGCGATCAGCAGCGCCCCCAGCGCCCCTCCGGCCAACGCCAGCGTCCGGGCGGTACGAATGCCGTCCCGCACCGTCGCCATATGCTGCGTGAATGCATCGGAGATTGGGATAGGCCCATCCGCCGCAGAGACTTCCGGCTCCCAGCGGTCGCTCTCGCCCCGGAAATACCGCATGGTATCCTGAGTGAACGCCCGAAGCGCTTCCGGGGAAATGCCCAGCGCTTCCCAGCGCACCTGCGCAAGCAGCGCCTGCTCAAACCTTCCCTCGGAGGTCAGGAATCCCGTTACCGTTCCGGCAAGCCCGGCCAGCATCCAGCACAGGGCCGCCAGAAAGCACATCACCGCTCCCGCACGTTTGCTCACATTCGCTCCCCCTCGGTCGTTTATTGTACCATTTTCCCTCTTTTCCCACAAGGGGATGCGCCTTTTCGGCGCTGCGCTGATGGGAACCCTGCAAGGGTTGCCTCATATTTCTTCTGTTTCCCACATTTCCCCACATTTCTTCCCTCCCGCTCTTTACATTTCCGGGATGATAATGGTAAACTGAATCGTTAGGATACGCGAAGGGAAACCTTCCCGGCGCAGCCCGAGCGCCGCCTGCCCGTGCAGGAAAACCATCGGGAATTTTCAGAATATTTTTTGGAAAGGACGAACCTGCCATGAAGAATAGGGGTTGGAAAAAAGCCGTGCTGCTGACGCTGCTGGGCTGTCTGCTGGCCGGTCTTTTGCCCGCACCGGCGCGGGCGGAGGACTTTTTCACCCTGAATGTGGATACGCTGGATATGGACTCGCTCAATCAGAACGATTATGTGGCGGCGAATCTGTCCGCCGCCTGCCAGGGCATCCGGGTGAAAAAGACCATCAGCGCTTCCAGCGAGCTGGCGGAGCCCGTGCGTCTGTCCCTGACCCGGATGGATACGCAGACCCTTCTGTTTGACAAGGATTACGGCTATCAGAGCCGGAACTTTGACAGCGATGTGATCTACCTGCCCTACGGCGGCGGCTCCACCGTGCCCTATCTGGTCACGCTGTATGTGGGCGATACGGTGTACGCCATGCCGTTTATGCAGCTGCAGCCCCGGCTCCAGTTCAACAGCGCGTGTACCTACGGCGTGCGCCTGCGGGATCTGGGGCTGAGCGGCGATTGGCTCATGGGCACCATGCTCAACCTGACCGAGCTGCGGAACGTGGGTATGAAAGAAATCCCCCTGTGCGCCAGCAACGCCTTTTATATCGGAAGCGCCACGGTGATGATGCAGGGCGATTATCTCTCCGTGCAGCTAAGCTTCTATCCCGAAGCCAATGTGGAAGTCCACGGCGCATCCGTGTATGTCATTACGAACGGCGCGTCGCTGACCGGTGACCCGGCCTATTCGGGCATGGCGGTGCTCTCCGTGGGCGACTGGGCGGATGTAACCGGCGCGTCCACGGCGCTGCTCTACCTGCCCATGCAGGTCAGCTACGATCCCTCCGGACTGCCCTCGCTGGACTACGATGAAGGCAGCGCCTCTACGCAAGAACAGCTTCGGCTCTGGCAGCAGAACCTCTCCGGCGACGTTCAGCCCGTCGATACCTTTGTGCCGGATACGGACTGGCAGATCATTGAAACGCCCGAGCCCTACTGGCAGGATGGCGTTCCCGCTTACGAGTGGCAAGACGACGGTTCGTGGATGGAGCAGCCGGATTCCTCCGGCGAAAGCTCCATCGAGCGCGGATGGTAATACAATCTCAAAAACAGGGCGGTGCCTGAAAGAATCATTCTTTCGGACACCGCCTTTTTCATCCATTCTGTTCCTTTTCCACTCCGGCGGATGCTTCCTCCGCCCGCCCGGCTTTGCCGTCTTCCTCTTTTTTGCTTAGCTCTTCCAGCATATCCCGCAGCTTTTTAGGGATCGGCACCCCGCAGCGACCCAGATTTTCCAGAAGGGACAGGGCTTCGTTGCTGATGTAGAACCACATGACCGCCGTCTGGAACATGGCGCTGCCCTGCCCCACATACCAGTCCAGCAGTACGCTCAGCCCTACCGCCAGCAGAATGACTGCCTTGCGCAGAAGCCCCTTCCAGCCGGCCTGACTGGACAGCCTGCCGTGGGCGCTTTTCCGGCTGCGGCCCAGCGCCGCCGCCAGTACGCCGCTGACGTAGTCCGCCCCCATCAGCGCCGCCAGCAGGAGAGCGGTGCGCCCCTGTCCGCTGGTCATGCCGTGAAGAAATCCGGCGATGGCCGCCCCGCCGCCGGCCAGAAGATCCAGAGTATTTGAAAAAAAGTCCCGCATGCTCCGCCACTCCTTCCCGTCTGGCAAGGATATGACGAAGCATGCGGGTTTCATGCCCCGGGCTTATTCGGGCCGATCCACCACGGGATCGTCGCCCCGGTCGTTCAGATAGCGGTCGATGATGAAGCGGGGCCGCTGCTTGGTTTCATTGTAAATTTTGCCGATGTACTCGCCGATCACGCCCAGCGACAAAAGCTGGATGCCGCCGAGCATCCAGATGGAGGCCAGCGTGCTGGTCCAACCGGCTACGGTGTGCCCGGCGAGCCACGAGATCAGCGTATAAAGCAGCATCACCAGCGAAACGAGGAACACCACGATGCCCGCGTTGGTAATCAGCCGGAGCGGCTTGACGGAGAAGCTGGTAATGCCATCGATGGCGAAGGCCAGCATTTTTTTGAGGGGATATTTGCTTTCCCCGGCGAAGCGCTCGCTGCGCTCGTAGAGCACCGTGTCGCTCTGGAAGCCCACCATCGGGGCCAGTCCCCGCAGGAACAGGTTGACCTCCTTGAACTGGGCCAGCGCGTTCAGCGCCCGGTTGCTCATCAGCCGGTAATCCGCATGGTTGAACACGATATCCACGCCCATGCCGCTCATCAGCCGATAGAACATCAGCGCGGTCTCCCGCTTGAAAAACGTGTCCTTTTCCCGCTTGCTGCGCACGCCGTAGACGATTTCGCAGCCTTCCTGATGCTTTTCCAGAAACTTGTCCATGGCGTCCATGTCGTCCTGCAGGTCGGCGTCCATGGAAATGCAGACGTCGCAGCGGTTCCGGGCCGTCATCAGCCCGGCCAGCAGCGCGTTCTGGTGACCCCGGTTCCGGCTCAGCTTCACGCCCTCAAACAGGGGATTCTCCTTATGCAGCTCGGAGATCAGCTCCCAGGTGCGGTCCTTGCTGCCGTCGTTGACCAGCAGCACCCGGCTGTCCTCGGAGATCAGCCCTTTTTCCATCAGACTGCCCATTTTCAGAACCAGCCGCCGGGAGGTTTCCGGCAATACTTCTTCTTCGTTATAACAGGGGACCACGACCATCAGTTTTTCCGCCATTTTCAGGCCTCCTTACTGAGTTTTTCAATAAAGATAAACCATCATTCCAGTTCAAAAGTTTCCGATTCCACCGAAAGGGTCTGTCCCTTCCAGTGAATCTGGGCCCGGACACGGTACGTGCCCGCCGGAGTGGGAGAGCCGTCCCGCTGTTTGCCGTCCCAGTACAGGGTGGTTCCGGCCAGCCCCATGGGCCGGGTAGAGCGGCGGTGACACAGGCGCTCCACCACCTGGCCTTCTTCATCCAGAATGGCCACGCTCAGGGTACAGGGGGAAGTATGCCCCACAAAGACCGCCAGCTCCCGCCCGGTCTCCGGGGCAAAGGAGCCGCTGATTTCCACGGTAGGGGCAGGCGGTTCTTCCTCGGGCAGCACACAGAGAACCCGTCCCGCGTGAACCCGCAGCTTTCCCCGGTCGATGCTGACCAGCTGCACCAGCGCGTAGCCGTAAGCATCGTCGGCCAGCTCGTCCAGCCGCAGGGTGCGCTGCTTCCATCCGGCGGAGACCGCCCCTTCCTGATCGCCGAAGGCAGAAAACCGCTCGGAATCGTCGTAGATCAGCTGGGCGTTTTCAAACTCCCACCGGCCTTCCCGGCGGTACACCAGCTGATAGGCTACCCGCACCGGCCGCATGGCGATGTATTCGATGGTGATCTCCCGGCTGTCCTGATCCAGCACCAGATCGGAAAAAGTCACGTCCATAATGGGAGAGCGTTCCAGCCCTGTGGGCAGCGGCTCCGACGGATCGTAGCGGAAGATCACAAAATCGTCGTCGTTCTGCGGATAGACCTGCGGCGTGGAGGCGGCGTGGTTCAGCAGCAGGTAGTCGTAAAGCTCCTTGAGGGTGATGCTGCCGTCGTGGTTCTGGTCAGCCGGATAGCCGCAGGCGGCGCTGAGCGCATCGCACAGAGCCTGCGTAAAGTAAAACGCGCCCTGACGTTCCTCCTGCTTTGCGTCTTCTCCGGCGCTCCAGTACCAGCTTTCCTCCCGCGCGCCGCTGGAGGTGATCACCTTGAAATCGTCGCCCAGAAAGCAAGGCGGCTCGTCCCATTCGGTCATGCCCTTGCCGATGAAAGCGCCGCTGTTGCAGGCGTCCAGAATCAGCACCTTCGTGCCCGAAATGCCGTCAAAGGCGGCTTCCAGCTCTTCGGGCGTCAGATGGTTCTCCGTCTGGCCGTCGCTTAAAAGCAGAGCGGGCTCCACGCCGTTTTCCGGGTCATACAGGCCGTGGGTGCTGATATAAAGATAGCTGACGTCCCCGGCTTCCGCGCCGCCGAAAACGCGCTGGATCAGCTCGGTCAGCTGCTGGACGGAGGTGACGGGCGCGTCCGGCACCAGAATTTTTTCCAGCGGTTCGGCCGCCGCCTGAAACATTTCCTGCATGGCATAAACATTGTTGGTGGAGCTGGGGTAGGCGCTGGGCTGGCTGACGAACTCGTCCACGCCGATCAGCAGCGCCCGCTCCCGGCGGACGGAGTCTTCCTCGCCGCGGGCAGTCGGAAGGGGCCGCAGCGCCGCAAGGCAGAAAAACGCCAGCAAAAAAGCGAGACCTCTGCGAAGCGCCAAGCGTCTTCCTCCCCTCTCCGTCTGGAATGTACAGCGCCTATTGTACACTATTTTCGGCGATTCGTACAGTCATCCGAAGAGAGGGAAATGCTGGTCATTCTTCCACCAGCCAGTTGTCCGGGTCGTCCCAGAGCTGCTGGCGCAGCAGACGGGCAATAAGCTGCTGCGTTTCCCGATCCGCCAGCCCGTTGACGGCGTGGCCGGGCAGGAATTCCTGCTGCACCTCCATCACCGCCGCCCGGGTATGGGAGCCGTAAGCGCCGGTCAGGTGCAGCGAATCCAGAAAGCCCAGCTGATGAAGGTTCTGCTGAAGGAGCAGCACCTTATCGCCCTCGTTGCCGTAGCGCATGGTGGTATCCACCAAATCCTCGCACAGGCCGAAGCCCAGCACCTGACTGTTCTCCAGCGGATAGACCTTCCGCTGCACCCGGTCGGGATTGTTGCCCTCAATGACGTGCAGATAAACGTTGCCCTCCCCATCCCGGGAGCAGTATTCGATCAGGGCCACATGGTCGGTGTCTCCGGCGGCGTTATAGCTGAAAAACACCAGATCGCCGGAGCGGGGAAGGAACTCGTTCCGGCTCAGGTTGTGATCCGCGTCCCGGAGCCAGTGGGCGCCCCAGTCCGGGCATACGCCCTTGCGGTACACGAACCGGCCCCGCTTGATGAACCAGTTCCGGCCCGTATTCTGGCCCGAATAGTTGGGATAGACCACATTGAGCAGGTCTTCGCCCAGACTTTGCTGGGTCTGATCCACGCACCAGCAGATGAACTCGGCGCACCATTCCGCATAGGGGTCGCCGGACCATTCGCCATATTTGGTGTAATTCTGCGCCCCTTCGACATAGCCCAGTTCGCCCTGAGCCACCTCCAGCAGGCGCTGGACAAAGGCGGGGCGTTCTCCTTCGGGAATGGGCGTGTCGGTTTCCTCCCCGAGGGCCGCGCCGCCTGCCGCCGCCAGCAGACAGCAGACGGTCAGGGCCGCCGCAAGCCGTTTGATCCACATGGTAAAGCTCTCCCTTCCGGCCCGTCAGCGGCCAAAGGACTCGATACCCCGCAGCAGCTCGAATTCCCGGATGTTGCGCACGGTGGTGTACATTTTGCGGGTCAGCACGGAGCCGGTACGGTAAAACAGGCAGATCAGGGGCACATCGCTGGCAAACTGCTGCTGAACGGCCATGGTGGCGTAAGCAAAGTCGGTCTGCTCCTCACAGTCCCGCAGCTGATCGATCAGCGCGGTCATGTCGTTGCTGACGTAGCGCATGTAATTGCCCGTGTTGCCCTTGCGCAGCATGAAGCCGTAATCGGGCACCACGTCCATCTGGAAGGCGCACAGGGCCAGTTCATAGGAGCCGCTCTGAAGCCGGTTCTGCATATCCTGATAGCTGACGGCGGTGTTTTTGCTGATGCCGATGCCCACCTCCGCCAGCATTTCCTCGATCAGGTTGGCGGTTTCATAGCGGACGTCGTTATCCGGGTCTTCGTAGGTAATGAGCTGAAGGTACAGGTGCTTGACCTCGCCGTTAACGATCTTGTCCAGCGGGCCTTCGTTGTCCAGATCGCTCCAGCCGTCCTCTTCCAGCAGCTGCCGGGCCATTTCCGGGTTGTAAACGAATTCGCTTTCCAGGCTGTCGTCGTACAGCCAGCTGTTGGAGGGCACCATGGCGTCGGAATCCAGCGTCATGCCCATATACACGTTGTTGGAAATCTGGTTGACGTTGATGGCATACCGGATGGCCTGCCGCACCTTCAGGCTTTCCATGGGGAAGGTCTGATGATTCATCAGCAGGCATTCCATCTGCCGGGTATTGTAGGCGATGGACAGGGAGCTGATGCCGCTTTTGTACTGGGCCGCGGCCACCGAACGGGTAAAGGCGGTGTCCACCCGGCCATATTCATAGGCGGTGATGAGCTCCTTATTGCTGGAGAAAAACGAAGCCATGATCTGCTTGACCTGGGGCTGAGTCTGCCACCAGTTCGTGTTGGCGTCCAGCTGCATATAGCTGCCCGGCTCAAAGGCGCTGATGACGTAAGGCCCGCTGCCCAGCGGATTGGCCTGCTCCACCTGCGATGCGGGAACGACGGGGAAGGTCATGCTGTAGAGCACGCCGTAGTATTTCCGGGCGGCCTTGACGATGACGGTGCGCTCGTCCGCCTTGCTGATGGAGCTGATGGTATAGCGCATGGTCTGATAGAAGCCGTTGTCCTCCGCTTCCTCATCCTTGGCCAGCGTCAGCAGGTATTGGGCGCTGGCCACCACATCGTCCGCGGTCAGGGGCGTGCCGTCGGAGAAGCGCAGGTTGTCCCGCAGGGTAAACGTCCAGGTCTCCCCGCTGTTGCTTTCCTCCCACGTTTCCGCCAGATAGGGCTGGGGAATGCCGTTGTCATCCACGCTGACAAGGCTTTCATACACCACGTTGTACAGGGACACCATGCCCGCCTCCTGCGGGGTCAGGGGCCGGATCTCCGTGGTGCGGGTGGACACCATGCCCACCACCAGCGAATCGCCTACGTTTTCCGCCAGTGCGCCTGTGCAGGCAGACAAAAGGCACAGGGCCGTCAGAAGCGCCAGAATCCTTTTTTTCATGCGTCATCCTCCAAAGCATCATAGTACAGGCGGCGGTAGATGGCAAAATCCCGCTTGACCCGGATGGCATACTGCTTGGTGGGGCCGTCGGGCAGGTTATCCAGAACGATGGTCAGGCCGTCGGTGCTGTACAGAGAAGTATTCAGCCAGTTCTGCACCTGATTGCCGCCCGCGTGATAGGCCATGGCCACCAGCAGCGGGTCGCCCCGGAAGCGCTGGCTCAGCTTGCCCAGATAGTAGCAGCCGAAGGTCACGTTGGTCTCCGCGTCATAGAGCTGGTCAAAGGAATAATTTTCCACCTTCAGCGCTTTGGCGATGTCGGCGGCGGTATCCTCCATGACCTGCATCAGGCCCCTTGCGCCCACGCTGCTCTCCGCGCCGGTGCGGAAGGTGCTTTCGTTAAAGACGATGGCCTCCACAAAGGCCGGGTTCAGGTTGTTTTTGCTGGCCTCCCGCTCGATCAGCTCCCGGTATTCCAGCGGGTGCTTTTCCCGGATGGCGATCCGGGCCTGCGCCCGCTCCTGCACTACCTGCCGGGTCTGGGCCTGAAAATTCAGCTGCATCAGCCACAGCCCCACGGCAAGGCCTGCCATCACGAACACGGCGATGCCCAGCCACGGGATGCGGAACCGGGGCGCGCGTTCCTCCTCCGGCTCTTCCAGCCGGGTGGGGGCGCGGCGCGGCTCTTCCCGCACCGGATAGGGCGCTGCATAGGGATTTTCCCGGCTTTCTTCAGGCGCGCCCCAAGGCTGGACGGCCTGCCGGCAGGCCTGTCCCCGGGTCTGCGCGCCTTCCTGCTGCCGGGCCAGCGCCTCTTCCGCCGCCCGGGCCCGGCGCTGGCGCTCCTCCTCCGTCAGCTGGCGGCGGTAGGCGTATTCCTCCCGGCTGGGGGAATAGGATCGCCGGTCGCTGCCGGGCTCGCCGCTCAGGCTGCGCCGGTATTCCTCCTGCCGCCGCTCACTGACAGCCTGCTGTGCGCCGTGCCGCCTTCTGCGGGAGATGACCTCCTGCTTTTCGTCCAGCTCCCGCTGCTCCTGCAAAAGCTCCGGCGGATAGCCCGCCTCGGCGTAGCGGTCGGCAGCGCCCTGAAAGCGGCGTTCCTGCCGGGGCTCCGTCCGACGGGCGATCGGGCGGCCCAGCGGATCGTACTGCACGGGCGGCTCTTCTTCCTCGGGCATTTCCACCCGGGGCGCGGCCTGCACCTTGGGGGCGCGGCGCATCCGGTCATCGGTGGTGGAGGCGTTCTGCTGCGCCACCCGATACCATTCGGGCAGCTTGGCCATGGCGGGCGGGTCGAACTGGGAGCCGTCCTCCGTGACGATCACCTGCGGCTGGGCTTCCTGCTGCGGCTGACTGCGGCGGCGGGCAGCGGGGCGGTCGTAGGGATTCTCCGGGATGGCTTCTTCCTCCGGGGTGGGCAGCATCTGCACCGTACCGCTTCGATCCGGGCGGCGCATGGGCGCACGGGTGCCGTAAGCGTCCACCCGTTCCCGGTCGTAGGGGTCGGCCCGGTGGCGGATGAGGGGCCGGGGCGCGGCCTGCTCGTCCTCGTCATGGATGTTCTTCTGCTGAGCCCGTCTGCGGCCCTCACTGACCGAGGACACATAGGAATAATCGACGGGCGCGCCGCTGTCGTCATCGGGGCAGCGGAAGGGATAAGGGGGATGGATCATAGGCTCTCCTTTATGCTTGGGCTTCTTCCAGCCATTGCCGGTAGAGGCGGCTCATCAGGGTACGCAGCTCTTCCAGCGGGCAGTCCGTGGAGACGGTTCGGTCGGCCCGCTTTTCTTTTTCACTCAGGGGCATCTGGCTTCGGATACGGGTCATGGCCTGTTCTTCCGTCAGGCCGTTCCGGGTCATGAGCCGCCTCAGCTGCACGGGCAGGGGCGCGGACACGCACACCGTTTCATCCGCCAGCCGGTCCAGCCCGGTTTCGAACAACAGGGGCACATCCAATACAACGACGGGCGCGCCGGATTCCCGGCAGCGCTCGATCTCGCTTTTCATCTGAGCGATGATGAGCGGGTGGGTGAGGTTGTTGAGCTTTTGCAGCTGTTCCGGGTCATGAAACACCCTTTCGGCCAGCGCGGCGCGGTTCAGGGTTTGGTCATTCTGGAAGACTTCGCTGCCGAAGGCTTCCCGGATAGCGGGAAGGGCCTTGCCGCCGGGGGCGGTCAGGCTTCGGCTGACTTCATCCGCGTCAACGATGGGTGCGCCGAGTTCGTGCAGCATTTCCGCAAGGGTGGATTTACCGCAGGCGATGCCGCCGGTGAGGGCGATGATCTTCATGGGAAGGCCTCCTTGAAGGGAAGAGGTTTGCAGGGGGATGCCCCTGTGTTCGCAGGGGAGTGCCCGCAGGCGCAATCCCCTGCCCCCGGCGGGGTCTGACGCGCCGACTCCGGCGCGGGAGAAGAGCTTGCAGCCCTATGGGGCGCTCGATTGTTTCGGTTGGCGATCCGAAGGGGGTGCAGGGGGGAACGAAGGGAAGTGGGTATCCAGTGGATACAACCGCCGCAGGCGGTTAGCGCCCCGGAGTTCAGGCAAACAACAAGCGGAGCACACGGCAGTGCGGGCCGCGCCGATTGTTTGCCCCGAGGAAAGCCCCCCTGCTTGCAGCAACAGGCAACAACTTTGCCGAAGAAATTACCCTTGGTGGGGAATGACGCGCCGACTCCGGCGCGGATTGGGACTGGCCGTCCCATGGGGCGCTCTATCGCTTCGGGTGGCGATCCGAAGGGGTGCAGGGGGCGAGCGGAAAGCCCCCTGCTTGCATGACAAGAGACAACTCTGCCGCAAGAAATTCCCCTTGGCGGGGCCTGACGCGCCGACTCCGGCGCGAGGGCAGGGCTTGCAGCCCTATGGGGCGCTCACACTTTTCTTTCGGTGG
>SFGO01000058.1 GCA_004556545.1 Clostridiales bacterium
GAAACGCCTTGCAAGAGCGCCTTTCTTCTGTTACAATACTTGGGAAAAGACGCCCTGCTTACGGCATGGATGGTGAAACGAATGATGCAACTAAAGAATCGCTTCAACCAGCTTCCTTACAAGAAACGTCTGCTTTTTTCCATTGCAGGCGTTTCTTGTCTTACACTGGTTCTTGCTTTCGGCATTCTGACGGCTCTGTTATCCGGCATACTGATGCAAAGCGAAAGCAGACGTTTGACGCAGTTGATGAGCATTGTGAACGCTGATCTGGAAAGTCGAATGAAAAACTTGAATTCCACCGGTTTCGACCTGGTCATTGATGCTTCGATCCGTGAAAGTCTGAATAAGCAAACGGATATTGAAGCAGCTCGGGCACGTACCAAAGTGGAATCCATCCTCAAGGTCAAGCTTATCAGTAATAATTACCTGCGCAGCCTGATGATTATCGATACCTCGCTCCATCTTTTTTCCCCCAATATTTCGCTTTTACTCCCGGAGGATCTCCAACTCGAGGAAACACAGGTCTATCAGGAAGCAATGAAGGGAGGCGGCAGTCTGATCTGGCTGAGCGAGAATGACCTTTACGATCAATATTCTATTGCCGACAGCATGTACCAGCCTGATACAGAGATTCACGCTGCTGGAATTATCTATGACTATTCTCATAAAAAGCTTCTAGGGCTGATGATTCTTTCACTGAATCAATCCTATTTTTATGACATTACCTATGCAAACGATATGCTGAAAGACAGCGACCTGTATTTGGTTTCTCCAAACCGAAAAAAAGTCTATAATGTGGCAGGAACGCAAAACAGTCTTTCGGAGGCTGTTCTTTCTCACCTTCCTCTGGAAGGCGAAACCTTCCAAATCAATTCGGGTGACAAACTGATCGACTGCCGTTATAACCATGAAATGAAATGGTATCTGGTCAGCGTTACGCGAATTGGCAGTCTGCGGGAGGGCATGGTGGATTTACTACTAGTACTGCTAGCAGCGTTGGCACTGGGAATTCTTCTTTCCGTTTTCCTTTCTCACCGACTTGCCGTCTATAGTTCTCGCGGGATCACAGAACTGATCCAAGGTATGGAGCAGGTGGAACACGAAAATTTTGACATCGAGGTGCATCTGGACCGGCAAGATGAGCTTGGCAAAATTGCTGCAGCTTTCAATCATATGGTATGGCATATTCGTACACTGATCCAGACGGAATATCAGGAAAAGCTGCTGATGCAGGAGGCACGTTTCAAATTGCTCCAATCCCAGATCAATCCTCATTTCCTGATGAACACCTTCGACATGCTGCATTGGCGGCTGATGGCTTGCGGCGAGGAAGAATTGTCTCAGACGGTGGTAGCTCTGAGCCATCTGATGCAATATGCGCTTGCAAGCGATGAGTGGCATGTGACGCTGGAACAGGAACGACGAAATGTGGAAGAGTATCTTTCCATTTTTACGGTGATTCGCGGCTGCGATATTCGTTTGGAGCTTTCACTGAAAGAAGAACAGGGGGTTTTCCTGCCCAGACAAAGTCTGCAGCCATTGGTGGAAAACACGATCCGTCATGGCTTTGCTGGAAGGAGGCACGGCAACCTGCTGAAAATAACCGGCAAGCCGGACGCAAACGACTCTGAGCAATATCAAATCTGCATAGAAGACAACGGCCTTGGGATCCCGCCAGAACGTCTGGAAGAGCTCCAGCAGGCCATTCGGAGTCATGCGCATTTTTCAGAGCAGCATATCGGTTTGCAAAATGTAGCAGCACGTCTGCGGTACATGGATCCTCAAGCCAGTCTGCGGATCGACAGTATTTACGGCAGCGGCACCATGATTACCTTGAACATTCACCGAACAAAGGAGGATATTCCATGAACATTGTTCTCGTTGATGACGAACAGGTAATTCTGGATGGGTTGGGAAAGATGATTTCTCATCTCAACAGAAACTGGCAAGTTTGCGCTGCTTTCACAGACGCCGAAGAAGCACTGAACAGCTGTGATTGGGATCAGGTTCAGGTACTCCTGGTGGATATCAGCATGCCGGGAATGAATGGGCTGAATCTGGTAGAAATGCTGCGGGAAAACTCGTTTGACACGCTGGTGATTTTCGTAACGGCCCACGCCAATTTTTCTTATGCTCAGCGGGGCGCACATATGCAGATGTTTGATTATCTGCTCAAGCCCATTTCAACAGACGAATTGCAAAAGGTATTGCGCCGTGCGGAGGAAGCCAGTCAAAAAAACTTGCAAGTACGGGAAAGCCAAGAATATATCCGCCAAAATCTGCATGTACTCCGTAAACATTTCTTAAGCGATTACATGTTTGAGGAAAGATTGATTTCTGCCGAGGAACTGAAACAGCGAAAAAAAGACTATGCTCTGGAAAACATGAGGTACTCTGTTGCGCTCCTTCAAAGCACTTTGCCTAGAAAAATCGTCAAAGAAAAACTTTCTTCAGTGCTTAAAACACATCAGTGGATGCTTTACGGGCAGGAAAACAGTTATTCACTGTTACTGCTTGGTCAACAGTCTTTGGACCTTTCCTTCCTGACAAGTTGCATTCCTGTGCCAGAAGGGTGCTGGCGTATTGCACCGGAATGGCTATGTCTGGAGCAACTGCCTGATGCCTTTCAAAACTTGCTGATAAGCGGCAGTTCTACTGCTATCCCCGATGACAGGATGGAAAACCTCCTCCATTCGGAGATGGAAATCTCTTCTTCCGTCCGAATGGCCATTCAGTACATTCAGGAGCATTACCAACAGCCTCTTTCTCTGGGTCAAATTGCCGAAGCAGTCTACCTGCATCCAACGTATCTCTCTAATCTTTTCAAAAAGCAAACCGGCTATGCTGTTGTGGATTATATCAATATGGTTCGCGTTCAACATGCCAAAACCCTTTTGGCTGATCCTCGAAATCGTATTTACTGGATCGTTGAACAGGTGGGTTTTTCCAATCAGCGTTACTTTAGCGCCGTCTTTAAAAAGAACACTGGCCTGACGCCGATGCAATATCGGTGCAGATGCTGATAAAAATCTGGCAATGCACAAATCAGATAGCGCGGCAACCAATGAACGATCCGATAGACGTCATAATACAAAGTTGTCTCTCGTGACAGTACTTTTTGTAACGTTTCCCTTCCATCATTGCAAAACTCAAATCACCAGACTGTGAATGATGTCCCATTAAGATGGCTTGCAGGATTTGGTACTTTGGTAAGACAACAACTTTTTCATAGCTCTTCCCCCTCTCGCAGCATACGGAACTGGCGTGGAGTGACGCCCTTGATCTTCTTGAACAGCACAAAGAAGTACTTCGTATTTTCCACCCCGATCTGCCGGGCGATGGCCTCCACGGAAAGGTCGGTTTCCCGCAGCAGGCGGCAGGCCTCGTCCACCCGAATCTGGTTCAGTTTGTCGCCGATGGACAGGCCGGTTTCGTTCAAATACTGCTTGCGAAGATAGGCGGCGGACAGCCCCATTTCCTCGGCGATGGTCTGCGCGCTCATGCCCGTGTCGCGGAAGCCCTGTTCCAGCCGCAGATTGATCTGCGCGGCGGCCTCCCGTCCGCGGCTGCGCTTCTGCTCCTGCTGCTGAAGGCTGAGGGCTTCCAGCCGGGGCAGGAAATAACCGCTGACTGTGCCGGGCTCCTGCGCCGAAGCCAGCAGATTTTCCAGCGGCACGGCAGGCTGCTCCGACGGCGGCAGAGCCGCCTCCAGCATCTGATCCAGCCGTTTCAGGGCGAAAAGGACGTTTTCAAAGCTCTCGCCCTTCAACTTTTCCATCAGTTGGGAAAACGCCAGATGCTTATCCGTCTGCGCGGAGGAAATGCAGGCGGTCAGGGCCGTTTCCCAAAGCTGGGGATCGCCGGTGGTTTCCTCCGGCAGGGGCGCGAAGAAAACCTGCTGGCCGGGATAGAAAAAGCGGAGTCTCCGGCATTCCAGCAGCGCCTGATAGCGTTCCGGCAGCTGTTCCAGACGGTCGGCGGACGGGCTGTAATAGCAGCGGCACTGTAATTGGGAGGAAAGATGCAGACAAATTTCCGCAGCCGTGTCCGTATCCGCAAAGGCGCACAGCGCCAGCGACACGTCCTCCTGCTGGGCCAAAATGGCCTCCGGCGCTTCCCGGTTCAGCAGGGAGCGGAAGGCTTCGTCCGGCAGATGCTCCGCCATCAGCAAAAAGGCCGGCAGCACGGGAGCGGGCAGATTCTCAGGGCCCGGCTGGCCGGTGATCCACAGGCGCAGCGCGTCCTCCCGCTGGCGGCTCCAGGAAGAAGCCACCATGCGTTCCAGCCGGTCCGCCGCCTGAAGGCCGTCCTCGCTTTCCGGGGCCTGACGAAGCATATCGGCCATGCGGTGATAGGGGTCATACAGCCGGATCAGCGCCACCATGGCCGCCAGCATCAGCAGAACCGCCAATACGCTGAGCGCCACCCATGCCCCGGAACGGATCCGGCTCAGCCCCGGCAGACACTCTGCGTAGGAGACATACCGCAGGCAGTACCAGCCGTTGGTTTCCAGCGGAGAAAAGAAGCAGATGGTGCGCTCGCCGTCCAGACGATCCATCAGATAGCCGCTTTTCCGGTTCTGAATCCGGGACAGCAGCCCCAGCGAGTGCCCGTTCAGACGCTCGCTCTGGCTGGCCACCACGTAGCCGTCCTGAGAAATAATAATGTAGTTTTCGCCGGGAAAGTTCAGCAGGCTTTCCTGAAACCATTGCGCGTCCAGGTTCAGCATCACGGCGCTTTCCCCCACATCGCCGTTGGCGGTCACTTCGAAAATCAGATAGCTGTACAATTCCGTCTGGGTGGGATAATCGCTGGTGTTATGAAAAATGCGGTGGCGCAGCTTCATCCGGTTTTCCGCCGAGCGGCTGCGGTACAGGGCTACCGCGTCCTGATCGTAAAAGGTTTCCATGCTGCCGGAGCTGTAGTCGTTATCCGTGGTGTACACCATGTTCAGCTTCTGGTTGAAAACGTAAATGGAGTGCAGCATGCTCCCGGCCATGGCGTACTGCCAAAGCTCCCGCAGGGCGAACACCCGCTCGTTGTTGGTCATCCCTGTGCTTTTGCGCAGCTTGGCAGTGGAAGAGATATAAAACATCTGGGTGCCGACCGTATCGATGATGGACTGCATGGAGTCGGAAATGGTGCTGGCCTGAGCGGAAAATTCCTGATTCATGCGCAGCATGGCCTGCATGGAGATACTTTCGAACATCTGAAACATGCCCAAAAAAACCAGCACAAACACCACAAACACCGCCGTGAAGGTGATCAGTCTGGAAAAAAGTCTGGATTGGCGAAGCCGTGCTGCCGCATTCCCCTCGCTCATGCCTGCGCCCTCCCTCAAAACCGCTTGTTCATTTCGGAAAATCTACGGACAAGTATACCATAAAGAAGCCGTTTGAAAAAGAAAAGTTTAATTTTGTGCCTTTGTTTTGGTTCGAACTTTTTTGAACTTGTCGTTTGAGCGGGTTTCCTTCTATAATGAACTCATCAAACAGCGAAGCGAACGAGCCGAATTTCCTCCATGAAATGCCTTCCGCATTTCATGCTTCTGATTCTGCTTTTTGCTTCCTGAAAAAACAGGAGGGTATACCAAATGAAAAAATGGGTTGCGTTTCTTCTCGCATGCGCGATGATCCTCTCCGCCGCCGTGGCGCTCGCCGAGCCTACCGGCACCGTCATGCTGTATTCCTCTCTGAAGGAAAAGCAGCTGGTGGCTGTCAAGGAAGCCTTTGAAGCCAAGTATCCCGGCATTGTGATGGACTACTATCAGGCCGGCACCGGCAAAATCAAGACCAAGATTGCGACCGAGCAGCAGGCTGGCCAGGTGGCCGCCGATCTGCTGTGGGTGGGCGATGCTTCCGACTACCTGACCTTCAAGGAGCAGGGCATTCTGGAAGCCTATGTTTCTCCCGAAGCCGAAAAGGTTCCCGCTGATTATAAGGATGCGGACGACCTGTACTGCGGCGCCCGTCTGGTGGTTATGGGCATGGCCTACAACACCCAGAACGTGACCGAGGAAGAAGCCCCCAAGCACTGGAAGGACCTGCTGAACGATACCTTCCAGAATCAGATCATCATGACCGACCCCACCGAATCCGGCACCACCGCTTATCTGGTAGGCGCGCTGGTGAACAACGAAAACTACGGCTGGGACTTCTTTGAGAAGCTGGCCGCGATGGGCACCGAGCTGGACAGCGGCACCTCCGGCACCCATAACAACGTGGCTTCCGGCGGCTACAAGGTCTGCATCGCCGTGGACTACGTCACCCAGACGCTGGAAAGCCAGGGTTCCCCCATCAAGTTCGTCTATCCCGCCGAGGACACCATCGCCATTTCCAGCCCCATCGCGCTGGTAAAGGGCTGTGCCAATCCCGACAACGGCAAGCTGCTGTATGACTTCATCCTGTCCGAGGAAGGCCAGACCGTGCTGATGAACGCGGACTGCACGCCCATCCGTGACGGCGTGGCCAAGGAAGGCTCTTTGAGCGCTTCCGAGATCGCCGCCATCGCGCTCAAGCCCGACGAGGCCAAGCTGGCTCAGGAAAAGCAGGATACGCTGGATCACTTCGACCGGCTGTTCAAATAAGCCTTTGACCTTTTCCCATGCGGGGCTGCCGGCCGTCTGGACGGCGGCCCCGTTCCTTAACCAGCCAATCTCATTTATCATCCATCCAAGACGAGGTAGAAAAGATGGCCAGTGTACGCTTTGAACATGTTTCCATCAGCTATGGGCCCAAGCAGGTGGTAAAGGATTTTTCCCTTTCCGTCAACGACGGCGAGATCATGGGCATCATCGGCCCCAGCGGCTGCGGCAAAACCACGCTGATCCGCGCCCTGTGCGGCCTGATCAAGCCGGAGGCGGGCGATATTTATATCAACGACCAGTTGGTTTTCAGCGTGGAAAAGCGCGTGAACATTCCCCCGGAGCGCCGCGGCATCGGCGTGGTGTTTCAGGATTACGCGGTGTGGCCCCATCTGTCCGTGTGGGACAATGTGTGCTACCCCATGAAGAAGCACAAGGTCCCCAAGGACGAAATTCCCAAGCGCGCCGCCTATGCGCTGGAGCAGGTGCGCATGACCGGCTATGAAAAGCATATGCCCGCCCAGCTGTCCGGCGGCCAGCAGCAGCGCGTGGCGATCGCCCGTTCGCTGGTTTCCTCCGACGAGCTGATCGTGCTGGACGAACCCATCACCAATCTGGATGCCAAGCTGCGCGAAGAAATGATTCTGGAAATTCAGATGATCCAGCAGCGCATCGGCACCACCATCATTTACATCACCCACGACCAGGAGGCCGCCCTGCAGCTGTGCGACCGGATCGCCGTGATGCAGCCGGACGGACAGATCTGCCAGATCGGCTCCGACGAGGAGATCATCCGCCAGCCCGCCAATCGGTTCGTGTATTCCTTCATCGGCGTCTCCAACTTCCTGCCCGTTGTGGAAAAGGACGGAAAGGTCTGTCTGGGGCTGGGCGATGAGCCCGTTCTGTTTGACAAGCTGCCCGAAGGCTTTGCCGTCGGCAAAAAGAATGTGATGGGCGTGCGCCCCATGGACATCGTATTTGACCAGCAGAGCGCCGTGCGGGCGGATATTCAGCGCGACACCTTCCTGGGCAACCAGTATGACTATCAGGTCAATCTGGGCGGGCAGGAGCTGCGCGTGGAGCGCAATGCGCTGGACGTACTGAGTGACCCCACCCATTATGCCGCAGGGCAGGAAGTGGGTCTGCGCTTTCTGAACGTCAAATTCTATGAGGAGGAGGCACAGGCATGATTGGCAGCAAGTATCGTGTAAACCGCGACATGGCGCGCATGGATGGAAAAAAGTTCAGCCTGGATAAAGTGCTGACCATTCTGTCCTTCGTGATTCTGATCGTTGTAGTGGTCATCCCCATGGTGATGATCGTCTACAACACCTTCTTCTTTGAGGGCAAGTTCGACACCAGTCTCTTTACCGAAATCATCATGGATCCCGCCAACGTGACGGCCATGTGGAACACCATCAAGATCGCCCTGCTGGTGACGCTGTTCGGCACCGTGGTAGGCCTGTTCTTTGCATGGCTTCTGGGCCGCAGCGATATTCCCCTGAAGGGCCTGATGCGGTCCATGTTCACCATTCCCTATATGTTCCCGCCCTTCTTCGGGGCCATGGCGTGGGAGCTGCTCCTGTCCCCCCGCTCCGGCTACCTGAACAAATGGCTGATGGCTACCTTCCATCTGAGCCAGGCTCCCTTCAACATCAATTCCATCGGCGGCATTATTTTTGTGGAATGCTCCTATTACTTCCCCTTCGTGTTCATGCAGGTGGTTTCCGCGCTGGAGCGCATGGATCCCACGCTGGAAGAATCCGCCCGTATCGCGGGCGCCAAGCAGTGGTACGTCATCCGGCGGATCACCATGCCGTTGGTGCTGCCTGCCACCAGCGCGGGCGCGCTGCTGATCCTGACCAGCTCGCTGTCCCACTTCGGCGTGCCCTCCATTCTGGGCTTCAGCAAGAAGATTTACACCCTGCCCACCCGGATCTACCAGCTCATTTCCCGCGCCAGCGGCTCGTTCCAGGGCATCCGTGAAGGCGCGGCCCTGTCCATTCTGCTGGTCATCGTGGTTATGCTGGCTTTGTGGCTGCAAAAAGTGGTGCTTCGTTCCGGCAGCTATGACATCATCAAGGGCAAGAGCATGCGTCCCATGCTGATCAAGCTGCGCGGCGCGAAGATCCCCCTGCTGATCGTCTCCCTGCTGTCCCTGTCCATTATCGTGCTGGTGCCCCTGGTGATGATTATCCTCGTGGGCATGCTGAAGGCTTATGGCCTGCCCCTCACGCTGGAAAACTTCACCTTCGACAACTACCTAAACCTGTTCAAGTCCAAGATGGTGCAGGATTCCGTGGTCAACTCCCTGACCCTGTCCATCTCCGCCGGCATCATCGCCATGTTCCTGGGCGTGATGATCGCTTACGTGATCCAGAAGATCAAGCCCAAGGGAAAAACGGCGCTGGAGATCATCTCCATCCTGCCCTATTCCATTCCCGGCATCGTGCTGGCCATCGGCGTGATCCTGTCCTGGAGCGGCGCGCTGGGCGTCAACCTGTACAACACCCTGTGGATCATTCTGGTGGCGTACATCGCCCGTTATCTGGCCTTCTCCATGAAGTCGGCTTCCGCGTCCCTGCAGCAGGTGCACTATTCTCTGGAGGACGCGGCCCGTACCTGCGGCGCTACTCACTTCGAGTCCCTGACGGACGTGACCCTGCCGCTGATCCGCCCGGCCATGATCTCCGGCTTCTTCCTCATCTTCCTGCCCGCCATGCGCGAACTGACCACCTCCGTGCTGCTGTACGGCCCCTATACCCGTACCCTGGGCGTGGCGATCTACTCTCTGCGCAGTGACGGCTACATTGTGGACGCCTCCGCTCTGGCCTCTCTGGCCATCGTGCTGATTATTATCTGCAACGCGGTGGTCAACGCCATCGTCAAGGATAGGAAGAAGGTGTAACAGATGGATCAGATCGTACTTTCCCACGTTACCAAGACCTTTACCACCAAAACGCTGGGCACGGTAACCGCCGTGAACGACTTCAACCTGACCATCAAAGAGGGCGAATGCTTCTCTTTTCTGGGCCCCAGCGGCTGCGGCAAAACCACGACCCTGCGCATGATCGCCGGATTTGAAGATCTGAGTCAGGGCGAAATTCACCTGTGCGGCAAGCCGGTGAGCATCAAGAGCAAAAACCTCTATGTGCCCCCGGAGGATCGCGGTCTGGGCATGGTGTTCCAGTCCTTTGCGGTGTGGCCCCACATGAACATTTTTGAAAACGTGGCCTTTCCCCTGCGGGTTCGCAAGGTGCCCAAGGCAGAAATGACGGAACGTGTCAAAATGGCCCTGAAGCATACCAGTCTGGACGGCATGGAAAAGGTCTATCCGGGCAATCTGTCCGGCGGTCAGCAGCAGCGCATCGCGCTGGCCCGCGCCATCGTGACCAATCCCAAGGTAATGCTGCTGGATGAGCCCTTGAGCAATCTCGATCCCAAGCTGCGCGAAACCATGCGTTTTGAGATCAAGGAACTGCAGAAGAAGTTCAATTTCACCATCATCTTCGTGACCCACGACCAGTCCGAGGCCATGGCGCTGTCCGACCGGATGATGGTCATGGATATGGGCAACATCGTGCAGATCGGCACGCCTACCGAGCTGTACAACCGTCCCGTGAACCGCTTCGTCCACAAGTTCCTTGGGCAGTCCACCTTCACGGATGTGATTCTGCAGGACGGCAAGGCCTATGCCCGGGGCGATATGGAACAGCCCCTGCCCGTAGCCCTTCCGGAAAACGGCGAGCGGGAAATGGTCATGGCCACCCGCCCCAACCAGATCGACATGAACCGTACAGAGGGCTACAAGACCAAGGTCGAAAAGCGCATTTTCCTGACCAACTACACCGAGTATCTGGTGCGCGTCGGCGACCAGCTGCTGCAGGTGCAGACCCCCCACCGCAACGCCTTTGCGCAGGGAGAAACCTGCTACCTCAAGTTCCCCGGCATCATGTGGTACGGCAAGGAAGACGAAGCCGCCGAGGCGGAACGCAACCGCCGCCAGCTGGTGTGATTTTCTTCCAGCCTGTCGAAAAACCCCAAGTTGGCCGTCAGCGCCCGCAAACAGCGCTTTGCGGCCCACCCCGCCGGATGGCGTGGCGGGCTTCGGACTGCGGTAGCCCTTCGGGCTGTCCTCGTCCTCGGTGCTGCGCACCCTTAAGGTGGTTTGCGGGGAAAGTGCTGTGGCACAAGGGTTAGGGGCTCCGCCCCTATAACCCCGGCAGGAGACAGTGCCTCCTGCACCTCCACTTTTTTGACACTCTGAGCCCCAATGCTTCGCGGCATTGGGGCTTTCGTCTGTCAAAAATTCAGAATTGTCTGCCTGCGCCTTCCGTTTTTCAGCCATCCGAAAGAAGTCATGAAACTCTTTTTTCTTCCCCTTGTTTTCCTGCCCCACCGCCATGCATAGCCCTTCCTTTTCCGCTTCATACTGAAACGCAGGAAGAAACGCGATGACGAATGCAGCCAAACTGCATTCGGAACGGAGGGACAAAATGAACGGCAAACGAATCGGTCAGCAGACCATCGAACTGCCATCCCGTCCGGCTCTCTGCGGCAGCGCCGCCTTTGTGGGCCGCAAGGAGGGCGAGGGCCCGCTGGGGCACTGCTTCGATCAGGTAGCCAAAGATGAAATGTACGGGCAGGAGAGCTTTGAGCTGGCGGAGCGGCAGCTGTATCTGGACGCCATTGCCGCAGCGGTGCAGAAGGGCCGGGAGCGGATGGAAGACATACAGTTTCTGCTGGGCGGCGACCTGCTGAATCAGATCATCACCGCCTCCTTTTCGGCCCGGGATCTGGGCATTCCCTTTATCGGCCTGTACGGGGCCTGCTCCACCATGAGCGAGAGCCTGTGTCTGGCAGGCATGCTGCTGGACGGCGGCCACGCCCGTCAGGTGATCTGCGCCGCCAGCAGCCATTTCTGCACGGCCGAACGTCAGTACCGTTACCCGCTGGAGTTTGGTTCCCAGCGTCCGCCTACGGCCCAGTGGACCGTAACCGGCGCGGGAGCCACCCTGCTCTGTGCCGAGCCGAAAGTACCGCCGCTGGCCCGGATGGAGCGCGTCTGCATGGGCCGCGTGGTGGATCTGGGCATTGCGGACGCCAACAATATGGGGGCCGCCATGGCGCCCGCCGCAGCCGACACCCTGCTTTCCCTGTTCCGGGATACGCAGACCGGCCCGGAGGATTACGACGCCATTGTGACCGGCGATCTGGGGCAGGTCGGTCACGACCTGCTGATGCAGCTGATGCGGGAGCAGCGTCTCCCGCTGATGGACGAGCGGTATCACGACTGCGGCCTGATGATCTTCGACCGGGAAAAGCAGGACGTTCACGCAGGCGGAAGCGGCTGTGGGTGCAGCGCCTCCGTGCTGAACGGGTACTTTTTGCCCAAGCTGCAAACCGGCGAGCTGGGCCGGATCATCTTTATGGCCACGGGCGCGCTGATGAGCACCACTTCCAGCCAGCAGGGAGAAACCATCCCCGGCGTGGCGCATGCGGTGGTGCTGGAAAGTCCGCAGGGAGGAAAATCGAAATGAGCATGGTCTGGATGTACCTGAAGGTGTTTCTGGTCGGCGGCGCGCTGTGTGCCATTGGCGAGCTGCTGACCCTTTTGACAAAGTTAACCCCGGCCAGAATTCTGGTTTGCTACATTCTGACCGGGGTAGTGCTCAGCGCGGCAGGCTGGTATGGGCCGCTGGTGAAGTTTGCCGGGGCCGGAGCAACGGTGCCTCTGACCGGCTTCGGCCACGCTCTGTGCCAGGGCGTTTTGTTCAGCGTACAGGAAAGCGGGCTGATCGGCGCGTTCACCGGCGGGCTGGCCGCCACGGCGGGCGGCATCAGCGCGGCGGTGGTCTTCGGGGCTTTGGTGGCCCTCTGCTTCAAGCCCCGCTCCAAGTGAATCAGCCTTTCTGTCTGCGGGTAAACAGACGGAGAAACCCGCTCAGAAACCGGGGTGCGCGGACGCAGATCATCTTCACAGCCATGCTTTCACCTCCATGCCCGGCTGATTTTGAGCAGGAGAATGCCCACAGCCATCAGCCCGACGCCCAGAAGCGCCAGCCAGGCCCAGCAGGGAATGCAGCAGAACAGAAGAATCACGCCCGCCAGCACGAGCGCATAGCCGAGAATCATCGCCCCTTTGTTCTCACCGCCGGGGTAGCAGCGTTCGTAGGGTTTCGCCATGGCAGTTCACCTCGCTCGTTCCAGCTTATGACGAGCGCGGCGAAAATGTGCTATCGATCCTGCTGAAATTGCTTCAGAACGCCCAGGGTGATCGGCACGGACAGCACAAAGGAAAGCAGGTCGCTGACGGCTTGGCTCAGTTCAAGGCCCGTCAGGCCAAAGAAATGGGACAAAAGGAACACGGACGGAATCAGGAAAAGTCCCTGCCTGGCGCTGGCCACCAGCGTGGCCCGGCCCGCATAGCCGATGGTCTGCAGCATCATGTTAGCCATGATGACGAAAGCAAACAGCGGCATGGTAACGCACTGCATCCGCAGCGCGACAGCGCCGATCTCCCGCACATCCGGATTATCCTTGATAAACAGAGCCACGATCTGGGGTGCGAAGATCATAGCGATCACAGCGATCACGCACAGCACCACAGCGGACAGCTTGACGCAGAACCAGAACGCCTCCCGGACCCGGCGGTAAAGCCCCGCGCCGAAATTAAAGCCGCACACGGGCTGAAATCCCTGCCCGAAGCCGATAATGGCGGAGTTGCAGATCTGCATAATCCGGCTGACGATGCTCATAGCTGCCACAGCCGCGTCGCCGAAACCGCCCGCCGCCACATTCAGGCAGATGGTCGCCAGACTGGCCAGACCCTGCCGGGCCAGCGAAGGAACGCCGCCCCGGAAAATCTCTTTGGCCGTTTCGGCATTCAGGCAGAAGCGGCGGGGCTTGATAGGAATATTGCCCGCCCGGCTGGTCATCAGCAGAAGCACTGCAAAGCTGACTGCCTGTCCGATGGACGTAGCGATGGCCGCGCCCGCCACCTGCATATCCAGAACGAAAATGAAGATGGGATCCAGAAGGATATTCAGGATGGTGCCGGTGGTGATGCCGATCATGCCGTAAAAGGCGCTTCCCTGAAAGCGAAGCTGGTTGTTCAGCACAAAACCGGCGATCATAAACGGCGTACCGGGCATCAGATAACGCGCATAATCCCGGGCATAGGGCGCAATGGTCTCCGTGGCGCCCAGCAGGCGCACAATGGGGTCTGTCCACACCAGACCGATCACCATCAGCAGCACCCCTGCGCCCAGCGCGCTGAAAAAGCCCGTGGAGGCGTACTTTTCCGCATCATCCACATCGCCCGCCCCCAGCGAACGGGACATATGATTGCCGGAGCCGTGGCCGAACATAAAGGCAATGGCCTGCATCAGGCTCATCAGCGGAAACACCACGCCGATAGCGCCCGTGGCGCTGGCATTGCCGATCAGCCCCACAAAATAAGTATCCGCCATATTATACAGGGCGGAGATCAGCATGCTGACGATGGTGGGCACGGCCAACGAAAAAATCAGCCCCGGCAACGGGCTTTCCGTCATTCTGGTCAGTTTTTTTTCTTGGGTGATGGTAGGCTTATGGTGCATAAAGGAACTCCTTTCCGAACAAGCATGCCGCGGCCAAAAGAACCGTACTGCCCAATTATAAAGAAAAAAGCACTTTTTGCAAGCGAAAAGCAGGGATTTTTTCCATCGTGTCGAAATGTATAATCGGCAAGAGAAACAGATGAGGAAGCGAGAGAGAAAAAATCATCAGACGGTTCGCCCACACGAACCGGAAAGGAGCGTGGTACCATTGGCACCCGCACATTTTCTGACCTTTGAGCCTAACATTTGTTAAAGGAGCTGCCATTTTATGAAGACTATCATTACCGGTAAAGATATGGTTATTTCCAATGCCATCAGCGAGCGCGTTCTGAAGAAAACCGCCAAAATGGAGCGTTATCTGGATCCCAACACCGAGCTTTTAGTCCGTCTGACGAAGAAAAAAGACGGCCGCCGGAAATGCGAAATCACCGTCCCCTTTGAGGGCGTAACGCTGCGGGCCGAGGCCTCCAGCGACGATAATCTCTACGTTTCCATCGATCAGGCGCTGGCCAAGCTGGAGCGTCAGATCCACAAGCACCGCACCAAGCTGCAAAGCCGCTTCCGCAGCGACGCCTTCAAGGCCATGGAGCTGGAATACGCCGAAGAGCCCGTGTCCGAGCAGGAAGACGAACCCAAGGTGGTTCGCCACAAGACCTTCCCAGTTCGCCCCATGAGCGTGGAAGACGCCGTTATGCAGATGGAGCTTCTGGGCCACGACTTCTTCGTTTTCGTCAACGCCGAAACCGACCGCACCAACGTTCTCTACCAGCGCAAAGACGGCGGTCTCGGTCTCCTCGAGCCCGAAGCCTAAGGCACAGGGGGTGACCCCCTGCACCCCGGACTGCGCGCCTACGGCGCGCAGGGTGCTCGGGAGACATGCCAATTGGCCGGGGTTTTACCGCCGCTCGGCGACAGGCCTCGCGGCTCGCCGGTCTAGTGCGGCTCCCTGCCGGGTGGCCGATTCAGACCACCATTCGGCAACGGGCCTCATGGCTCGCAAGAAAGGCCAGCGTGAAATCAAATTCACGCTAGCCTTTTGCGTTGCAAAATTTTCCAAGCAGCACCGAAACATCTCAACCTGCAAGGGTTGAGCTTGCCCACAGCCAACTGCGGTGAAAAGAAAATCAGTCTGTTCATCCACGCCGCAAAATCTTCCAGCCACATCGAAGCATCCCAACTTGCAAGGGATGCGTATGCCCCACGCCGACTGCGAGGGAGCAGAGCGGCGATAGGCAGCGGAGGGAAAAAGGCCCGCCCATTTTGACGGCGGAAAAAGGCGAGCTCCGAGCGCGCACGAACGTAAATGTTGGCCGTCCAACTCCGCTGCGCGCGACATAGCGAGCCCCGCCGTCAAAATGGGCAATAAAGGGCTTTTTCCCGGAGTCGCCGTGCCGCTGGCTTTCTTTTGCACAC
>SFGO01000059.1 GCA_004556545.1 Clostridiales bacterium
ACTTGCCATCCACAAGTGGCAGCCTTTCTTCCGCTCCCTGCTTTTCTCATGCTTGAAGCCCCACTGCTGCATTGCAATGGGGCTTATTTGACAGGCTGAGCGGCGGGCCATATGGCCCGCCGCTGTTTTCTATTCTTCTTTGGCAGCCGCTTCGACAAAGGCGTTCTCCACCGCAGCCTCAAAGGCGGGATAGCGCATAGCCTTGTGAACGGCCTTCAGGGTTTTGGGAGTCAGCCCCATGCCCTTGCCCAGGCTGGCCCAGACCTCCTTCATCTTGCACAGCACAAAGGCTTCCGTGCCGATCTGCGCCCGATAGCCGTCATAAAGCGTCTGGTGAAAGTTCCGGAGGGCGGCAAGGCTCTCCGGCTTTCCATGATAAAGGTTCACAAGGCCCGGATGATACAGAAATCCCCTGCCGCACATGACGCTCTCCGCTTCGGGATAGCGATGTTCAAAGGCGTGCAGGTCTTCGGCGGTAAAGAGATCGCCGTTGTAGCATACGGGCAGCTTGCTTTCCCGAAGCGTGTATTCGAACCACTCCCGGTGCGGCGTTCCGCCGTATTGCTCCGCCCGGCAGCGGGGATGCAGGATCAGCCGCCGGGCCGGGTAGCGGTTGAACAGCTCCAGAAGGGCGGGCCATTCCTCCGGGCTTTCCATGCCCAGCCGGGTTTTCAGGGAAACGGCCACGGGCGTTTTTTCAAAAACGCCGTCCAGAAACCGTTCCAGCTCTTCGGGGTAGGCCAGCAGACCCGCGCCCCGGTGCTTCCGCACCACCGTGCCGGAGGGACAGCCCAGATTGCTGTTGACCTCCGCATAGCCCAGCTTTTTCAGCTTTTCCGCTGCCCAGAGAAAATCCTCGCTGCTGTTGGATAAAATCTGCGGCACGGCCTTCATACCGGCGTTGTTCTCCGGCAGCGCGTCGGCCTGCTCCCGATGGGTCAGGGTTTGGCCCCGGGGGCTCCAAAAGGGCAAAAAATACTCGTCCGCTCCATCAAAGCAGGCATGCTGAGCGCTGCGGTACAGCCAGTGGGCGATTCCCTCCATGGGGGCGAATAGAATCTTCATCGGGCATCTTCCTGTTCTTTGCCAAAGTCAAAAAAGTACCGTTTGGATGATAACAGAAAATATGGTAAAATGAAACGGCGGAAGTCAAAAAAACAGGAAAGCCATCGAAGAAAATCGAGGGATTTTCGGAGTGGACAAAAGGGGAGGGACTTTCATGGAAAAGCAAAAACACCGGGAGATTCTGCTGCTGGGCACGCTGCTGATCGTGATCTATACGGCGGTGCAGCATGCCGACCTGGCCTGGGGGCTGGTGCTGGCGCTTCTGAAAATTCTTCAACCCTTCCTGTTCGGCGCGGGGCTGGCCTTTATTCTGAACGTCCCCATGCGCTTTTTTGAAACCAAGGTCTTTACCCGCATGAAGAAGACGAAAACCCTGCGCCGTTCGCTGTCGCTTCTGATTGTGCTGATGCTGGTGGCGCTGGTGATCTATCTGATGGTGGCGCTGATGGCCCCGGAGATTCGCAAGGCCATCGAAAGCATTATCGTGCTTATGCCCAAGGCCTTCTCCAAGCTGAACCAATGGCTGCTTCAGTTCGACATCGACCTGAGCGGCTACGTGCAGAGCATTCTTCAAACCCCGGATCAGATTCGAAACCAGCTGGATCAGCTGCTGAATCTGGCGCTGAAGGGCGCGGTGTTCTCCACCGGCGTGATCGGCGCGGTGTATTCGTCGGTGCTGCAATTTTTCTTCACCGTCATGTTCATGATCTACTTTCTTTTCGCCAAGGAACGGCTGCAGCGGCAGCTGACCCGGGTGGGCTACGCCTATCTTCCAAAGAAAACCATGGATCGTTTGCTGGAAGTGGGCAGCCTGACCCAGCGGACGTTTTCCTCCTTTATTTCCGGCCAGTGTTTGGAAGCGCTGATTTTGGGCGGGGCGTTCTTTCTCTGCATGACGCTGTTCCGCTTCCCCTATGCGCTTCTCATCAGCGTATTCATTGCCGTGACGGCGCTGGTGCCCGTGCTCGGCGCGTGGATCGGCTGCATTGCGGGCGCGCTGCTGATTCTGATGGTGGATCCCATGCAGGCCCTGTTGTTCGTGGTGATGTTCATCGCCCTGCAGCAGTTGGAAGGCAATCTGATCTATCCCCACGTCATGGGCAACGCCATCGGCCTGCCGTCCCTGTGGGTGCTGCTGGCCGTGGTGCTGGGCGAAGGCCTGCTGGGCATTGTGGGCATGCTGCTGTTTATCCCCCTGACGTCGGTTGTCTACACCCTGCTGCGCCAGCATGTGAACCGGCGGCTTCAGGCCCGCTCGCTGGAGCATGTGGGGGAAAAAAACGGGGAATAAAAAAAGAAAAACGTCTCATTGCGTAAAAAATGAACGGCGTTTATCATGGTTCCCGGAGGTGAGCCTTTATGGCACGAGAACAGGCGAAGGACTTCAACGCCATGCTTCAGGACCCCAAGGACATGCCCAAAGTGCAGATCATCACCGACCCGGTCAGCATTGCCAAATACGGCGGAGATCGGATGTACTTTGCCCCGCCGGCGGACTATGACGCCGTCATGAAGCGAATCCCCTATGGAAAGCTGACCACGGTAGGTGAAATCCGCGCCTATTTTGCCCGGCTGCATCAGGCGGACTTCACGGAGCCCATCACAGCAGGCATTTTCGTTTCCATCGCAGCCTGGGCCAGCAGTCAGCGGCAGGACCATCCCACGCCCTACTGGCGCACGTTAAAAGCAGATGGCGAGCTGAACCCGAAGTATCCCGGCGGCGCGGAAGCCCAGAAGGCTCTTCTGGAAGCGGAGGGGCATCAGGTGATCTGCCGCGGACGAACCCATCTGCGGTATTATGTGAAGGACTACCGGCAGGCGTTGGAAAAGCTGGCGCCCTGAACGCGGCTTTTTCCAAGAAAAATCCAGCCATGAGCCTAAAAGCCCATGGCTGGTTTTTTTATCAAGCGCCCTCAGGCGTTGGCCAGCGGTTCGAAATCCGCCGCCCCGTGCTTGCACAGCGGGCAGATAAAATCGTCCGGCAGCGTGTCGCCCTCGTAGATATAGCCGCAGACCTTGCAGACGAAGCCGGTTTTGCCCTCCGTCTGGGGCTTGGGCTTGACATGGTTCTGATAGTAGGTGTAGGTCATGGTCTCCCGGTCGTTCATGACCCGGGCCTCGGTGACGGAGCAGATGAACATGCCGTGGGAGCCCAGATCTACATACTGCTCCACCTTCAGAGAGAAGGCCGCGTTGATGTACTTGGGCAGAATGGCCAGCCCGTTGTCCGAACGGATGGGCGCCATACCGGCGAACTTGTCCGCCGTGCGGCCGCTCTGGAAGCCGAAGGTCTCGAAAACCTTGAAGGGCGCGTCCACGGACAGGCAGTTCACGTTCAGGATGCCCGTCTGCCGGATGACATGGTGGGAATAGTTGGCCTTGTTGATATTGACGGCGATGCGGTTGGGATTGTCGGAGACCTGCGTGACGGTATTCACGATAAGCCCGTTGTCCCGCTTGCCGTCGTTGGACGTGACCACATACAGGCCGTAGCCGATGCGGAACAGGGCGCTCATGTCGTGCTTGTCGGCCATTTCGCTGTCCCGGGCGGCGTATTCCCGGCACAGCTCCTTCGAAAGCTCGTTCAGCTGCTCCCGGTTCTCGGCCGACAGTGCGGAACGGATGGTGATGGGCGCGCCCGCGAAAATAAGGTTTTTGCTCTTTTCGAACAGGCCCTTCATCACCTTGGCGGCCATCGGCGCCCAGGAGCCGTTTTCGATCAGCGCCACCGTGCGGTTCTGGAAGTTCCGCTCGGTCAGATGCTCGATAAAGGTGCGCATGAAGGGGAAAATATCGGCGTTATAGGTAGTGGTGGCCAGCACCAGCTTTCCGTAGCGGAAAGCGTCCGCCACGGCCTGCGCCATATCGCACCGGGCCAGATCATGCACGACCACCTTCGGGCAGCCGCCCAGCCGAAGTTTTTCGGCCAGCAATTCGACGGCCTTGCCGGTGTGGCCGTATACGGAGGTATAGGCGATCATCACGCCCTCGCTCTCTACCGCGTAAGAAGACCAGGTGTTGTACAGCTCCAGCGCTTCGCCCAGATTTTCTTCCAGCACCGGGCCGTGCAGGGGGCAGATTTTTTCAATTTCCAGCGCAGCGGCCTTTTTGAGCAGGTTCTGCACCTGTGCGCCGTACTTGCCCACGATGCCGATATAGTAGCGCCGGGCCTCGTCCGCCCAATTCTCGCTCACGTCCAGCGCGCCGAACTTGCCGAAGCCGTCGGCAGAGAAAAGCACCTTGTCCGTGCTGTCGTAAGTGACCATAACCTCGGGCCAGTGAACCATGGGCGCAAACACGAAGGTCAGGGTATGCTTTCCCAGCGAAAGGGACTCGCCGTCCTTCACCACGACCTTGTTTTCGCACAGGCCGGGGCCGAAGAACTGGTCGATCATGGCGAAGGTCTTGGCGTTGGCCACGACCGCCGCTTCGGGATAAGCGTTCAGGAAGCTGGCGATGTTGGCGGAATGATCGGGCTCCATGTGCTGCACCACCAGATAATCCGGTTTGCGCCCGCCCAGGATCACGGCCAGATTATCCAGCCATTCATGCTGAAAATGCTGATCCACCGTGTCCATCACAGCGATTTTCTCGTCCAGAATCACATAGGAATTATAGGCCATTCCGTTGGGCACGGTATACTGGCCCTCAAACAGGTCTACCTGATGATCGTTCACGCCTGCATAGCGAATATCGTTCGTAATGGTCATAAGCCGCTTCCTTTCTGCCAGAGGGGGAAATGAGGACAGTAAATTTATACCCGGCTGGAAATCAAATGAAACGGGAAAATGCTTTCCGGGCAGGAAAAACTTTCGGCGAAAGCGGAAAGAAACAAAAAGAAGTGTAAAAGCAGCGATCCGGGAAGCCCTCCCGAGCCTCCCGGATGCGTTATGAAGGGCCGTCAGTGCGGCTTTTTCGGTGCTTCGTCTTCCGGCGGCCCGCTTTTTTCCGCCTGCCAGACCAGTTGTTCCAGATATTCTCCGCTGGTCTGCCTGCGCTGCGCCGCCCGTTCCAACGCCTGCTGATAGGCCTTGCGGTCCATCTGCACGCAGACGCTCACCTTGTCCGGCGCGCACAGGTCAAACGGGGCGTCCAGCCCCTGGGTATCGGTAAAAAGTCTGCTTTTCATGGGCGCTCCCTCCGCTGCATCCTATGCCGCAGACGGCGGCAGGGTTCCGCAAACAGCTTGCCCGGCGGAGGAAGGGTCTATGCGCCGCTTCGCCGAAACGGCGGAACGAATCATTCGCCCGCCAGCTTGACGATGGCGCGGGCGATGATGCGCACGTTCTTCTTCAGGCTTTCCAGACTGATGTATTCGTTGGCCTGATGAGCCAGCTCTTCTTCTCCGGGGAAGACGCAGCCGAAAGCCACGCCCTCGTCCAGACACTTGGCATAGGTGCCGCCGCCGGTGGCCTGACATTCCCGGGGCAGGCCCGTCTCTTCGTGATAAGCGTCCAGCAGGCACTGGATCAGCCGGGAATTGGGCGCTACGTGATGCGGATCCTTCTGGGTGTCGATGGAGGCGGTCAGGCCGTCGGATACTGCGGCGGTCAGCGCGGCGCTCAGGGCCTTGTGGTCGCACAGGATGGGATAGCGGATGTCCAGCGTGGCGTACAGGCCGTTTTCCGCGTCATAGTGAAGGATGCCCAGATTGCAGGTCAGGGGGCCGCTGGTTTCGTCCTGACAGCGGATGCCCAGACTCTTGCCGTCGTACTCCATGCCGACGGTGTCCGCCAGCGTCCGCAGGCCGCCGGTCACGCCCAGTTCTTTCAGGATCAGCAACAGTTCGCCCAGCGCGTTCTTCGCCGCTTCGGGATAGGCCGCGTGGCCCGTTGCGCCCGTCGTATGCAGCTGAATAACGCCGTCCGCTACTACCGCGTCGGCCTCAAAGCCCAGCTTTCCGGCGATCTCCAGCGCCCGGGCGGCCAGCGCCTCATCGCCATTCAGCTCGGCTTCGGCTTCGCCGGGCACCACATTGTGCCGCTCGCCCACTCGAATGGAACGAACCAGCCCGCCTTTTTCGTAGGGAGCCCGCAGGCTGACCAGCAGCATGCCCTTTTCGGTATTGATGATGGGATAGCTGGCGTCGGGGCTGAAACCGGTGCGGGGCATATCGCAGTGGGCCTTGTAGTATGCCATGTCGTCCCAGTCGGTCTCCTCGCTGCAGCCCAGGATCAGACGGACTTCCCGGTTCAGGGGAACGCCCGCTTCCCTGACGGCCAGCATGGCCAGCAGCGCCGCCACGGCGGGGCCCTTGTCGTCGCCGGAGCCGCGGGCGTAAATACGGCCGTCCTTGACCACCGGCTCAAAGGGGTCGGTATCCCAGCCGTCCCCGGCGGGCACCACGTCCAGATGGGCCAGAATGCCCAGCGGATCCTTGCCTTCCGGGCCCATGCGCACGTCGCCGGCATAGCCGTCGAAATCGCGGGTCTCAAAGCCCAGCGCCTTGGCGTCGTTTAGCGCCGTCGTCAGCATTCTGCGGGTCTCCTCGCCGAAGGGCGCGCCGGGAATGCCTTCCGTCCGAACGCTGGGAATCCGCAGCCAGCGATCCAGCAGCTCGTTCATTTTGTCCTGCAGTTGGTCAATGATGGGGTTCAGGTCTTTCATGGAAATAACCTCCCTTTGGATTCATTCGGTCACACTCAGTGTTTCAGCGCCGCTTCCAGCCGACGAACCGCTTCCAGCGTCTGGCTGTGGGGGCAGGCAAAATTGAAGCGCAGGAAGCCCTCTCCCGCCTCGCCGCCGAAGAAGGTACCGGGAGTGAAGGCAACGCCCGCCTGATGGGCGCGCTTCATCAGCTCCTCGGTGGTGAAGCCGTAGGCGCGCAGATCCAGCCAGCCCAGATAGGTGGCGTTCATGGGGGACAGCACCGCCTCGGGCAGACGGGCGCTCAGTTCCCGGCGCAGGAGGGCCTCCGCTTCCCGCAGATAGTCCAGCAGTCCGTCCAGCCATGCATCGCCATGGGCGTAGGCGGCTTCCGTGGCGGTCATGGCGAAGATATTGCCCTGCACCACGCCCGCATAACGCATCTGCTCTTCCAGCCGCTTCTTCAAGGCCTGATCCCGCGTCAGCAGTACGGCCTGCTGCAAACCGGCCAGATTGAAGGTCTTGCTGGCGCTGGTCATGGACAGCAGCCGGGCGTTTTCGTCCGTCACGATACGCAGGAAGGGCGTGACCTTGCCGGACAGCTCAAAATCCTCGTGAATTTCGTCGGAAACCAGCCATACGCCGTAGCGATCCAGCACGTTCCACAGGGCGCGAAGCTCGTCCTCCGACCATGCGTATCCCACGGGATTATGGGGGTTGCACAGCAGCATGACCTTGGCTCCGTCCTTGCAGGCGGCCTCGATCGCGTCCAAATCCATGCGGTAGCCGCCGTCCGGCTGACGGATCAGCGGGCAGTCCGCCAACTGACGGTTGCTGTCGCGGACGCTGGCGTAGAACGGGCCGTAACACGGCGACTGCACGATCACCTTGTCGCCGGGTTCGGTCAGGGCCAGCACCGCCGCCCGCAGACCCGTGACCACGCAGGGCAGCATCAGCTGCTGCTCCGCCGTCACCGTCAGGCCGTGGCGGCGCTGGAAAAAGCCCAGCATGGCTTCCACGGCCGATTCGCTCTGCTCGGTGTAGCCGTACACCGGATGCGCCGCCCGCTCCGTCAGCGCCTGAACGATCTCGTCCGCGCAGCGGAAGTCCATGTCCGCCACCCACATGGGCAGCAGATCGGCGCCCTCCCGGCGGCGCAGCGCGTCCCATTTTTCGCAGTTGGTTCCCAGACGGTTCACCGGCGTGTCAAAAAAGGAAGGATCGTATTTCATTTTCGGATTTCTCCTTTGTTTTTCTTGCATGCTTGGTCAGATATTTTCCACAGGCTGAACGCAGCGCAGCACCCAATAGCCGCCTTTTTTGGTCACGGCTTCCACCTGACCGAACAGGGTTTTCAGGTAGGCGGCGGCGGATTCCGCGCCCTGCTGCTTGCGGATCACCAGCCACAGTGCGCCGTTTGGCTCCAGCCGCCGGGCTCCCTCGGCGAACATGGCGTAGATCACGCTTTTTCCCGCCCGGATGGGAGGATTCTGCAAAATCCAGTCATAGCGCCGAAAGG
Organism: Clostridiales bacterium; assembly: GCA_004556545.1. GTDB lineage: Bacteria > Bacillota > Clostridia > Christensenellales > Aristaeellaceae > Limiplasma. Next base: position 8,171 of record SFGO01000059.1, read on the forward strand.
GAATCGACGCATAGCCGTCGCTCTGCATCACCTGCGCCTGTACGCCGCTGTGCTGGGCATTGCGGCGGCTCAGCTCCACCGCCCGCTCGTTGACGTCGCTCATCGTGACCGACAGGCCCGGATAGCGCCTGCCCAGCGTCACGCCGATGACCCCGTAGCCGCAGCCCAGATCCAGCAGACTGCCGGAAAGCTCCTCCGGCAGAGCGTTCAGCAGAATTTCCGTGCCCTTGTCGATCTCCGTGCGGGAAAAAACGCCGCTGTCTGTCTCAAAGACGAGCTTTTCTCCCCGCCAGAGGAAATCCACCTGCCCGGGCTTGTGAGCGCTGGCAGGGGTTTGGGTGTAATAATGGTCAGGCATTTTCGTTCCTTTCTGGCTGTTCTGGCTGTTCTGACGGTTCTGACTGTTCCGGCTCTTCAGGCCCGGCCAGCCCCGCTTCCTGCCGCAGGGCGGCCAGCTCTTCTTCCGTCAGCTCCCGGTACTGGCTCGGCGGCAGCTCCTCCGGCAGGGAAAGCGCGCCGAAGGTCAGGCGGCTCAGGGCTGTGACCTCGTGCCCCAGCGCGCCGAACATCCGCTTGATCTGGTGAAATTTTCCTTCCCGCACCTGCACGCGGGCGCGGCTTTCGTCCTCCCCGGCGGAAAGGATCTCCATCCGGGCGGGCAGGGCGGTAAAATCTGACAGGACGATGCCCTGCTCAAAGGCCTGGCTGTCGGCGGCGGTCAGCCGTCCCGTGACGGCGGCCTCGTAGGTTTTCCACACATGGCGCTTGGGGCTCAGCAGACGGTGAGCCAGCTCGCCGTCGTTGGTCAAGAGCAGCAGACCGGTGGTGTCCTTGTCCAGCCGCCCGACGGGCAGCACCTTTCGCCGGGCGCAGCTTTCGGGCAGCAGCTGCATCACCGTGGAGGCCCGGCTGTCCCGGGCGGCGGTCAGCAGCCCGGCGGGCTTATGCAGCATCAAATATTGAAAGCGCTTTTCTTCCACGGTCTGCCCCATCAGCTCCACCCGGTCGTTCGGCTTCAGATGAAAGCCGCCGTCCCGGACGGGTTCGCCGTTGACCCGCACCGCGCCGGAGCGCAGCAGCCGGGCCGCCTCGCTGCGGGTTCGTTCCCCGCTCTGGGCCAGATAACGATCCAGCCGCATGGCTCAGGCGTCCGCGCTTCGGTCGGAAGCGCCACTTTCTTCAGTCTTGGCTTCGTTTTCCGCCCGTACCCAGTCCGGGACGATGGCCTTGGGCAGGGTCGGGTCTTCCTCCGCAGGCTGACCGCTGCGAGGCGCGGTATGCCGGGGCTCCCGGACGGCAAAGGCGGCGGTCAGGATGCGCCGGGCCGGAAGCAGCGGCATATAGGTAAGCAGGAAGGTCAGGGTCAGCGGCAGCAGGGTCTCAAGCGTATCCGGGCCGAGCTGGATCCGTCCGTTCCACGTCATGGTCAGCACCAGCTGCTGGGTCAGATTCAGGAAGGTATCCTTCAGCTGCAAACCGGCGATCCACAGGAAGGGAACGCACAGCAGCAGATTGCACAGCGCCGTTCCCAGCTGGGCACAGCGCCGCCCCCGCAGACGGCGGCGAATCTCCCGGCGCACGGAACGATCCTCCCGGTTGGCGACGGCCCAGATATAACGGGTGGCGCTGTTGCGCACCGCGCCGTACAGCAGGATCAGAAGCCCCAGCCCCGCCAGCGCCAGCAGGGCATACAGCCCCTCCATGTACGAGCCCTCCACCGTTTCCAGCGGCAGATGGCCGAACAGGGTGCGGAAGAAATTGATGACGGCGTACCGGGCGGCGGAAACATTCCGGCCCAGATCCTTCAGACCGTCCAGAAGGCCCTTGACGGTGTATTTTTCTTTCAGATACCAGCCCCATGCGCCCAGTCCGGCCAGCGGCAGGGCCCACTTGAGCACGCTCAGGGCGTGGCGCAGGCTTTCCAGCAGCTTTTCGCCGTACCGGCGCAGGCTTAATGCCCGGTCAATCGAGAAATTCCGGGTGCGGGGCTGCTGCACCAGCGCATCCGCAAAGGAAAAGCGCAGCGGCAGCACCAGAAAAACCACCAGCACCGGCGAAACCACCCACAGCCACCGCCAGGGAGAATCCGCCGGAAAAACGGACAGCGCCGCCAGCGGAGCCAGCGCCGCGGCCCGGATCAGGAGCGCGATCAGGCAGTATAGAAACACGCGCACATAAAACAGAACGACATTTTGCTTTTTGGGCATCAGGCAGCCATCCTTCCTTGCCTTATGTATTATGCAGCCGAACCGGGCGGAAGCCTCCGGGACGGCTCAGGGGGCGGGACACAAAATCCCTTATCATATATTATAAAGCATCCGCAGGGGGCTTGCAAGCCCGGAGGGCGGCTTCCCGCGCGTACCCGGGGCGGCAGATGATTCCATGTGCCTTTATTCATCAGTTTTTGTTATCACATCCAAAAGAATCCTTATCGCAATCGTTTGTCCTTTCTTTTTTCGGTCACTTTACATGGATTTTACAATGTGTTATAATGCACCTACCACAAGGGACCGAAAAACAGTTCCATGGAATATTGTAAGGAGGAACATCCATACCATGAAAAAGACTTTGTCTATCGTTCTGGCGCTGGTCATGGTGCTGAGCCTGTGCAGCTTTGCTTCCGCAGAGGACTACTCCGGCTATACCATCCGCATCTACTCCAACTCCAACTCTACCGAGCGCACCAACTGGCTGATCAACGAGGCCAAGAACGCCGGCTTCACCATCAGCATTGACGACAACTCCGTCATCTCCGGCGACACCGCCGCCATCCAGGCTGCCAACGAGAACAAGGACGGCGACATCCTGTTCGGCCTGAACGAGACCCGCTGGTCTCAGGTCATCAACGGCACCTACGAGAACCTGTCCATCATGGACTGGAACCCCGACTGGGCCGAAGAAGTGGGCGAGTACAAGTATGACGGCAAGGCCTACGGACTGGTCATCCAGAACGTGCTGATGCTCTACCGCAACGACGAGCTGGGCACCAACGGCACCGAGCTCCACTTCGACCACTGGGCCGACGTGGTGAACTCCGGCTACACCTGGTACCGTCAGAACAAGGTCGGCGGCACCACCAACGCCAACATCAACAGCGCCATGCTGTATCCCTTCACTGATCCCACCAGCCCTGCCGGCGGCATCACCGTGGAAGGCTGGAAGACCCTGTGGGCCTACTGCGCCGGCGGCAAGAGCGGCGGCGACGATTACAAGTACGGCTTCACGCCCCTGAACCGCGGCGACGTGCAGGTTTCTTCCTTCTACTCCTCTTCTCTGTACGGCAAGATCGACGAGGCCGCCGCTGAGAGCGAGCATCCTCTGAAGGGCACCCTGCAGCCTGAAAACTGGGCGCTGGTGGACATCGCCGACGGCACCTACTACATCGCCGAGTATCTGGGCATTCTGAACCGCGAAGGCCGCACCGAAGAAGAAACCAAGGCCGTGACCGCTTTCGCCGACTGGTTCGGCTCTGCCGAAGTGCAGGCTGCCTGGAGCGACGAGTTCGACTCCTTCCCCTGCAACCAGGTTGCCGCCAAGGAAATCTATGGCGACGAGATCCCCGCGATCTATCAGATCAAGAACTTCGCCCTGACCACTGTCGAGGGCACCGACATGACCTACGCCGAGTATGTTGCCGCCCATTCCGCCGAGTGGACCAACATCATGACCAACCTTGGCTTCTACTGGGCCGATGCTTCTCAGGCTCCCGCCGAACCCGACTGGGACAACCTGCAGTGGGACACCCTGACCCAGAAGGCTGCCGAGTGATCTGCTGATTACAATTCAGTTCCAATGGGGGAACCCGTCCATGGCGGGTTCCCCCAACGGCCATATACCAAAAAACGCGGGGAAAGCCTTTCCCGCACCCCGGGCGCGACGGAAGGTTTTCCCTGCGTTTTTTCCTGTTTTCACGGTTTGAAACAAGTACTGCATCAAGGAGTGATTTTCCCCATGATCGAACTGAAGGACATTATCGTCAAATTCGGTGATTTTGAAGCGCTGCATAACATCAACGTGGACGTGCAGGAGGGCGAGTTTTTCACCTTCCTCGGCCCGTCCGGCTGCGGCAAGACCACCACGCTGCGCACCATCACGGGCTTCATCGAGCCGGTCAGCGGCACCGTGAGCGTCAATGGCCGGGATATTACCCGGGTGCCGATCGAAAAGCGGAACATCGGCATCGTGTTCCAGAGCTACGCCCTGTTCCCCTCCATGACGGTGTACGACAACATCGCCTTCGGCCTGAAAATCCAGAAGCTGAGCAAGGCCGAGATCGACAAGAAGGTGCGCGACATCGCCCAGAAGGTAGACCTTTCCGACGAGCAGCTGAAAAAGGCGGTCAGCCAGCTGTCCGGCGGCCAGCAGCAGCGCGTAGCCATTGCCCGCGCGCTGGTAACGGGCCCCTCCATCATCTGCATGGACGAACCCCTGTCCAATCTGGACGCCAAGCTGCGGGTGCAGCTGCGCAACGAGCTGAAAAAGATGCAGCGGGATTTCGGCATCACCACCATCTACGTCACCCACGATCAGGAGGAAGCCCTGACCCTGTCCGACCGCATCGCCGTATTCAACAAGGGCTACATCGAGCAGATCGGTACGCCCAATGAGATCTACAATCACTCCAAAACCGAGTTCGTCTGCAACTTCATCGGCGACATCAACCGTCTGGAAGAGACCATCTGCGGCGAGATGAAGCTGCCGGAAACCCGGCATCACTTCGTCCGGCTGGAGCGCCTGCGGGTGAACCGGCCCAAGGACGAGGGCGAGCTGCAGATGCAGGGCACGATTGAGAGCCGGGAATACTACGGCCTGTACATCAAGTACTACATCCGCGTGGACGGCCAGATCCTCAAGGCCATTGAAAAGAACGACGGCATCAACATCTACGAGCCCGGCGAGACCGTCACCGTGGGCATCCATCCGGCGGACGTCATGTCCTACGACGTGCCCGCGGAAGCGTAAGGAGGCGGAAGCATGACCAAGAAAGCCTCGTGGCTGAAGCCGGAGTATATCTGGAAGGTCTTCGGCATTGCCTTTTTCGTGTATCTGTTCTTCGGCTTTATGCTGCTGCCCTGCCTGAACACCATCACGCAGATTTTCACCGTCAAGGGTGCGGACGGCCAGACCGACCCGCTGGCGGTCATCCGCTTCTTCTTTGCGGGCAATATGCCCAGCTATGTATGGAACTCCCTGAAGCTGGCCATCTGTCTGGTCATCACGGTCAATATTGTGGGCGTGAGCATCGTGCTTCTGACCGAGTACTTCGACATCAAGGGCGCGAAGGTGCTTCGGCTGGGCTACATGACCACGCTGATCTACTCCGGCGTGGCGCTGGTGACCGGCTACCTGTTCCTGTATGATTCCAACGGCATGCTGACCAGCTGGCTGGTCAAAGTGATCCCCGGCTTCAACAAGGAATGGTTCTCCGGCTTCCGGGCGGTGCTGTTCACCATGACGTTCGCCTGTACGTCCAACCATATGCTGTTTCTGCGCAACGCCATCCGCAACATCGACTACAATACCGTGGAGGCAGCCCGCAATCTGGGGGCCAAGCCCTTCAAGGTGCTGCTGAAGGTGGTTTTCCCCACCCTGATCCCCACCCTGTTCAGCCTGACGGTCATGACCTTCATCACCGGCCTGTGCGCCATGAGCGCTCCCACCCTGCTGGGCTATGACTCCATCAACCCGGAAATCGTCCGTCTGGCCGGTTCCTCCGTGGCGGATGAGGCTTTCCCCCAGGCCCGCGCCGCGCTTTTGAGCATCATTCTGGCCATGTTCACGATCATTTTGCTGACCACCCTGTCCTCCTACGAGCGCAAGGGCCACTACCTGAGCGTTTCCAAGACCAAGGCCAAGCTGGTGAAGCAGAAGATCCAGAACCCGGTGGTGAACGTACTGGCGCACATCTACGCCTATGTACTGTTCCTCATCTACATGACCCCCGTGGTGATGATCGTCCTGTTCGCATTCCAGAACTACCCCGCCATCCGCGCCAAATCGCTGGACATGAACCAGTGGACGCTGATCAACTTCTTCGGCCAGCAGGACTATGAATTCCTGACCAACCGGGGCAAGCTGAAGACCCGCGTCGGCTCCATCTCCGGCCTGTTCGCCAATGCGGACACCGTGGGCGGCATCCGGCTCAGCTTCGTGCTTTCCGCCATTGCGGCCGCGCTGGCCTGCGTCATCGTGGTCGTAGCGGTGAATTACATCTTCAAAAACAAGAACAAAAAACGGGCGACCGTGCTGGAATACAGTCTGCTGTTCCCCTGGCTGCTGCCCACCATCCTGATCTGCTATTCCTACCGCACCTATTTCAACTCCGAAAACGTCTGGTACGTGTTCAACACCAATCTATACTGGAAGGAAAACGTGCGTTTCCTGATCGTCATGGCCTACACAGTGGTGAAGCTGCCCTTTGCCCTGCGCATGATCAAGGCGGCCTTCTACGCCATTGACGAGGAGCTGGAGGATGCCGCCCGGAACTTGGGCGCCAGTCCGCTGGTCACGTTCCTGAAGGTCAAGCTGCCCATCGTCCTGCCCAGCGTGCTGGCGGTCTTCGCGCTGAACTTCAACGCGCTGTTCACCGAGTACGACATGAGCGCCACCTTCCATTCCAGCTACGGCAAGAGCTACGCCATGGTCATCCAGAACATGTGCGCCGAGGAAGGCCGGGACGGCTACAACGTGAACGCCTCCGGCCGCCGCTGCGCTTCGACGGTGTTCATCATGATCGTCAGCGGTCTGATCCTCTATCTGGTATACGGCGTCGGCGCGCGGGACTTGGGCGAACGTCTGGCCATCCGTGAAAAGCGCCGCAAGCGCTGGCAAAAACTCAGCAGGGGTAGTACCCCTGCACCCCGGACTGCGCGCCGTGGGCGCGCAGGGGCGTAGAGGAACATGCAACTGGGCCGGGGTTTTACCGCCGTGGCACGACAGGTGCCACGGCTTGCCGGTCTGGTGCGGCTCCCTGCCGCTTGAACAGTAAAGACCGCCATTCGGCAACAGGCCTCATGGCTCGCGCAAGGGGTAGTACCCCTTGACCCCACACCGCGCCAAAAGGCGCGGGGCTGCTCGGGGAAAAGCCCGTTGGCCGTGAAGCTACCGCCGCTCGGCGATGGGCCTCGCGGCTCGCCGGTCTGGTGCGGCTCCCTGCCGATTGTATAGCATAGACCGCCATTTGGCGACAGGCCTCATGGCTCGCATAAAGGCCAGCGTGGATTTGAGATCCCGCTGGCCTTTTGCGCTGCAAAAAAATACGAGCTACATTGAAGCACCTCAACCCGCAATGGGTAAGCCTGCCCCACGCCGACTGCGGGGGAGCAGAGCGGCGATAGGCAGCGGAGGGAAAAAGGCCCGCCCATTTTGACGGCGGAAAAAGGCGAGCTCCCGGAGTCGCCGTGCCGCTGCCTTTCTTTTGCACACTTTTCTTTCGCCACCGAAAGAAAAGTGTGAGCGCTCCTTGGGACGGCAAGTCCCAATTCGCGCCGGAGTCGGCGCGTCAGGCCCTCTCAAAGGAGAATTTCTCACGGCAAAGCTGTCTCTTGTCATGCTAGCAGGGTGGCTTTCCGCTCGCCCCCCTGCACCCTCTTCGGATCGCCTCCGAAGTAAATGAGTACCCCATGAAGGCTGCAAGCCCTTTTCCCGCGCCGGAGTCGGCGCGTCAATCCCCGTCAAGGGGAATTGCTTACGGCAAAGTTGTTGCCCATTGATGCAAGCAGGGGGCTTTCCTCGGGGCAAACAATCGGCGCGGCCCGCACTGCCGTGCGTCCCGCTTGTTGTTTGCCTGAACTCCGGGTCGCTAACCGCCTTCGGCGGTTCTGCAAGCCCTTCTCCCGCGCCGGAGTCGGAGAATCAGCGCACCAATGGTGCAGAGCTATGCCCCCGCTGACGCACTCACTCCTCCAAAATCCTTCCATCCGTAGAAATCGTCACCACATTCCACGGAATAAACTTCCCGCTTTGCTGTAAAGCCGCCTTCGCCGCGCGCTCCAGCCCGCCGCAGCAGGGCACCTCCATGCGCACCACCGTCACACTGCGGATGTCGTTCTGCCGGAGGATCTCCGTCAGCTTGTCCGAATAATCCACATCGTCCAGCTTGGGGCAGCCCACCAGCACAATGTGGTTCCGGATAAACTTCTGATGGAAATTGGCATAGGCGTAGGCCGTGCAGTCTGCGGCAATCAGCAGCTTGGCTCCGTCGAAATACGACGCGTTCACCGGTGCCAAACGAATCTGTACCGGCCACTGGGAAAGCTGGCTGGGCATGTCCGCAGCCGCAGCGGGAGCGTTTTCCGCCCGATGAATGGCGCGGGCCATCATGCCGGGACAGCCGCCGTGAGCGGGCCGGGATGGCACCGAAGCCTTTTCCGCCCGTTCTTTCAGATGCTTTTCCACCGCCGCTTCGTCGTAGGCGGCCGCTTCCCGCTCCACAAAGGTGATCGCGCCCGTGGGACAGGCGGGCAGACAGTTGCCCAGACCGTCGCAGTAATCGTCCCGCATCAGCCGGGCCTTGCCGTCCACCATGGCAATGGCTCCCTCTTGACAGGCCGACGCGCATGCGCCGCATCCGTTGCATTTTTCCTCATCAATATGGATAATTTTGCGAATCATATTTCCTGCCTCCCTGTTGTTCCGCCGTTTTGGGGACAAGGCCCCGGCGGTCATGCAAAGCCGATTTTTCGGGAAAAGGACTTCCGCTTGACTTTGCGGGTTCAGTTTACTACAATGCCGAAGGAATGTCCGTTGAATTTTCAACGAAAGGAAAAAGCCCATGAAGGAAATTTTGACGGTGCTTGCATCCTCTTCCCTGTTTTCGGGGCTGACGGAGACGGAAATTCAGGAAATCCAGCAAACGCTCCATGGAGAGCAGCGCGCCTTTGAGCGGGATGAACGCCTTCTTCGGGCGGGCGACCCGGCTAAGGCGTTCGGAATCCTGTTAAGCGGCGGGGCGCTGGTGCGGCAGGAGGATTTCTGGGGCAATCAGAATATTCTGTCCTCGCTGCATTCGGGAGACTGCTTTGCCGAATCCTTTGCCTGCCTTCCCGGCGCGATCCTGAATGTGGATGTGACGGCCAGCCAGCCCTGCGAAGCCCTTTTTCTGCAAACGGAGCGGCTTTTGTCCGGCGAGCTGTCCGCTTCCATCGGCGGCCAGCGGTTTTTGCAGCATTTTCTGGTCAATCTGGCGGGAAAAAATCTGCGCCTTAATGAAAAGATCACCCATATGGGCCAGCGCAGCACCCGGGCGAAGATTCTTTCCTACCTGTCCGCCTGCGCCCGCCGGCAGGGTGCCGCCGAGTTTGACGTACCCTTTTCGCGGCAGCAGCTGGCGGATTATCTGTCGGTGGATCGAAGCGGCTTGTCGGCGGAGCTTTGCCGCCTGCGGGACGAAGGGCTGATGGAGTTTCAAAGAGGGCATTTTCGGCTGAAAAAGCCGCTGGAAGAAGGATGGGAATCTTCGTAATTTCATAAGATAGAAGAATATACAAAAGGCGCAGCTTTCGCAGCTGCGCCTTTTGTATACTCTTATCTGTCCGCCAACCCGGAAGCCGCCGAATCATCCGGCTTCCCGTATTTTTCCTCCATTTCCTTCGTGTGGGCATGAAACCGTTCCAGCGCCCGCGACTGGATGCCGGAAAGGTCCGCCGGATCGATCGCGGCAAACTCGCGCCGGATCCTTGCGGAGGCCAGTGCATGACTGTCGTTCGGTCTGCTTTCATCCGCCTGCGCGAAAAACTTTTGCAGCAGGCCCGGATCGCCGGAGTAATGGAGTTCCACCAGCTTGGCCCGGTACTCCAATTCCGTGGGGGTGATGCCCGGGAACTGCTTCATATCCACGGTATGCTGCGCCTCATGTTTCAGAAGAGAGACCAGAAACCGCTCGCTATGAAAATCATACGCCTGCTCAATGCAGTTGATGGTGCCGTCCGGGGAAGCCCAGCCGTCGGTGCCGTACCTGCCGAAGGTCAGATAATCCATCCAGCCCCGAAAGACGAAGCCCTTGAGAATGTTGACGGCATATTCCGCCGTCCCGCCCGGCAACTCGACACGGTAGACCGTCGGAACAGTCTCTTTCCAGATGTAGGGGCCGTAATATCCCTGGGTTTTCCCGAAAAGCGTATGATAGCCCTCTGCTTCAAAAACCGCTTGAAGCTGCTCGGTCAGCGTCTCTTCCTTCTCTTCCGTCGCGTCCGGCATCCCCAGAAGCCTTTTCATCTGGGCCAGCAGCTTGTCGGCGGCCTCCGCCTCTGGCAGACCGGCATAAAAGGTAGCCCGGTAATAAACCTGATACAGCCGCAGAAGTTCGTTGAGCCTGTCCGGAACCTCAAACGTGCGGTATTCGCCCTTTTCAAAAATCGCGGTATAGGCAGGAAGAACGTCCTGAAATTCCGGATGCTCCCGCATATACGCAATAGCGCCCTTCATGTCTCCGTTTATAAAAAACTGGCTGATCTGCATGGCTTTCCTCTCCGCGCTGAAACTGGAATCAGGCTTCCTTCTTCTCGAATACGCCCCATAAGGCCATACACAAGCCTATGATGGTTATGGCAACGAAAACATAAAAAACAGGTGCGAGTCCATAATTGGATAACAGCCACCACGCCGAAGCCCATTGCTCGTTATGGGTCCACTGCATTCCCATGGGACCTGCCAAAAGAATGGCGCTGGAAATCAGTCCCGCTAAGAACATCACTGCCCCAAGAATGGTTTTTTTCATCCTGTCATCTCCTATTCACAATCCTCTTTTTTTGAGCCAAATCCCGATGGACAGGCTTGTCTTCCTTCAGACAGCCGCATTTTTACAGGACAAACTTTCGAATGGCGGCGGCAACGCCGTCTTCATCGTTGGTCAGGGTCACGTATTTGGCCGCAGCCTTGACCCGGGGCGAGGCGTTGCCCATGGCGGTGCCGAAGCCAGCGTATTCGATCATGCTCAGGTCGTTGTCAAAATCGCCCAGCGTCATCACCTGATCCGGCCCGATGCCCATCTGCTCCGCCAGCTCCTGCACGGCGCGGCCCTTGCTGACGCCCCGGGGCATCAGCTCGTAATTGTCCGCCCAAGAGGAAGTGATTTCCAGCCCGGGCAGGGTTTCCAGCAGGCGGCCCAGCGCGTGGAGCTTTTCCGAATCCTGCTCGATGCAGACGAATTTGTTCACCCGGCCTTCCAGCGCCCGGGAATCGGCCTCTTCTCCGTGCAGGATGCGCGGCGCGCGGGGATCGTCCCAATGAGAGCACCAGAAAATATCCGAAGCGGGCGGGTCGCCCTGAAAAGCGGCGATATCGTTCTGCAGGAAGCAGGCGAAGGTCATTTTCCGCTCCTGAAACCATTGCAGGCATTGCAGAGCCGTTTCCCGGTCGATGGCGTGATCGGCGTAGGCCGTGCCGAAAGGCCGATCCAGACAGTAGCCGCCGTTCAGGGAGAGAATCGCCATCTGGTCAAAGCCGTGGGTGACGGCAAACATGCCCGAATCCCCGGCGGGACGGCCGCTGCAAATGGCCAGCTTCACGCCTTTTTCCTCGGCGGCGCGCAGGGCGGCTACGTTGCCCGCGCTGAGTTCCTGACGGCTGTTGAGCAAGGTGCCGTCCATATCCATGGCAATCAGTCGAATGGGTTTCATGCTTTGGTACTCCTTCAAAAATCAGGGAAAATCGACAGCCGCAGGCGGTTGAGATAGCTCCATTCCCCGTCCAGCTCAAAACGGAGCTCCACGGCGCAGAGCATCAGCCGCCGGGCCTTCATGCGCTTGTTGAACGCCCGGTCGCCGTATTTGTCATCCCCCAGCAGGGGATGGCCGATTGCCGCCATCTGGGCGCGGATCTGATGGGTGCGGCCCGTGTGCAGCAGGATCTCCACCCGGGCGCAGAGGCCCGGCTCCAGCACGGTATACTCCGTCACGATGGGCAGGCTGCCGGGCTGCTCCTTCCGGGTGACGCGCACCAGCGCCTTTTCGCTGTCCTTGGTGAGAAAAGCCCGCAGCACCGCGTGATCGGGCTGGGGCGTTCCTTGGGTCAGGCAGAGGTAGCGCTTATGGATGCGCCGCTGCCGGAAGCCCTCTTCCATGGCGGCCTGTGCTTCCTCATCCCGGCACAAGAGCAGCAGTCCATCGGTCTGGTTGTCCAGCCGGTGGCACAGCAGGGGATCCCGGGCGTCCGGCTCCTTCCGGCGAAGCTGCCTGCCCACCAGCTCGGGAAGGGTCAGCCCGCCCTTTCCGTCCGGCTGGCAGCTGACACCCACAGGCTTGCGGACAATCAACACACGGCGATCCTCATACAGAATGGGAATTTCCCGCTCCCGAATCTCCTCGCCGGGGGTATAGAGGCGCACCTCCGCACCGGGAACCAGCATCGCCTGCCGATCGACCCGCTTGCCGTTCAGCTTCACGTCCCGCCGATCCAGCGCTTCCCGGACGGCATGCTCGGGCAACTGGGGCAGCATCCGCCGCAGCCAGGGAAAAAGCCGTCCCGGAGCGATGTCCTCCGGGATGGTCAAGGTATACAGTTTCATCTTAATGCTCCAGCGCCGCTTTCAGGCCCAGCCAGCGCGGCGTTCCTTCGTACAGCCTGCGCACCGCATCCCGCATTTCCCGGGTAGGCAGCACCGTGACCGATTCCGCCAGCACGCTCTCCATTTCGGAAAGGGAGGCGTTCTGCTTGGCCAGCATGCGCAGGTCTTCCGCAATGTCATTCACGTCCAGCTCCGGCCGCAGCGCGCCCCGCAGGGCGGCGCACATGGCTTCGTGCAGGGGAACTTCCTCCGGCAGGATGCCGTTCATGCCCCCTGCCACCATCTGCTGACTCATTTCAAAGGTGTCCAGCGCGCCCACCTGCTGGCGTTTGACCAGCTGATAGGGGTTGGCCAGCCCGGGATGCAGCAGGATCATGCCGCCCGCCCCGTCGGTGATGTAGTCAAAAGAGGCCTGCAAATACCGCCGGGCGATCTCCCGGGCCATGGGATCGTTGCGCTGCATCACGCCGCCCAGAAAAAATTCCATGGCCTGCGCCGCGTGCAATAGTCCCGTGATATACAAAAGCCCGTGGACTGTCGCGTCATAGCGCCACAGCCGTTCCCGGTCCATGGCCGCGCCGTCGGCGCTCATGGCGGTCAGCAGCGGCTCCTGCAGCGCGGCGGGAAGCGTCAGATACCAGTCGTCGCCCTCCGCCCGGAAGCTGCACCACAGGCGGCTCAGCAGCGCCTCCGCAGCGCCCAGATCGTCCCAGTCCGTCAAAAGCAGTTCGCCGTCGTTGATGAGCAGCTTTTCCAAAAGCTGCTGTTCTGCCGCGCCCACAAACCGGGCTTCCAGCGGAAGCCGGGCCAGCACCATGCCCCGCAGCTCGTCCAGCGAACAAAGACGCTGCTGCCCGGCCCGGAAATCAAAGGAATGCTCGTAAAGCGACTGAGCGTCCAGCTCCGTGGCTTCGGCGGAAAAAAGCGCCGCCCGAGGATGGGCAAAAAGCCTGCGCTCGCAGGCCTCGTACTGTTTTTCCCGCATCATGCTCATGGTCATTTCACTCAGGTCGGTATGAACCGTGGATTCCCGCAGCATGGCTTTCCCCCCCTCCGTAGCATCTATTCATTATAACGTGACCCTGCAGGGTGTCAAGGCTCTTTCCCCAGCCAATTCATAGGAATGGCGGAGAAAATCTCCTGATTCATGATTCCTCTTATTCATCCGCCGGGAACGTCACCGTCACCACGCAGCCGGATTCGTTTTCAGCGGCGGAGATGCCCAGCAGCCCGTCGATGGTCTCAGCGGGGATGTACAGGCCTTCGCCGTAGGCGCGGATGTCGCGCACCTTCAATAGCTGGCGCACCCCGTTCAGGGTGATCTCCAGATGGATGGGCGTTCCTGCCTGATTTAGGCCGTAGGACAGCCGGTACAGGCTGCCGCCCAGCGCAAAGGCATAGCCGGGGTTGTCCGTGGTGTCCGAAGGCAGGATGGTAACGCCGTGACTGAGCAGAATTTCCCGCAGGGGCAGGTACAGCGCGCCGTCTTCGCTGCGGCAGGGCGGGAGCGCCGCCTCGTTTTCGCCAAGGATGGTCTGCCCGTCCACGGTGATGGTCCAGCCCTCCATGGGTTCCAGCACGGTCACAGGGGCTTCGGTAGCGACCACGGCGGGCGCGGGCGTATCCGTCGGAGCCGCCGTAGGCGAGGGGCTGGGGACAGGCGTATCTGTGGGGGCAGGCGTGGGCGACGGCGAGGGCGTCGGCGTGACGCTGCTCTGCCAGTAATCCGCCCGGCGCACCTTTCCGCTGTCATAAAGCACGGACAGGGTATTCCGGCCCGCAATGCCGTCCGCCGTCAGGCCGTGGCTGTACTGAAAGCGTTCCACGGCCCGCCGGGTCTGTTGGCCGAAACGGCCGTCCAGCTCGCCCTCATAATAGCCGTACTCGGCCAGCGCCTGCTGCAGGCGCAGCACTTCATCGCCTTTATCGCCCGTCTGGATGGTATGATAATCCGGGTTCACGGACACCTCCACCGTGGGCACTGCCGTGGGCCGGGGCGTAGGTTCCGCCGTGGCCGTTACCGCCGGGGTGGGCGTGGACACCGTGGCCATGTAGGCTTCCGCGTCCGGCATGCTCTGCACGGAGGAAGCGTATACCATCGTCATATAGACAAGCAGCGTTTTCAGCAGATCCATCGTTCAACCTCCCGGTTTGATTTGAACCGTCGTCCTAGCTCCGCAGGGCGCGGCGCTCGGTTCGGGAAAAGCTCTTCAGCGGCACCCGGCAGAAGACCACGCCTTCCAGACAGCGCACCCTGCCTGCGAACGCCCGCAGCATTCCCGTCAGCTCCCGGGGCGTATAGCGGCCATCCTGCGCCACGACCACCGTCCGGTCGGCGAGCGCGCCCAGCAGGGCCGCATCGCTGACAGACTGGCAGGGCGGGGCGTTCAAAATCACATAGTCAAAGGATTGGGCCGCGTCCGTCAGAAAGGCGGCAAAGCCCGGGCGGGCGGCGATCCGGCTCAGGAATCCCGGCTCGTGGCACACGTCCATAAACAAAAGCCGGGGGATGAGGGTGGACAAAAGCGCTGTGCGGAGTGCGTCCTCCCGCTGCAGGCAGTCCACAACGTCCATCGTGCCCTGCACGCCCAGCCATTTCCGCAGGCTGGGGGCGTAGGAATCCATCTCCATCAGCAGCACCTCAAAGCCCTGCGCCGCCAGCTCGGAGGCCGTCAGCAGGGAAAGGGTGGCGCTGTCCTCGTCTTCCAGACCGGCCATCACCACGGAGCAGCCGGGCTTGGGCTGGCGGGAACGCAGCTGGAGCACCAGCTCCCGCACGTTTTCCCGGGTCAGCTCGTCCACGCTGTCCGCCAGTGTCGATTGCCCGCCCCGGCGGCGCTCCCGGCTCATACGGCGCAGACAGCCGTCATATTCCGCCACGCCCGTCAGGCAGGGGCAGGGATCCCCCTCGTCGGGCAGCTCCCGCGGGTTCCACCGGGCCCGTTCTTTCGGCGCGGGGATCAGCAGAGCGATCAACGAAAACAACGCAAAAGAAAGCAGAAACGCTGCGGCGATCTTCACCGGGCGATTCGGCGCGAAAGGCTCCTCCGGCGTTTCCGCCCGGGAGACCAGATGAACCTCCCCCGCGCCCATCCGGCCGGACAGTTCCTCTAACAGAACGTCCGCTGCGGCATTGGAAAGGCCTGCCGCCACACCGGCGTTTTCCCCGACGGCCTCTACCCGCAGCATATGGCCGCCGTCCGCCTGACGGACGTACAGGCGCGTCTTGCCGTCGCTGCGCGCATTTTGCAGCGCTTTCTGCTGAAATTCAGGGGTGTTGATCAGCAGATCGCAGTCCCGGCACAGCATCCGGGCCAGCTCCGCCGCATCCGCGTCGCTGCTTGCTCCGGCAGGCAGGGCATAGACCGTACAGGAGGCGCGGTAGCGTTCCGGCTCCCAGCGGAAGGTATAGACGGCCATGGCCAGCGTGACCGCCGCGCAGAAAAAGGCGACCGCCGGCAGGGCCCGCAGCCATTTTTGACGAAGCTTTTTCATGCACGGCACCTCTTTTCCCCACAGAAATCCTCAGGATCAGTCGGCTATAGAATAGCACAGGGCAGCGGGGTTTTGCAAGTTTTCCGGGGGATCGTCCGGCGAAAGCGCCTGTTTTTCCAAATTTTACAATTTTGACAAAATATGACAAAAACGTTGATAAAAGAAAACGCTTTGTTCAAAAAAAGAATGGGAGAAAGATGCAAGGATTGGACGGCATGTTTCGTTTCAATATAGGTACGAAGGATGCATGTCGCCCGGAATGCGCCGAACTCCGGGCCAAGGATGGCGAGGAACAGGAAATGACGAATTTCGAAGAGCTGTACGAGAAATACGCAAACGATGTTTTGCGCGTCAGCTATTTCTATTTGGGAGACCGCCAGCGAGCCGAGGACGTCTGCCAGGACGTCTTTGTCAGGCTGATGACCAATGCGCCGAACCTGCAGGAGGGCCACGAAAAAGCGTGGCTTTTGAAGGTGGCGCTGAACCGTTGCCGGGATTTATGGCGCGGCGCGTGGCTCAAGCGGGTCACGCTGGGAAGCCCGGCATTCGAGCTGGTGCCCGCCCCGGACGACCATCAGCGCCGGGAGGACGAAGAAGCCATGATGTCGGCTGTTCACGCCCTGCCCCCCGCCTTCCGGGAAACCATACTGCTTTATTACTATCAGGGCTACGGCATCGGCGAGATCGCCAAGATGCTGGATCTGCCCGAAGGAACCATCTCCAGCCGCCTGTCCCGCGGACGAAAGAAGCTGGAGGAACTCCTGAAAGAGAGAGGGATTGAGCCATGAAGAAACTGGAACAACTGCCTGAAATTGCGGCGCGTCAGCTGGGCGGGCTGGAAGCCACGCCGGCCATGCTGGCCAAGATCAAGCTGAAGGCGGCAGAAGAGCGTTCGCCCCGCAAGCCTGCCTGGAGGTCGATTGTCGCGCTGGCCACGGCCTTTGTGCTGCTGGCGGCAGGCGCGGTATCGTGGCAATTCCTTCCCAAGGGAACGCCTTCGGATGAAGGCGGGCTGATGCACACCCGTTCCGCCGGGCAGGAAGTCCGGGCGACGGAAATTCCCGTAGCCGCCGACCTGCCTTCCGGCAGCATCACCTTAGGCGACGGCCGGAAGGGAAGCTCCGACACGCTCTTTGCCAGCGCGGACAGCGGCGTATTCCCCATGCTGATCGTCAACGGGGCCACCTATCGGATGCTGACCTACCCGGACGGCATTTCCGACGGGCTTCTGGGCGCTTCGCTGGGCACGGTAAACGAGTACAACGTAGAGCCTGCACTGGGTTCCGGCAGCATCGTCAGCAACTCGGCCAGTCAGGGCGAGGCCGTCTATGCGATCGACGGTTTCAGCGGCGCTCTGGCCGCGGCCAAGGTCAACGGCAGCACTCGGGTTTTCCAGCGGGTCAGCTACGCGGGCACGGCCACCATTGGCAGCGAGACGCTGGGCGACACGCTCTGCTCGGCCTCTCAGGTCAGCTGGATGACGCTGGAAGGGGTCGGCACAGTGGAAGACGCGGATGCGCAGGCCCTGATGCAGACCCTTCTGGACAACGCCGAATACCAGAGCACGGGCACGAGCGGTTCCGGCTCCCTGCACATCGGCCTGAGCAACGGCCTGACCCTACAGCTTCTAGTCGGCGACGACACAATCAGCGCCTGCGGCACGTGGAGCTGCCCCGAATTCTTCGAGTCCTTCCACGAAGCCCTCGGCGCCTAGCAGGGGTAGTGATCCGCAACCTCAATCGTCGTCTTTGGCACTGCCGTGCCAAATCCTCGTTTCGGTTGACGGCTGCCGGTCGCTAACCGCCTTCGGCGGTTGTGCCCACTGGCCTTGGGCGCGCAGGGTGCTCGGGGGACATGATGGTTGGCCGGGGGTTTACCGCCGCTCGGCGACAGGCCTCGCGGCTCGCGGGGCTGGTGTGGTTCCCTGTCAATTACATGGCATAGACCGCCATTCGGCAACGGGCCTCATGGCTCGCAGCAAAGGCCAGCGTGGTTCAGAAACCATGCTGGCCTTTTTACATGCAGGGCTGGGGCAATGCCCCTGCACCCCGGACTGCGCGCCTTGGGCGCGGGGGTACCCGGGGGACATGTTGGTTGGCTTTGGAAATTACCGCCGCTCGGCGGAAGGCCTCGCGGCTCGCGGGGCTGGTGCGGTTCCCTGTCTGGTGAAGGAAAAAGGCCGCCATTCGGCGATGGGCCTCATGGCTCGCAGCAAAGGCCAGCGTGGTTCAGAAACCATGCTGGCCTTTTTACATGCAGGGCTGGGGCTGGGGCAATGCCCCTGCACCCCGGACTGCGCGCCTTTGGGTGCGGGTCTGGTGTGGTTCTCTGTCTGGTGAAGTGAGAATCGGCAAAGCTTTTTTACTTTTTCCTCAAATTTTCTTCTAATTTCTTTCCCATTTCCAGCCGGACTTCGTGCCGTTCGGGGTCGGTATTGGAATAGGCGTACAGATCAAAACCGATGATCTCAAAGCCGTTTTTGCGGTAAAACGCGATGGCGTTCTCATTGCACGACTGCGTTTCCAAAACCGCCATCCGCGCGCCAGCCTGAACGGCTTCCGCCAGAATGGTTTGCATCAGCGCGCTGCCGATTCCACGGCGGCGGGCAGAGTCGTCAAAGACGCAGAGGTTGCTGATTCGAAAACGGCGGTTCCAATTTTCCGGCGCTCCCTCTACATATCCCAGCAACTTTTCGCCTTCGAACGCGCCATAGGCTACCGGCTCGTCCAGCCATTCACCGAAGAATTCATCCTCAAAGCTTTTGGGAACCTCCGTTTCAAAGGGCACATATTCGATGCAAAAACCGCAGTCCGCCGGGCGAATATCATAATAGCCTTTCGTCCAATAGCGTGCGGTAAATTTTTTCCCGGAATAGGTTGCTTTGTCCAGCTGTTTGATTTCCATGGTTGGCTCTTCCTCCGTGTCTTTTCTTCCCATTGATGGAAACGGCCCGCGCCGCGGCTTTCTTTGCCCGCCTTTACGGTTCCCCCAATCGGCGCATGACGCACCGCCGTGTGAAAAGTTTCCCTGTGTTCTTTGATAGAGCTGAGATACCATCCCAATGCTTTGGGAGGCAGTCGCTTTCCACATAAGCCTGCCGCTCATCATAGCAGATTTTGCCCGTCTTGTCATCCCGGGGATGCATCGCCCGAACCGAGGCAAAGAAAGAAACGCAAAAGAAGCCGTCCTCCAAAACGATCCGCCGGGCTGTTTCTTGCTTTCCGGGCGCGTATTCGGTATAATGCAGAGGCTTTCCCATTTTCACTGCCGGGTTTTGGGCATTAGAAGGAAGGGTTCTCCATGCTGTTTCAGGATATTTCGATAGACGTACAGCCCCGCGCCGCCGCTTTGACGGACGCAAGTCACGTGCTGTGTTTTCAGCCGGGGCAAGTATTATTAGGGTCGAAGGGGGGCGCTCCCCGTCTGCCGCTTTATCGGGAAGTCGAGCCGCTTTTGCCGCCGGATATGGAATGGACAGCGCTTTTGACCGTGGACGGTCAGACGCTCTTTACGCCCGATCCCCTGCGGGAGGGAACGGTTCCCGAAGGAAACGGGCTTCATTACGGCCCGGTGCGGCTTTTCCGGGATATGGACAGCCGTTCCGCCGCCGCTGTGACCGCCGCCCATCATTTATGGCAATGGATGCGCCGGAACCGTTTCTGCGGCTGCTGCGGCGGAAAGACGGCGCATGATAAGGCGGAACGGGCTTTGCGCTGCCCCGTCTGCGGGCAGGTGAACTATCCCATGATCGCCCCGGCGATTATCGTGGCCCTGACCTGCGGCGATTCCATCCTGCTGGCGAAAAACGCCACCAGCCCATGGAAGCACTACGGGCTGGTAGCGGGCTATGTGGAAGTGGGCGAAACGCTGGAGCAGGCCGTTCGCCGGGAAGTAATGGAAGAAGTCGGGCTTCCCGTCCGGGATCTGCGGTATATCGGCAGTCAGCCTTGGGGCGTCAGCGGTTCGCTGATGTGCGCCTTTCAGGGGGAGACGGACAGCTCTCTGCCGCTCAAAATTCAGCGCAGCGAATTGGCCGACGCCAAATGGGTATCCCGGAATCAGCTTTCCGCCCCCGAACGGACGGTCAGCGTGGCTCTTGAAATGGTCGAGCGCTTCCGGCAGGGGCGGCTGTAGTAAAGCAAGGTCTGCCCGCCCATCGAAAAAAGCATTCATTGGAACGGCCTGCGCCACGGGTTTCTTTGCCCATTTTGTCCCCCGGAGACGCAGCGCCCAAACCGGCGGCTTTTCCCGCCGTTTCAGCCTGTCGAAAAACCCCAAGTTGGCTGCTGTTGCCCGCAAACAGCGCTTTGCGGCCCGCCCCGCCGCATGTCTGCGGCCAAGCCCTGCACTACGCTTGTGCTTGGCTACGCGCTTCATGGCTTTCAGCCATTTCTGGCGCTAGTCGGCCTTCGGCCTCCCTTGGTGGCGGGCTTCGGACTGCGGTAGC
>SFGO01000175.1 GCA_004556545.1 Clostridiales bacterium
GTTGTCGATGTCCATATTGACCTGCTTCAGCTCGGCCTCCAGCGCATCCTTGCGGTCGCGGAGGGCCTTCAGCTCGTCAGCCAATTCAAAAAGTTGGTTGTTCTCCATCTTATCCTCCAAAGGGGTTTCGGCCCGCCCGGTAATCGTCCACTAGCGCCTTGGCCAGATTGGCCTTGTCCTGCAGAGCCTTCAGTACCTTTTCATCCACGGTGCCCTTGGCCACCAGATGAATATAGGTGCAGGGGTGCTTCTGGCCCACGCGATGGATGCGGGCGCGGGTCTGCTCGTAATTGCTCATGGAATAATCCAGCGAGTAGAAGATCATGGTGGAGGCCGCCGTCAGCGTAATGCCCAGACCCGCCGTGGCGATCTGGCCGATGAACACCCGCACCGCGGGATCATTCTGAAAGGCTTCGATCTGGGCGGGACGGTCGGTCACGCCGCCGTGGACCACGGAGTAGCGAAGGCCTTTCTTTTCCAGCAGTTTCTCGATAGCGTGAATTTCTGGTAGAAACCGGGCAATGACCACCACCTTGTGGCCGTCATTTTCTGCGCTATCCAGCAAATCAGAAAGCGCGTCCAGCTTGGCCGAGGAAATCTGCTCCGTGGCGGCGTCCGTATCGTTGCCTACGAAGCCGCCCGTCAGCTGAGAAAGCCGCAAAAGCCTTGTCAGTACGTTGGTTACGGTGACGCTGCCGTTAGCAAGGTCGGCATAGCTGTCCTTCACCAGCTGCAGGTACACGCGCCGGGCTGCAGGCTCCAATTCCACCCGCTGCACAATGTCCGTGCATTCCGGCAGGTCGAGGCATTCAGCCTTCGTCGCCCGAAAGGCGATGCTGTGCAGCTTTTCCGTGAATTCCGCCTCCATGCCTTTCTTCATGACCGGCGTATAATTGCCATAGCCCACCATGTCGAAATAGCGGTTGCGGAACAGGAAGAAGCTGCTGCCGAATACGGCGGGATCAGCGAATTTATACTGGCTGAACACGTCGATGGGTTTGTTGGTGATGAACGTGCCGGTGAGCAGCAGGCGATACCGCGCCTTCGCGCCCAGCCGATGCAGCGCCTTGCTGGCAGCGATGTTGTGGGTCTTAATCTTGTGGCCCTCGTCGCAGACGATGCAGCCCGGCTTCCATGCGGCCAGCTCCTTTTCCAAGCGCCATGCGCTTTCATAGTTCACCACCAGCACCTGCAGCGCCGCGCCGGTCATGTGCCGGATGGTGTCCGCCTTCCGTGCGCCCGTGCCCTCCAGCACGGCGAGAGAATAGTCGTAATCCGCGAATTTGCGAAATTCTTCCTCCCACACGCCGAGAATGGACAGCGGCGAGACCACAAGCAGCCGCTGAACGCGCTTCTCCTGCCAGAGACGGCCCACGATGGCAATGGTGGTGAGCGTCTTGCCCGTGCCCATTTCCATGAGCAGCGCGGCCCCGCCGCCATCGGCCAGCCTGTCCAGCGCATACGCGGCGGCCTCCTGTTGGTGCCTGTAGGGCGCGGCCCGAATGGGCAGCTTGAGATTGTTACTGCACATTGAATCCCTCCTGTAAGGTCTGCCTTGTTTTCGGAGAGCCATATTCCAGGAGCATTTCGCGCAGGACTTGGGCTTGCTGCTCGCTGGCCGTTTGCATGATCTCGGCAAGGACGCGCTGCTGTTCGCCGGAAAGGATATTCCGATGCGGGTGATACCACTGAGCTACCTTCACGCAGCCGCCTTTACCTTGCTGGGTTTCCAAAGGATAATCGACCGTGAGCGCTACAACGTCGTTCTGAATCGTTCGCGTTGTCACTTGAAACGTTCTTGCCAGCTCCGGCATGGTAATAGAACGCCTTGCCGTCAGAATTCGCATGATTTCTGCCCGGCGCTCGTTCATCGTCACGGTCGATCACCTCCTTTCCCTTGGCTCTGGCTGCATGGTAACAGCTAAACCGGAAGCCTATTTTCCGGTTTGAGATTTTTTTCAAAAGAAAAAATCCGGCAAACAGGCGCGCCGCTTGCAGGACAGAAATGTCCCTCCGCGGAGGCCTATTTGCCGGATTCCTGATGGTTCAAGCCAAATTCAATACCATGGGCAAATCTTCATAT
>SFGO01000176.1 GCA_004556545.1 Clostridiales bacterium
GCCGAAACCGGACCGGGAGGTCATGAATGCAGAGCGGCTGTTCAGTACGGCGCGGGAGCTGCGGGACGTGGCGGCAGGCCGTGCCGTTCTCCGTCAGGCGGGGCTGGCCGGGGGAGACAGTCCGGCACGGTTTATTGCACCGGGGCGTAAATA
Source organism: Clostridiales bacterium (assembly GCA_004556545.1). Classification (GTDB taxonomy): domain Bacteria; phylum Bacillota; class Clostridia; order Christensenellales; family Aristaeellaceae; genus Limiplasma. Next base: position 154 of record SFGO01000176.1, read on the forward strand.
TCTGCAGCCGTATGTAGCACTGCCGGCTTTTGACCGTAACGGCAAGTCAGCCGGTATCTGGCTGAACCCACTGACCACGGATGACGGAAACGGGCTGCGGGGATTCAGTGGTGAAGGACGGGTGAAAGGCAGCGGGGATGCGCAGTTCGTGGCCCTGCAGGGCAGCCGTAACGGAGAAAGCCTGCTGGCTGATAATATGCAGGATGGCGTCCGGATTGCCCGTGATAATCCTGACAGCGGTGTGGTGGTGAGAATTGCCGGTGAAGGTCGTCCGTGGAATCCCGGTGCCATCACCGGTGGCCGCGTGTGGGGGGATATCCCGGATAACAGCGTCCAGCCGGGGGCCGGAAATGGCGAACCGGTCACGGCAGAGGTACTGGCACAGCGGCAGGCTGAAGAGGCCATCCGCCGTGAAACGGAACGCCGCGCAGATGAAATTGTCAGGAAAATGGCAGAGAACAAACCTGACCTGCCGGACGGCAAAACAGAGCTGGCTGTCAGGGATATTGCCGGACAGGAGCGTGACCGGTCTGCCATATCTGAACGGGAAACCGCACTGCCGGAGAGTGTGCTGCGTGAATCACAACGGGAGCGGGAAGCGGTCCGGGAGGTTGCCCGGGAAAATCTGCTGCAGGAGCGTCTGCAGCAGATGGAGCGGGATATGGTTCGTGACCTGCAGAAAGAGAAAACCCTGGGCGGAGACTGATACAGGAAGACAAACACTGATGACAACGGATAACACGAACACGACACGTAACGATTCACTGGCTGCACGGACCGATACCTGGTTGCAGTCGTTTCTGGTCTGGTCACCCGGACAGCGGGATATCATCAAAACGGTGGCGCTGGTGCTGATGGTACTGGACCACATCAATCTGATATTCCAGCTGAAGCAGGAATGGATGTTTCTGGCCGGGCGAGGAGCCTTTCCGCTGTTTGCCCTGGTGTGGGGGCTGAATCTGTCCCGTCATGCGCATATCCGGCAACCGGCCATTAACCGGCTGTGGGGATGGGGAATTATTGCCCAGTTCGCATATTATCTGGCCGGCTTTCCCTGGTATGAGGGGAATATCCTGTTTGCCTTTGCAGTGGCGGCACAGGTGCTGACGTGGTGTGAAACGCGCAGTGGGTGGCGTACAGCAGCGGCCATTCTCCTGATAGCACTGTGGGGGCCTTTGTCCGGCACCAGTTACGGCATTGCCGGGCTGCTGATGCTGGCGGTCAGTTACCGACTGTACCGGGCGGAAGACAGAGCGGAACGTCTGGCGCTGCTTGCATGCCTGCTGGCCGTTATTCCGGCACTTAACCTTGCCTCCAGTGATGCAGCGGCGGTGGCCGGTCTTGTAATGACGGTGCTGACCGTTGGTCTGGTGTCGTGTGCAGGAAAATCATTACCCCGTTTCTGGCCCGGGGATTTTTTCCCGGTATTCTACGCCTGTCATCTGGCTGTGCTGGGCGTTCTGGCGCTGTGACGGGTGTGGTATCTTTGACCGTAACAGGATGATTCGTCAGAGGCAGAACACAGCATGACAGAGCAGAAGCGACCGGTACTGACACTGAAGCGGAAAACGGAAGGGGAGACGCCTGTCCGCAGCCGGAAAACCATCATCAATGTCACCACGCCACCAAAGTGGAAGGTGAAAAAGCAGAAGCTGGCCGAGAAAGCAGCCCGGGAAGCAGAGCTGGCGGCAAAAAAAGCGCAGGCCAGACAGGCACTGTCCATTTATCTGAACCTGCCCACGCTGGATGAGGCCGTGAATACCCTGAAACCCTGGTGGCCGGGATTGTTTGACGGTGACACGCCCCGGCTTCTGGCCTGCGGTATCCGGGACGTGTTACTGGAAGACGTGGCGCAGCGGAATATCCCGCTCTCGCATAAAAAACTGCGCAGGGCGCTGAAGGCCATC
>SFGO01000177.1 GCA_004556545.1 Clostridiales bacterium
GCGTCGCGGGAAGCCCGCAATATCTTTCAAATCGAGGAGGACCCCAAAATGATGGTACGTGAGCTGATGGAGATTCTGGAAATGTTTGACGAGGACGCAGAAGTGAAACTGGCCTACCAGCCCAGCTGGCCCCTGTGCACCGCGGTTGCTTCGGTCAAGAAAAAGGACGGCGTGGTTTACGTCTGCGAAAGCGGATACAGCGGCAACGACTACGCGCCGCGCTGCCTCTTCGAAAGCGATGAGTGCGTCGACCTTGACGAAGGAACGGAGGGCGAAGCGTAATCTCCTGAATTGCCCGCCTGACGATGGCCCGGTGGCTCCGGGCCGAAACGCTTCGAGCGTCGCGGGAAGCTGCATGAAATCTTTCAAATCAAGGAGGCGTCACCATGAATTTCTTCGAACAGGAACTCCGCCGTTTCACCGGCAAGACCACCGCTTTCGAACCCTGCAAGGCGCTCTACGCAGGCCGCGCCTGCTTTATTCCCCTCAGCGGCAGCCGCCGCGCCCGGCTGGAATTCGTCACCAGCGGCGTGGCCGATCAGTACGATGCGCTGCAGGTCACCATCCTCAGCACAACTGATGGCAAAATTGACTGCCTGCGGTTCCGCTTCAGCGATTTCTTCGCGCCCCGAAAGGCCGGATGCTCTGGAATCTGCTGCCCTCACATCTGGGTCGACTGTGGCAAGACCGAGTGGTACGTCGCGCCCACCGCTGCCGAAATCGCCGGTCTTGCACAGGCCGCGCACGACTACGTCATGCTTTTCGCCTGACTTTGAAATTTAGAGGAGGTTTTACCATGAATCAGAACGACATCAACCGCGCCTTCACGGAAAAGGTCACCGAACTGCTGAGCCGGGGCTATCAAATTCACCCCGGCACCATGGGCGGCTCGCAGGGTGAAATTGCCCATGTCGACCTGTACAAGGGCGACGAAATCATCCGCGTGCTGCTCGACCACAGCGCCGGCCACGGTGAAAAGCCCGACGGCATCCGACTCATTGTCGGCCGGAATACCGACCGCATCCGCATGAACTGCTTCGATAAGTTGGGCAACACCATCTGGAACAACCATCTGGAAATTCTCTCCGAAATCGAGTTCTGCCAGATTGGCGAGAACTATTACACCGACGCGGAAAGCGGCAGAGCCATTCAGGAAAAGCGCGACGCTCGCCGGCGTGCACGCCGGGAAACCATTCGCCGCGACCTGCCCGATGCTTTCAAATGCGCGGCGCTGAAGTACGTCCAGCGCCAGCCGCGGATGAAGAGCTGCAAGCTCTCAGATATCACCCGCGTGACCCGTGTCAACCGCATCAGCTGGGGCAAAGTCACGCCCGCGCTCGATGGCTACGAAATCGAGGCGCGAGGGAAAAGCTTCTGCCTTCTGGCACCCCGCAACGACTAATGCTTTGAAATGGAGGAGGACGCACTATGAATCATCCCATTGTCACCGATGACGAAACCATGGAACTGCTGGCCTATCTGTACGGATACATGGGCGAAGAAGAGAAGGCGACCTGGTCTCCGAAGGACGCGCAGGAGATGATGGACGATCAGCGACGCTATGAAATCGAGCAGGGTCTGGAACCGAAGGAATATGACGTCGCGGATGTCTACGAAGTCATCCGGCAGTTCATTCAGCAGGATGCGGAGGACGAAGCCTGACCCGCCTGACGAGAGCCGGATGGGTATCCGGTCGAAACGCGCCGATAGAGCGGTACTGCCGGGGCGCGTCGCGGGAAACCCGCAGGAGCCATGCTCCTGAATATGATGGGAGGTTATCACCATGAAGACCACACTGAACACGCGAACCCTTGAAGCGGCGCTTCGAGATGCTCAGTCCCACGGCTATCGCACCCTTTTCGATCCCATGACCACACTGCACAGCGACATTGGCGAGTTCATCACGCAGCTTTCGAATCAGGACGCGCCTTTTCTGAAAGCGGACGCTTACGTTCGCTTCGGCGACCTCATCGTCGCGGTGCGCGACGCCTGGGGCGATTGCGGCGAATATTACGAACTCAGCTTCTGAATCGAAAGGGAGGAAGAAACAGTATGTC
>SFGO01000060.1 GCA_004556545.1 Clostridiales bacterium
GGTTATAGGGCGGCGAGAAGGAGCGCGCATCCAGTGGATGCAGCTGCCGAAGGCAGCTAGCGACTGACAGCCGTCAACCGAAACGAGGATTTGGCACGGTAGTGCCAAAGACGACGATTGAGGTTGCGGAACAGCGCCCCTAACCCTTGTGCCGCAGCACTTTCCCCGCAAACCAGCGTAGCGCTGTTTGCGGGCGCTGGCGGCCAACTCGGGGTTTTTCGACACCCTGAACAGGCCGTCCGCAGAAGTCTTTTCCTGCGGACGGCCTGTTGATTTTCTCTTTTGCCTATTGTCTTCTCATCTGCCGCAAAAACAGCAGCACTGCCGCCGCAAGCACTGCGGCCATGTATCCCAGCACCCACCATAAATGGGGAAAAATCCCCGCCCAGTTTCCGTTCAGAACAGCCCGTTCCATTTCCACCGCATGGACAAAGGGCAATGCGTAGGCGATTTTTTCAAAAGCGCCGCCCACCAGCTTCAGGTCAAACCAAGTGCCGGACAGCCAGGCCGTCAGGTTGGTGAGCAATGCGCCGCATATGCCGCCTACCTGCTTGGTGTTCATGACGCTGCCGCACAAAAGGCCCAGCCCGATAAAGAGGAGCGCGGCAGGCAGCACCGTCAGCACGGCCCAAATCATCGTAACAGAAGGCTTCAGGCCCAGCAGCATGGCAAACAGATAGCAGGCGGCGCATTGAGCCAGTGCGATGGGCGCTACCGGCAGCAAATAGCCGAAGATAAAGTCCGCTGCCGTCAGGGGCGTGGTATACAGCCGCTGCAGAAAGGCTGTCTCCCGGTCCCGGGCGATCAGCGTGGCGGAAAACAGCGTCATAAACGCCAGCCCGAAAATGGTCACGCCGGGGGTTAGGGTCTCCAGCCGGAACAGGTCCACTGGAACATTGGCCTGAATGGCGCTGAGCAGCGCCAGAATGACCACGGGAAAGCCCAGACTAAAGCCGACCGTCAAAGGATCCCGCAGGATCTCCCGGGCGTTGCGCCGTGCGAAAAACAGCATTTTCATTGCGCATTCCCCCTTACGATCGCCACAAAGGCTTCCTCGAATTTGTCCTTTCCAGCCTGCGCTTTCAGTTCCGCAGGCGTTCCCAGCGCCAGCAGGCGGCCGTCCCGCATGACGCCTACCCGGTCGGACAGTTCTTCCGCTTCTTCCATATAGTGCGTGGTCAGGACGATGGTCATCCGGCCCTTCAGCGCCCGGATGGTATCCCACAGGTCGCTGCGGGCCAGCACATCCAGCCCCAGCGTGGGTTCGTCCAGAAACAGGATCTTCGGCTCGCCGATCAGGGCCATGGCGATGCTCAGCCGCCGCTGCCAGCCGCCGGACAGCTTGCCCGCCCGGCGGTTCAGCACCTCGTCCAGCTTCAGCCGGTCGGAAAGCTCCTGAATCTTCGCGGCGGTCTTTTCTTTGGAAAAGCCGTGAACGCCGCCCATCAGCTCCAGATTTTCCCGGACGGTCAGGTTGGCCGCTACGGCGGTCTCCTGCGGGGAAACGCCGATGATTTCCTTCACCCGGTCGGGAGCCTCCAGAATGCTTTCGCCGCAGAGAAAGGCCTGCCCCTCCGTAGGCCGGGTCAGGCAGCAGAGCATTTTGATGGTGGTGGTTTTGCCCGCGCCGTTCACGCCCAGCAGGGCGAAGAGCTCGCCCTCCCCCACCGTCAGGTTCAGGCTGTTTACTGCCGTCAGTTCTTTATACTTTTTCGTCAGCCCGACGATTTGGATTGCATCCATGCTTTTTCTCATTCCTTTTTCTGTTTCGTTTCCGTTTGACCCGTTTGGCCCGTTTGGCCAAAGCGCAGCCGCAGCCCCTGATAAGCGTCGGTCAACGCGGCGCTGATGAAGTCCAGATCCCATTCCAGATAGGCGGTGGCGATCATGGTGGCGATGCCGTGGACGTAGATCCACATTTCCATATGGAAGCGATACGCCTCCTCCCAGCTCAGTCCCATGCTCTGCCGGATCAGCGAAAGCAGCGCTTCCAGCTCCTCTCCGGCGGCTTTTTCTTCGTTCGTGCGGTCCCGCATAAACAGCAGCTTGAACAGCTCCCGCTGCTCCCGGGCGAAGCGGATATAGGCCATGCCGCTGGCCTTGTAGGGCGGATACTGTCCGGCGGACATATCCTCCTGCAAATACGCCTGATAGCGCTGATCGGCGGCTTTCAGCACCTCCTGCTGCACCTCTTCCATGTTGGTGAACAGGCCGAAAATGGGCTTGGCGGACGAGCCGAGCCGCTGGGCCAGACTGCGGGCCGTCAGCGCGCCGATGCCTTTTTCGGCGGTCAGCTCCAGCGCGACCTGAATGATCTGCTCCCGGGTAAACCGGCATTTGGGCGGCATAGGTCTTCTCCTTTCGGGATTCTTTTTCAAGAATCAAAGGTTGCGCAACTTACGTTTCCTATTATGGAATAAAAAACGGCTTTTGTCAAGAGCCGTTTCTTACCGGCGGATAAACTCCGCCGGTTATTTCTTCCTTTTCCAAAGCGCCTTTCCCCAGTCGGCCAGCCGATCGGTGACTGCCGTCAGCGCTGCGGCCAGCACCAGCGTACTGGCATAGCACAGCACCGTGAAAGCCCATTGCAGGCCGGGATCGCTATGAAGCGTGTTGGGGAACCAATTCCGCACATACTGCACCGCCAAAAACTGATGCCAGATATAGAAGTTGAAGGTCAGCCCGGACAGCCAGCGCATCAGCCGGTTGCCCAGCAGCCATTCCAAGGGCCGGGGCAGGAAGGCGGACGTCAGTATGCAGCCCAGCAGCGCCAGCGCCAGCGGCAGGCGATGCTTCAATTGACCCAGCCGCAGCGAGGCCGTGCTTTGCAGTCCCAGCGTACACTGGGCTTGAAGAATTTGCAGCACAATCCACACGCACAGCGCCAGCCCGGCGGCGGACGCCCATTGCAGCGCCGTCCTCAGGCGGGGCGCGCATTTTTCCAGAAAGGCCCGACCCGCTTCATACCCCATGGCCCCCAGCATTCCCAATGCATACACATCCAGAAAGGCCGGAAGCTGATTGATATACATAGCCGTGTCTTCGATTTTGAAATAGACGAACGCCCGGTACAGCCATCCTGCCGCCATCATCAGGCTCAGGGTCAGCCCCGGCTTCTTTCGGGCCCAGCGGGCCAGCAACGGAAACAGCAGATAAAACTGCATTTCGATGCAGACCGTCCACAGAACGCCGTTCAGGGGCGTACCGTAATAGGGCTGCAAAAAGAAGGTCTGGGTCAGCGTCAGATGGCTCCACAGATCCAGCCGCCGCGCTCCGTCGCTGGCATAGCTCCCCTGAGGCAGGGCAAAGAGGAAATACGCGGCCAGCACCGCCAGCAGATAGGACGGCAGGATCCGCCAAAGCCGGTTCCGATAAAACGGCAGCACCGCAGGCGGTTTCGTCCCTTCCCGGCGGCACCGGGCATGGGGTAGGAACAGCAGAAACCCGCTGAGCAGGATCAGCCCGTCCACGAAGATATACCCCGTGCGGGTGATATAATCAAAGCTGATTCGTTTTCCCAGCAGCACCACGGTCTGCGGCAGCCAGCTCTGCTGCCAGATGTGAAAATTGGCCACCAGCAGGGTCATCAGCACACGAAAGCCATACAGCGCGCCAATTTCCCGCCGGGCGTTGTCTTTTTCCCCCATGGCTCAGGCCTCGTCCGCCGGAGCATCCGTGGCATCCGGCTGGACGGTTTCCTCCGGCTGAGGCGTTTCGGCAGGCGCAGGGGTCTCGGTCGGTGCAGCCGTCGCGGCGGGCGCTTCCAGCTCCATGGCGGGCATTTCCGCCTCCGCCGTCTTGGTGAACTTATAGTCCCGCTTTTGGCCGTCCCGAAGATCCCGCAGGCTCATACCCTTAGCGGTCAGCTGACTGATCTGGAACGCGGATTCCAGACTGTCCGGACTGGTTCCCACCATCAGGCTGAAATTGCTCACGCGGAAATACAGCTCTTCTCCCAGCAGGGTGCAGGTGCCGTCAGTGCGGAATTCCGCCTGCGTCCCGCTGGCGGACTCCCACGCGCCCAGGATCAGATAAGCCCGGCGCTTCAGCTTGCTTTCCGCGTCCCGGTAGCCGATGGCCTCCTGATAGAAGGGCATGGCCCGGTAGGGCTCGTGATTCCGATACAGCTGGTCGGCGTAGGAATAGCACGCCTCCTGATACAACTGCTCCAGATCGCGGTAGGCTCTGGGCAGATTCGTCCGGTCTACGTCCTGCAAGGCCCGAATGGCCGCAGGATAGTTTTCTTCCGCAAGGGCCTCCCGAGCTGCCGCAGAGGCGGCGCTGTAGAGCTGATCGTAGCAGTCGGAAGCCTGCTGGGCCGCATCTTCATAATCGCCCAGCGCGGCAAAGGCGTCTCCGGCGGCTTTCAGCTCGCCCGCGTCTTTCTGGGCCAGCGCCAGCTGGTAGCGGCAGGCGCTGATTCGTTCCAGCGCCCGCTCGTTGTCGCCCATCTGCTCGTACAGATCGATGGCTTCCTGATACTTCTGTTCGTTTTCCAGCCGCACGCCCTCGTTGAGGATCATCTCGTTCAGGGTATTCACGGCTTGTTCGTCGTCCAGCTTGCCCACGTTTTCCAGCGCGGCCTGCACGTCTCCGCTTTCCTGATAGCTCTGGGCGATCTTTTCCTCGGTGTCCTTCACCCACTGCGCGCAGTCCTCATAGTCGCCCAGCTGGGTAAAGTTTTCCAGCGCCGAGGTATAATCCCCCGCTGCAAACTGAGACTTGGCCAGCTCATAGCGGCACTGATTTTTCAGGGTCTCGCTGTCCTGATACCGGCCCAGCAGTTCCAGTGTTTCCAGCGCAGCCGCGTAATCGCTCCGGCTGATGGCGGCCTGCACCAGCTGATAGCGCACATCCTGAAGCAGGCTGTCGCTGTCCTGATAGCCTGTCAGACCGGCCAGCAGCTGCTCGGCGCTCTGATAATCGCTGTTTTCAACGGCGGTCTTGGCCTGCTGATACCGGCACTGCTGCAAAAGCTCCGCCGCGTCAGCGTATGACCCGGCGCTTTCCAGAAGGGGCGCAGCCGCGTCGTAGGCCTGCTGCTCCATCAGCTGCACGGCCCGGTGATAGTCGCAGATCTCCGCCTGTCCCAGGCTGTCCAGATAATCCGAAATCTTCCGGAACGCCTCGGACGCGCCTTCGTAGTCCTCCTGCTCCATCCGCGCCCGGCCATACTGATACAGGCAGTCGTTGCCCTTGGCCAGCGCATCCTGATAATCGGCAATTTCCAGATAGCGCTCCCCGGCGGTCTTCAAATCGCCGTCCGCCAGCGCCTTTTCTGCCAGCCGGTAGACCGCCGCCTGCCGCTGTTCTTCCGCATCCTCCCAGCCGGAGGACAGCAGATACAGACGGATCGCCTCTTCGTCGTTGCCCTCGTCCGCCTGCTTGGCGGCCAGCCGGTAATAGCATTCCCGAACCTTGTCGTCCGCGTCCTGATAGCCGCTCAGATTCATATACAGGGCCAGCGCCACGTTCTCGTTGCCCATGCTCAGCAGTTCCTCCGCCTGTTCGTAGGCGCACTGCCGGCACCTTTCCGTGCTGTCCTCGTAGTCTCCCAAACTCTGGAAGGATTCCATGGCCTTATCATACAGCTTGTCCGCCAGATAGCTTTCGCCCAGCAGATACACCGTCTTTTGCCGCTGATCCTCGCTGTCCTGATAACCGTTCAGACCGGAAAACAGCTTTTCCGCTTCCGTCAGGTTGTCCGCGCCGCCCATCTCCCGCAGGCTGAGCGCCTTCTGATAATCGCATTCCTGCTGACGTTCCGCCGCGTCCCGATAATCGCCCATGGCGGCAAAGGCCGTCCGGGCTTCGTCGTACTGTCCGGCGGTCAGCTTTTCCACAGCCGCGTTGTAGCGCAGGGTGGGCAGCACCCAAAAAACGCCGAACAGCACGGCGGCCAGCGCCAGCGCTCCCGCCACGCTCCAGCGGATGACCCGGTTTTTCCGGCGACGCTGCTGACGGCGCTGTTTGTTTTCCTCTTCCAGAAGGCGGCTGTTTTCCTTGCGGGCCTCGGTCGCCACGTCCGCCAGCTTCTTTTCATGAACGGCGATCACCTGCCGCACGTTTTCCCGGCTGAAGCTGGCAAAGACCGCGTCCCGGCCCCGCTCGCAGCGGCAGCACCGGGCCGAATCCAGCGGATTGGCGCGCCCGCAGACGCAAAGCCACGCCTGCTGCTGCACCTCGGGGTAGCCCATCGCGTCCTGCCCGGCCACAAAGCGCAGTTCGTCCAGCGCCCGGCCCGGCTGCAGGGTGTTGGGCGTATAATTCACCAGCGGCGCGTTGCCCTTGCGCCAGATAGTCGCATCGTCAAACCAGACCTTTTCAATGGTGACTTCCGCTTCCTTGACGTTTTTCCATTCGTTGGGCACCATCATCACGCTGAAGCGCTCGCCCGCTTCGGCTTTCAGGCCCTGCATTCGCTCGGACTGGCGAAACAGCAGCCGGTTGTCCTGATCGTAGCAGCTCAGCGTCAGAAGAATGCTGACCACGACCTTATGGGACAGGTTATTCATCACAAACGTACATTCCGAAACGTCTTCCGCCGGCATGGCGGACTGCCACAGCTCCACCGGACACGTCAGATCAATCTTCATGGTTCACCCTCCCGGTTTTTCCATTGTGGATCAACCTTTATTGTACAGGAAAATGCGGAAAAAGTACAGTCCCGGCCGGGGCTTCCACTTGTAAAGTCTGCTCATGAAAACAGGCCGGACGGCTTTCGCCGTCCGGCCCGGGGATTCTAAAGGGATTTTACTGGGCAAGGAACGCGGCCAGCTGGCTGTTGGCTTCGTCCACGATCTTCTGCATGCCGGCGCCTTCCAGCTTGGAAAGCAGTTCGGGCAGCAGGGCATCCACATCGCCGGCGCCCGTCCACAGGGTCAGCGCATAGGCTTCCTTGATGTTCATGCAGGCAGCGATTTCGTTCTGCACAGGAGCGGTATCAAAGGTGAAACCGTAGATGGGCAGCTTCTTGGAACCGCCGTAGAACTCGGCGAACTTCTGCTGGAAGTCAGCGCCCTGACCCTTGGTGGGGGGCAGCAGGGTCACGTTGCCGACGCCGTTGACCCACACGCTGTAGCTGTTGGTCCGGGTATCGGTGAATTCGGCTTCGCCCGCGTCGTTCAGGTTGTAATGCACGCCTTCCACGCCGTAGCACAGCAGGGTAATCACGGTGGGATCGGAGTTGAGCAGGTTCAGGAACTTCATGGCTTCCACGGGATGAGCGGAGTTGGCGGAAATAGCCATCATCGCGCCCTGCACGGAGGTGTTGTCGATGTAGGGAGCGTCATAGTCCATCAGGTAGGCCACCTGCACGCCGCGGGCCTCGGAAGTGGTCACTTCGTAGCCGTAGAGGGAAACCTCGGTGGAGATCAGGTAATTCGCGGTGTTCTGCGCGTTGCGCCACGCGTCGGTCGCGGTTTCGCCGATGGCGATGGCGGGATCGATGTAACCGGCCTGGAAGTATTCGCGCATCTGCTTGGCGAACTTCTCAAACTCGGGGGTGGCGAACTTGCCGACCAGCTCAGTGCCGTAAGCGCCGGGAGCGGACACGTCTTCCTTGTTGTAGTAGTAGCTCAGCAGCAGGTTGGCGTCGCCGGGAACGATGCTCACGCCGTCCACGATACGCTCCGCCACAGCGCCTTCAAAGATGAAGGGATAGAAGGTCTTGCCTTCGGCTTCTTCCCCGGCCTTGACCGTGGCGAAGATGTCGCCCCAGCCGTAGAAACCGGCGTTCTTCACATCGTCCAGCGTGTAGCCGTACTTTTCCAGCAGGGTCACGTTCACGTCCCAGCAGTTCATGGTAGCGAAATCCTTGAAGCCGGGGATGGCGTAGATGCCCTTTTCGCCGTCTTCGCCCTCGGTCTTGGCGCCTTCCAGCAGCAGGGCGGGCAGAGCGGCTTCCACGTCCTTGCCGTACTCGTCCAGCAGGTTGTCTTCCGGGTCGTCCAGACGGACGAACGCGCCCTTCTTGGCATAGGGAGCATATTCGTTGCTGGTCCAGGAGCAGGTGAACATCACGTCGTACTCGTCACTGCCGGCGTTGATGGCATTGCTGGCCAGATCGTTGAAATTGGCCCAGGTGCCCCAAACGGGCTTCACGGTTACGCCGATCTTCTCGGCCAAATAGGCGTTCAGCTGTTCCAGCACAGCCGCATCGTCGGTCACGTTGCAGCCTTCAAACAGAACGGTGATTTCCACGGGGGATTCTGCCAGAGCGGGGGTCAGGGCCGCCACGATCAGCAGCGCCGCCAGTACCAGAGAGAGCAGCTTTTTCATGGGTTTTCCTCCTTAAAATGTTGGTTTGATTATTTGTAAGCGGCTTGCAGCACCGCGCGCCGCGTTACATCGGGGTTCTTTTCGCCGAACGGTCAGCCTTTCACCGAGCCGATGGTCAGCCCGGCCACCACGTACCGCTGGAAGAAGGGATAGGCGCAGGCGATGGGCAGCACGATGAATACCACCACCGCCATCCGCATGGTCTGGCTGGGCAGGCTCTTGAGAGCCTCCGCCCCGCTCGCGCCGATCATGGAGCTGTTGCGCGCCAGAAATTCCGAGTTCTTCTGCATTTCCATCAGCAGGTACTGCAGGGGATAGAGTTTCTTTTCCGTCACGTACAGCATGCACAGAAACCATTCGTTCCAGTAGCCCAGCGCTGTCAGCAGCGCCACGGTGGCAATGCCGGGCTTCATGATGGGCAGGACGATGCGGCAGAGGGTGGTGTATTCCCCCGCGCCGTCGATGGTGGAAGCCTCGATCAGCTCAAAGGGCACGGTGGTCTGCAAAAAGGTGCGCATGATGATAATATTGAAGGGGCTTACCAGCATGGGCACGATCAGGGCGGCGTAGTTGTTGCTCAGCCCCAGCAGGTTCTTGCACACAATGTAGGTGGGAATCAGTCCGCCGCCGAAGATCATGGTGAAGAAGCTCAGGAAGCTGAAGAAGCTGCGGAATTTGTAGTCCCGGCGGAACAGCGGATACGCATACAGGATGCACAGCGTCACGCTCAGCACCGTTCCCACGATGGTAATCAGGAAGCTGTTGAAGTAGCTTCTCCACAAAAGGTCGCCCAGCCGGAGCACCTGCCGGTATGCGTCCAGCGACCACGACAGCGGAAAGAAGGAATAGCCCTGGGAGGAAATGCTGCTTTCCCCCGTGAAGGAAATAATCACGACGAACACAAAGGGAATGATGCACAAAAGAGCGAACAGGCCCAAAATCAAAGCGAAGAGAAATTCCGTGCCCCGGCTGATCTGATTGAGCCGGAGGTGGAAACGGCTGGAATGCTTGTTGATGGAAACGGCTGTCATCGTTCCTTCCTCCTTTCTCAGAACAGGCTGCTTTCTTCATCCAGCCTGCGGACAATCGCGTTGGCCGTCATGATGCAGATGAAGCCCACCAGATTTTGCAGGAAACCGGCCGCCGTAGACATGCCCACGTTGCGGGTGGAGGTGTAGGCCCGGTACACATAGGTATCCACCACCTGCGTGGCCGGGAACAGGGGCGCGGAGTTCATGGGCACCGACCAGAACAGGCCGAAATCCGCGTTGAAGATCTTGCCCACGTTCATGATGAGCAGAATGACGATCATGGGCTTCAGGTGCGGCAGCGTCACGTGGAGAACCTGCTGCCACTTGGTGGCGCCGTCCACCGAAGCGGCCTCGTACTGCGTGCGGTCGATGCCGGTAATGGCGGACAGATACAGTACGGTGGAGTAGCCCGTGTTTTTCCACATGCTGCACAGGGTCAGAATGTAGGGCCAGTATTTCGGCTCGTTATACCAGTCGATGGCCGTTCCCGTAGCCGCCTGCTGGGCCCGGACGATCATGCCGTTAGTGGGATCCAGAAACGCGAAAAGGAAGTAGGCGGCCACTACCCAGCTCAGGAAATACGGGAAGAACATCAGCGTCTGATAGGTCTTGGCCAGAATCTTTTTGGTCAGCTCGCTCATCATGATGGCGAAGGCAACGGAAAGCACAAGCCCCATCACAATCCACAGCGCGTTGTAGCCCAGCGTATTGCGGATCATCACCCAGCTTTCGGAGGTGAACAGAAAGCTGAAGTTTTTCAGCCCCACCCATTTGCTGTGAAACAGATTGACCGGAAAGGGAATTTTGCGGGTCGGCAGCTTGTAATCCAGAAAGGACATCACGATACCGCCCATGGGCAGGTAGCGCACCAGCAGATACCACAGGGCTCCCGGCAGCACCATCGTGGTCAGCGCGAGGTTTTTTTGGAACTGGCCGCCGTTCAGCTTTCGGGGCAGCGGCTGCTGCTTTGCAGGGCAAGTCATGGAGCAGACTCCTTTCTATCCGCAGGCTTTGTATGTCACGATTTCCTTCGATGGTCTGATTATAGTTTTTCCGGCCTCCGATGGGAATGTCCGGGCTTGTGCTTTTTTGTCCACCGATGTGCATTTGTTGCAATCGGTTCTTTTTTTGCCTTCAAAAGCAGGAAAACGCCGTTTCTACCCGGTATTTGTCATGATGGAGGAGGACAAAAGCCCACCGGCTTTTCCAGTCTGTCGAAAAACCCCGAGTTGGCCGCTGTTGCCCGCAAACAGCGCTTTGCGGCCCACCCCGCCGCATGGCGTGGCGGGCTTCGGACTGCGGTAGCCCTTCTGGCTGTCCTTGCCCTCGGTGCTGCGCACCCTTAAGCTGGTTTGCGGGGAAAGTGCTGCGGCACAAAGGTTAGGGGCGCTGCCCCTATAACCACGGCAGGCACCGGAGGGAAGCGGGTGTCCAGTGGACACAACCGCCGTAGGCGGTTAGCGACCCGCAGGTGTGACACGAAACGAGCGGGGACTACTGCCGTAGTCCCCGCGACGATTGAGTGGCAGCAGTGCCTCCTGCACCTCCACTTTTTTGACACTCTGAAACGCCCACCGGCCTTTCCTTTTCTCTTCTTTATTTATCTTATTTGGACTCCGGGAGGAATATAATGCGTCAACTATGGGACAGGCTGCGTTCCCTCAAGGTATCGCTGATCCTGATGGTTTTATGCTGCTGGCTGCTGCCGTCGGTCGTACTGGGCGGCTTTGTGGGCTCTGCGCTTTTTTCGCTGCTCCGTGAAAAAACGGAGGAAGCCCTGCTGACCGGCGCGCAGAATACCCTGACACTTCTCAAAACCAGCGTGGATTCCATGCTTTCGCTGGCCCGGGACGCGATCTACGACGGAGAGCTCAGCAGCGCCGTCAAGCGCTATGACGGCGGAGAAATCCCCTATTCCGATTATGGTAACAGCGTCCGCGGCTATCTGGAACGCAAATACAGCCGGGAGCCCTGGTGCCTGTGCGCCCTTTTCTTCCGGCCCGGCACGCAGGAGGAGCTGCATTTTACCTCCCAGACCCGGCAGAACGCCGAATGGTTTTCAGAGCATGCCATTCAGGGCGCGGCGCAGGCCGGGGAAACGCTGGGAGCCGGAAGCCGCTTTTATTCGCAGGATGGCCGCACCTATCTGCTGCGCAACCTGTACCACACCAATCTGCAAAAATACGGCATGCTGGTTTTGGAGATCGACATGGACACGGCCATGGCCCCGGCCCTTGCCTCGGAACAGGCGGACGAGGACGTTCGCTATGCGCTCCTTCTGGATGACTACCGTCACGGTCAGCTTCTTCCCGGCGGCGAAAGCGGCATTGAGGAATCGGACGGAACCCTGCTCTACACCCAGCGTCTGGAAACGGACGATTACCGGCTGGAGCTGCAGGCGCAGGCCAGCCGCCGTCAGGTTTATGCCCGCATGGATTCTTTCCGGCTGCTGACCTTGGCCCTGCTGGCCCTGACGGCCCCGCTGTGCGGGCTGGTGATGGTCTATGTGCAGCGGCGCATCGTGCGCCCCATCGGCCAGCTGTCCGCCGCCTCCCGGCGGATGCAGGAGGGCGAGCTGGGCCAGACCATCGCCGTGCAGGGAGCCAGCGAGCTTTGCCAGCTGGGCAGCGCCTTTTCCGAAATGAGCCGCCAGCTGAAAAACCTGATCGACCGTTCCTACAAGGAACAGATCGCCCTGCGGGACGCGCGCATTCAGGCCATGCAAAGCCGCATCAACCCGCACTTCCTCAACAATGCGCTGGAAAGCATCAACTGGCAGGCCCGTATGGACGGCGATGAGACCGTCGCCCATATGGTGGAAACGCTGAGCGTCCTTCTCAACGCGGCCATTGCCCGGGATGGGCGTCATTTAACGCCCCTGCAGGAGGAGCTGCAGGTCGTGGACGCTTACTTTTACTTCGTAGGGCTCCGCTTCGGCGACCGTATCCGCACGGAGGAAGCCATCGACCCGGAGGCCCGGCAGGCGCTGGTTCCCCGGCTGATGATTCAGGTGCTGGTCGAGAACGCGGTGGAGCACGGCGTCAGCCCGGCGGGCCGCGGGCTGATCCGGCTGCGGGTGCGCCGAACGGCGGGCGAGCTGCTCATCAGCGTCACCAACGATGGCAAGCGGCTGACGCAGGAGGATCTGGAACGCATCCGCCGCCTATTAGAGCTGGACGAGCCGAATCAGGGCCACATCGGCATTCGGAACATTTCCCAGCGGCTTCAGCTGCTGTTCCCGGGCAAGGCCGCCCTCAGCATCGGCCTGTCCGAAACCGGCGATACCGTCGCCGCCATTCGAATGCCCTACACCGAAAACCTGCCGAGCGAAAACGCGGCTCAGCCGCCGAAAGGAGACGATTGCCCATGAAGCGTCCGGCGCTTGTGATTTTTTCTCTGGTTTTGTCTTTGCTTCTGCCCCTGACCGCTTTGGCGGAGGGACTGACCCTGCGCACCGTCAGCATTTTCGCCGGGGCGGACGCGGCGGCGGACACCTACACCCACCTTTTGAAGGAGTGGGAGGAAAAGACCGGCAACCGCGTTTCCGACGTTTCCACTCCTTCCAATGAAGAATGGAAAACGGGCGTTCTATTGGATTTTGCCGCCGGAAACGAGGCCGACGTACTGTTCTATTTTGTAGGCACCGCCGACAGCGCGCCGATCCTGAGCCGCGTGGTGCCTATCGCGGAGATCAACGCCGCCTGCCCGGAGCTTCAGCTGCCCGAAAGCGAGCTGTGCCGGGAGGCCGACGGCGCCGTCTATGCCATTCCCGTCCGGGAATACTGGGAGGGCCTGTTCTGCAACAAGGATCTATTCGACCTTTACGGGCTGGAGCTGCCCACCACCTGGGAAAAGCTGGAAACCGCCGCCCGGGTCTTCCGGGAAAACGGCGTCGTGCCCTTAGCCGTTTCCCTCAGCGATCAGCCGCACTACATCGCGGAATTTTGCCTGTTATGCTGCGGCGGAGAGGAAGCCCACCGCCAGCGCCCCGCGTCCATCGAAGAGGTGCCCGGCAGTTGGACGGAGGGCATGGCGCTGCTGCGGCAAATGCAGCAGGAAGGCTTTTTCCCGGAGGATACGGAGATCATTACTGCGTCCGAAGCCAGCCAATTATTCCTTCAGAAAAAAGCCGCCATGCAGATCGACGGCAGCTGGTTTGCCAACAGTCTGCCGGAGGACCGCATGGATTCCACGGTCGTTCTGCCCTTTCCGTCCCGGAACGGGGACAGCAGCGCCATCATCCGGGGCGTTTCCATGGGCTTTTATCTGACCCGAAAGGCGTGGAACAGTCCCCGTCGGGATGCGGCGGTGGATCTGCTCAGCTATCTGGCCACCGGCAGCAACGCCCGGGCGCTGGGGGGCTACGGTTTCACCGGAGCGCTTCTAAAAAGCGCGGACGCCATGCTGGCCAGCCATCCCGAACGGCTCAGCCCGGTGCAGGACGCCATGAGCCCGGAAGCGCGCACCCTCTGGTTCCGGCTCATTCCCTCGCTGGCGGACGGCCGCGTCACCCCGGAGGAGCTATGGCGGCAGGTTATGGCGCTGCGCCCCTTTCAGCGTCAGGAATAGGAGGACGATTGTACCATGTACCGCGTTGTTTTGGTCGATGACGAACAGATCATTCTGCAGGGTCTTCAGCGGGCTTTTCCGTGGGCCGAATACGGCTGCGAGGTAGCCGGGACGGCCATGGACGGCCGGGAAGGGCTGGAGCTGATCCGCCAGGTAAAGCCGGACCTGCTGCTGACGGACATCTGCATGCCCAACATGGACGGTCTGACCATGATCGCCGCCCTGAAAAGCGCCTTTCCGGCCATGCAGGTGGCGGTTCTCACCGCCTACCGGGATTTCGACTACGCCCAGAAAGCCCTGAATCTGGGCGTATGCCGCTATCTGCTCAAGCCCAGCAACATGGAGCAGCTACGGGAGGCCGTTTCCACCATGAAGACCCGTCTGGACGAAGCCGCTCCCCCGCCCGCGCCGGAGTCAGAGCCTGATCCGGCGGAAAATTCCGGCGAAGCGGGCGCTTTCATCGCCCGTGCGGCCATGGAGTACATTCGCCAGCACTACACCGAGCATCTGACCTTAAGCGATGTTGCCGATCACGTCTACGTCAGCCAGTGGCACCTTTCCAAGCTCATCAACCGGCATCTCCAGCAGAGCTTTCTGGACATCATCAACACCCTGCGGGTGGAGCGTGCCAAGGAACTATTGACCGACCCCGCCTGCCGCGTCCGCGACATCGCCGCGCTGGTAGGCTACAGCGACGTGGCTCATTTCAGCCGCATCTTCAAAAAGCACACCGGCCAATCCCCCCTCGACTACCGGGCAGGGGTAGTACCCCTGCACCCCGGACTGCGTGCCGAAGGCACGCAGGGTGCTCGGGAGACATGAAACTTGGCCGGGGTTTTACCGCCGTGGCACGACAGGTGCCACGGCTCGCCGGTCTGGTGTGGATCCCTGTTTATTGTCGTGTAAAGACCGCCATTCGGCGACGGGCCTCATGGCTCACAAAACAGGCCAGCGTGACTTTAGTTTCACGCTGGCCTTTTGCGTTGCAAAAATACCCAAGCTATATTGAAACATCTCCCCCTGCAAGGGGCAAGTATGCCCTGCGCCATCTAGGGAAAGGAAAATCAGCCCATTTATTCACGCCGCAAAATTTCCCAACCACATTGGAACTTCCCAACCTGCAAGGGGTAAGCCTGCCCCACCGCCAACTGCGGGGGAGCAGAGCGGCGATAGGCAGCGGAGGGAAAAAGGCCCGCCCATTTTGACGGCGGAAAAAGGCGAGCTCCGAGCGCGCAC
>SFGO01000178.1 GCA_004556545.1 Clostridiales bacterium
ATTCAGGATCGGGACATGGCAAGAGGAACCCTGATGGCGCTTTTCCTGTCCACAACGGTCTTTCCGGCAGAAACCATTCAGATTCCGGTATATGCGGAAACCTGTGTGCTGCTGAATGACCTGATGGCGGGTGGCTGGTATGCGTAAGGAACCGCGCCTGCACTTTACAGACGAGGAACGCGCTGACCCGGCGCTGGAAAAGCCCATCCGCAAGGCTGACCGGGCCGCCGCCAAAGCAGACAGGGCGCAGGCGAAAATCCGAAAAAAGCAGGTGCGGCAAAAAACGGTGGACCTGGGGACCGGCAAAGTGACCACCAAACTGGTGCTGGAGGACAAGAAAAAACCGCCCTCCAAGCTGTCCCATGCGGTCCGGGATGCTCCGGGAGATGCGGCGCTGGGGAAACTCCACAAGGAAATCCGTAAAACAGAACAGGACAATGTGGGCGTGGAGAGCGCCCACAAGTCCGAGGAAGCTGTCGAAACCGGTGCGCGGCTGTTCCGGGAAGGCTACCGCAGTCACAAGCTGAAACCTTACCGCAAGGCGGCACAGGCGGAGCAAAAGCTGGAAAAGGCCAATGTAAATGCCCTGTATCAAAAGTCCCTGCGGGAAAATCCCCAGCTTACCAGCAATCCGTTTTCACGCTGGCAGCAGAAACAGGCCATCAAAAAGGAATACGCCGCCGCCAAGCGCGCCGGAAACACCGCCAACACCGCAAAAAAGACCGGCAAGGCCGCCAAGACGGTCAAGGAAAAGGCACAGCAGGCCGGAGCATTTATTATGCGCCATAAAAAAGGCTTTTTGCTTGTAGGTGCGATTTTTCTTCTCATCTGCCTGTTGCTCAACACCATGTCCTCCTGCTCCATGATGGCGCAGAGCATTGGTTCTGCCATTTCCGGCTCTACCTATCCGTCGGATGACCCGGAACTTGTTGCGGTGGAGGCCGATTACGCCGCCAGAGAAGCGGTGCTGCAAGCCGAGATCGACAACATCGAAAGCAGCCATCCGGGATATGACGAATACCGTTATGACCTGGATATGATCGGGCATGACCCCCATGAGCTGGCGGCTTATCTGTCTGCTGTGTTGCAGGGCTATACCCGGCAGAGCGCACAGGCGGAGCTGGAGCGAGTGTTTTCAGCCCAATACACCTTGACACTGACCGAGGAAGTCCAAATTCGTACCTATACAGATGAAGATGGGGACGAACACGAATATGAATACCGGATTCTTCATGTCAAGCTGGAGAGCCGCCCCATTTCCTCTCTTGCCACAGAGCTTTTGACCCCTGACCAGCTGGAAATGTATCAGGTGTACCGGCAGACGCTGGGCAACAAGCCGCTGATCTTCGGCGGCGGCTCCACAAATACCAGTGATTCCGAGAGTTTGGACGGTGTGGAGTTTGTAAACGGCACACGCCCCGGCAACCCGGAGCTGGTGGAACTGGCCAAACGTCAGGTGGGAAATGTGGGTGGTCATCCCTACTGGAGCTGGTACGGTTTCAATTCCCGCGTGGAATGGTGCGCCTGCTTCGTGTCCTGGTGCTACGGCCAGATGGGTCTGTCTGAACCGCGCTTTGCAGGCTGCCAGTCCCAAGGGGTTCCCTGGTTCCAATCTCATGGACAATGGGGCGCGCGCGGCTATGACAATCTGGCCCCCGGCGACGCCATCTTCTTCGATTGGGACCTGGACGGCAGCGCCGACCATGTGGGCATCGTCATCGGCACAGACGGCAGCCGGGTCTATACCGTAGAGGGAAACAGCGGCGATGCCTGCAAAATCAGAAGCTACGATGTGAACTACGAGTGCATCAAGGGCTACGGTCTGATGAACTGGTGACAAATCTTTTGATAAGGAGTGATTGATTATGGCTACGAAAATTGAACGCATTGACCGGGAAATTACGAAAACCCGTGAGAAAATCGCAGAGTATCAGGAAAAGCTGAAAACGCTGGAAGCGCAGAAAACCGAAGCGGAAAATCTGGAGATCGTCCAGATGGTGCGCGCCCTGCGTATGACC
>SFGO01000061.1 GCA_004556545.1 Clostridiales bacterium
GGGCAGGCTTACCCCTTGAAAGGTAAAATGGTTTCTGTGACTGGACTGTTTTGCCGCTTAAATGAAAGAAGGCTTTTGCTTTCCTCACGGTCGGCGTGGAGCATACGCAGCCCTTGCAGGGATTCTGCTTCCGTCACAGTCGACGGCGGGCAGGCTTACCCATTGAAAGGTAAAATGGTTTCTGTGACTGGACTGCTTTGCCGCTTAAATGAAAGAAGGCTTTTGCTCCTCCGCAGTTGGCGGCGAACAGGCTTACCCCTTGCAGGTTGGGATGGATTGCTGCATAGAACCGCACCAGACCCGCGAGCCGCGAGGCCTGTCGCCGAGCGGCGGTCTGAATCGGCCGCCAAACAGGGAGCCATGCCAGACCCGCGAGCCGTGGCACCTGTCGTGCCACGGCGGTAAAACCCCGGCCAACTGGCATGTCTCCCGAGCACCCTGCGCGCCTACGGCGCGCAGTCCGGGGTCAAGGGGCACTGCCCCTTGTTAGACGGAGAGCATGGAGCGGAAGAATTGGACGGCGGTTTGGAGGTTGGGGTCGGTGACGGTGCATAGACCGGAGAGGGCTTCTTCGCCGGTGACTAGGAAGGGCGAGAAACGGTAGACCTCGTCCCACGCGGCGGCATAGAAACGGCTGTCCGTGATGAAGGGGCAAAGACAGGGCGCGATGACCGCCCGCTCGAACTGAATTTCAATGGCGGTTTCCAGCGCATCCCACGCTTCGCCGCCGGAAGCGCTCAGACGGCTGTGTTCGTATTCCACCTGCGTTTGAAATTGCAGGGCCGGATCCTTCAGCCGGCGGCGCAGACGCTGCCGGAACCGGGCCGTCTTCTGGCCGGGAATGACCGTCTGCCGGAAGCGCAGCTCGCCTCGGCGGGCTGGGGAAGCCGGTTCGCCGTAGGCCGCCAGATGGTAGACCGTCAGCTCCGACAGGAAAAACTGGTGGAAGACCGAACGCCCGTGCCAGCGGCAGCGCAGCAGCGGGAAAAACAGCCCGGGATGCAGCATGATCGCCCGCTTGAAAAAGCCGGGCGTTTTGCGGCCGATGGCTTCCAGCATCCGGCGGCTGGCCGTGCAGAGAGACGCCTGCCGGGGCCGTCGGGTCAGACGCGCGCCGCCCTGCAATAGCAGCGCCGCCGGATCATCTCCGCGTGCGGTCTGCTCCGCTTCCACCTGCCCCATCAGAAGCCCCTTTTCCGCAACGCCGATCAGCGCCAGAGGCACGTTCGCGGGCAGATAGCTTCGGAAGGACTCCATCGTCGCGTAGCCGCCGTAGTCCAGCACAAAGCAGGGCTTGATGTTCAGCTTTTGCAGATAGTCCGCCATGGCCCGGGCGCCTTCGGCCCCGCTGAGACCGTCCATGCTCAGTGCCAAAAACAAATCGCCCCCCGGACGGTAGCCGTCCCGGAGAAGCTCCTCCAGCGCTTCCAGCAGCGCCACCACATGCGCCCGGCTCATGGGCACGCTCAGGGGAATGTCCGGCACGTTGGGCATAAACGGCGTGGCCTGCCCGTCGGGCACGTCCAGATGCCCGGTGAAAATCAGCGGGTCGGTGATGCTGGCTCCCTGCAGGTGCAATAGAACGCTCCCCTTGGGGAAGCGCTCCTGTTTGGTTTTGGAAAAGACCAGCGGATAGCATTCCCTGAGTAACCCCATGGCCTCGTCGGCCTTCTGCTCGTCATAGCTGCCGTAGGCGCTCAGACGGCACAGGGCTTCCCGGGCACGGTCGTAGTTCAGGGGGGCCAAAAATTCACTCATGGCGTACCTCCGAAAAACAAAAAATCAAAAATGAAAAATCAAAATAAGAAAAATGAGAAAAAGGAAGAGGGAAAAACCCCTCGCCCCTTTTGCAGAATGCCTTTACAGTTTTCGGTTCATGATGGACACAATCAGGCCGCTTTCGGAGAAGGATTTGGCCAGCACGCTCTGATCGGCCAGCGTGCGGAAGTCTTCGATGGGGATCACGCTTTCCAGAAGGGGCAGCACGGTAAAGCAGACGTAGCACAGCAGCACGCCCACCAGAAAGCCGAACGCGCCTCCCGCCAGCCAGTCCAGATGCTTGAGCACCGGGAAACGGAACACGGCCCGCACCAGATTGATGAGGATATGCACCACGATAAAGCAGGCCACGAAGCACAGAAGGAAGCACAGCACATTGATGGACACGCTCAGAATGGTCTGGTTCACGTAGTCGCCCACGTTGGTAGCCAGACTGCCCAGCGGACGGAACACCTGCGCCGACAGGTTGTGCTGCAGAAGGGTGTCGATGGGGGTGGGCAGGTTGGCCTTCTGCACCACCTGCGTAATGGCGTCCCCGGCCAGCCCGCTGACCGCCTGACTGCTCAGGTCCAGGTCGCCCAGAAGGCTCTGGGAATCCGTATAGGTGGAGATCATGCGGGTGATGTCGGTATTGGAGGCGACGATATCCGCCAGATGGGGGTAGAGCAGAAACGACCCTACAATGGACAGAAGGCTTCCGCCCAAACTCAGCACCGACTGGATAAAGCCCCGGTACAGGCCGAAAAGCACGCAGATCAGAATGATGGCAAGGGCTGCGAAATCAATGGGATTCAGGCTTCATTCCTCCTTTGAAAAAGAGCGGTGATAGAGCGGTCCAAAACGATGAAAAAGCGGAAGAGCAGGAAGGTCACACGCCGCTGATCAGATTGCCCCGGGGCAGCGTCAGCACATAAACGTCTTCGCCGCAGGCCACAATGATGCGACCGTCGCTGAGGGTATCCACCAGCCGGGTGGCCTCGCCGGGCAGGGGCAGGTCGAAGGTGGTGAACCGGCTGTCGTTCAGCCCGGCCCGCAGAAGCTGGGTGGCGGACAGGGCGTAAATGGTGCGGTTCCATACCGTAGCGCCGATGCAGCTGGCGGGCAGGCTGTAGCGCTTGTCCACGCTGGAGCCGGAGATCAGCCGCAGCTCCCGGATGTCGTAAATGCTGTCGGACTGGGAGGTCGGGCTGAAAAGCATCAGGGCGTTGCCCCGCTCGGGAATTTCATCATCCAGAAGCCGCCAGCCGTACACCAGCACGCTCTGAGCCGTATCCTCGGTGCCCCGGTAGTTGAAGGCCCGCATCTTGCGGGTGTTGATGACCCGCAGGGTGCCGTTGTCGTAAAGCACCCGGTAGGTGATGTTCTCGCCCAGGGAGACCTCGCCGGTGTTCATCTTGCCCACCTCGAAGGTGTTGAGGATGCTGTTGGCGGCGGTGCCGTACACATCCAGCGCCAGCGTCCACAGATACTCGCCGTTGGGGCCGTAGAAGCCCAGATCCAGCAGGATCAGATTTTTGTACGCGTCGGCCTCCTCGTCCATGTGAGCGCCGGTCAGGTCCTTCACCAGCAGGCGGGGCGTGTCGCTTTCGCCCACCACCGCACCCAGATACTGCTTGCCGATGCGGCAGAACTGCACTTCCTCGCCCAGATTGTCGTTGTAGCTGGAATTGCCGTTCTGATCCAGAATATAGACCGTGGAGCCGACCCACGCGGCGATATGCTCGCCGTCGCAGTCAAAGCCCGCGTTGGCTCCCAGCTGAAAAGACCAGCGCACCGCGCCCGTGGCGCTCATGCAGTGAATGCTCATGCCGTCGTAATACAGCACGGAATGGCCGAAGGCCTTGATGTTTTCATCGTAGGGGCAGGGCAGGCGGCTGGCGGTGATGCCGGTGGTCTGACCATCCTGCACAAGGGACAGAATCCCCCACGTCAGCAGGCCTGCCGCGGCCAGCACGGCGATCAGGATCAGCGTCGCTTTGCCCCGGCTCATTCTCGTTTGCTTTTTCAGCATGGCGGCAACCTTTCTTCCGCCGCCTCCCCCAAAAAAGACGAAAGGGCGGCGCGGTTTCTTGCAATCAATCAAATTTGAAAAATTCGAAAACCCGGAAATTCGAAATTTTCCATTGTTATTATATCCCTGCACGGGAAAGGATGCAAGTGTTCGCCTTTCGGCGCTTTCTGTGTTATACTGATCCTGTTTTGCTAATGCAATCATTTTGGGAAAGAAGGCTGGAATCATGTCCGAAAAACACAGCGCCCGGGCCGAAGCATGGCAGGCCGTCAAGTTCACTCTTTTCTCCGCCAGCGCGGGCATCATTCAGTTGGTCAGCTTTGAGCTGCTTTCCAAGGCGCTGAAGCTGCCCTACTGGGGAAGCTACCTGACGGCGCTTTGCCTGAGCGTTTTGTGGAACTTCACCTTCAACCGCCGCTATACCTTCCGCAGCGACGCCAGCGTGCCCCGGGCCATGGGGCTGGTGGCGCTGTTCTACGCGGTGTTCACGCCCCTTTCTACCTGGGGCGGCAGCGCCCTGACCAACGCGGGCTGGAACGAGGATCTGGTGCTGATCTTCACCATGCTCCTCAATTTCGTGCTGGAATTTCTGTACCAGAAGTTCGTGGTCTACCGCAACCTGACGGATACCAACGACGTGGCCAAACGGGCCAGAGAAAAAGAGCAGGAAAAAGAGAAAGCATGCTGAAAATAAAAAGCAATCCAAAAGGGAAGGTGCAGGAGGCGCAGCCTCCTGAGCCCCTGAGCCTTGCGCCGCAGCACGTTTTCCAAAAGCAGCGTTCAGCGGCAAGGTTTTGAAGAAAAAAGAGAAAGAGAAAGAAGAAAGAAGCGAAGCAATGAAGCTGCCTAAGAATTGGAAGAAGCTCCTCTCCATGGCGCTGTTTGTGGTGCTGGTAGGTCTGCTGGGCTGGTATGTATACCGCCACTGGGACGAAATGAGCGGCCTGCTCACGCTGGACGGGCACACGGTCACGCTGCTGATTTTATTTGCCCTGTGCGGCTGTGTGATGAACTGCGTATACCACCGCATTATTTTAAGCGTGTACGACGTTCCGCTGGATCTGGTGGACTGGATGGGTGTGGTGTTCGTGGCCAACGCCATCGCCTATGTGCTGCCCATGCGGGCCGACCTGATTTTTTCCGCCACGTATTACAAGCGGGCCAAGGGGCTGGCGTATGTGAAAAGCGTCAGCATGGCGGCCGGGAACGTGGTGTTCGGCGTGATGTTTGCCCTTTTGCAGATGCTGGCGGCGCTTCTTTGCGCGGGTTTTCTGAACGGCCAGTGGCCCCTGCTTCTGTGGGCGGTGCTGGGCGTGGGCGCCGCGGGCGTCATCGTGTTTCTGTGGCTGGCCCTTCGGCTGGAAGATCATCAGCCTGCCTTCGTCCGGAACCATAAGCTGCTCCGGGACGTGATCACCGGCTTCAACGCCCTTCTGCGCAGCCGGAAGATGCTGCGTCAGCTGCTTCTGTGCCTGATCGTCAACAACGTCTTCCAGATCCTTCTGTATATGGAGTGCTTCCGGGCGGTGGGCATGCCCTCGCCGTTTCATCAGGTGCTTCTGTACAACAGCCTGAGCTGGCTGAGCACGGTTCTGAGCATCGTTCCGGGCAACATCGGCCTGAAGGAAGCCGTGCTGGGCGTGGCGGCCAGTCAGATGGGCGCCCTATTCCAGAGCGGCGTAGCGGCCTCGCTGATGCAGCGGGCGGCGGTGATGATCGTCTATCTGGTGATGGGGCTGGCGTTTGCGTGGCCTGTCTGGCGGCGGTATACCCGCGGAAAGAAGGAAGAGCTTCCCCATGAATGACATTTTGCAGGAAAAGATCCGGCTCCTGCCGGAAAGCCCGGGCTGCTACATCATGAAAAGCGGCGGGGAGATCATCTACGTGGGCAAGGCCGTCAACCTGAAAAACCGGGTGCGGCAGTATTTTCACGGCAGCCACACCCCCAAGGTAGCGGCCATGGTCAGCCGGGTGGATGATTTCGACCTGATGCTGTGCCAGACCAATCTGGAAGCCCTGACGCTGGAATGCAACCTCATCAAGAAGCACAAGCCCTTCTACAATATTCTTTTGAAGGACGACAAGCACTATCCCTATCTGCGCATCGACTTTCACGAGCATTATCCCCGGCTGACGCTGGCCCGGCGGATGGACAGCCATGACGGCGCCAAGTACTTCGGGCCTTATATCGGGGCTACGGCGGTGCGGCAGGTGATGGACGAGGTGCGGCGGTTCTTCCCCCTGCGCACCTGCAGCCTGACCTTGCCCCTGAAATCGCCCAGGCGGCCCTGCATGCACCATCAGGTGGGCGAATGCAAGGCCCCCTGCGCGGGCCTGATCTCCGAAGAAGACTATGCCGCCATCCTAAAGCGGGTGGTGGCCTTCCTCAACGGCGACAGCCGGGAGCTGGTGTTCGAGCTGCAAAAGGAAATGATCGCCGCCAGCCAGCGGATGGAGTACGAACGCGCCGCCGAGCTGCGGGACAAGCTCTATGATATTCAGGGATTGATGGAACGCCAGCACGCCATTCAGACGAAAGATGTGGAGCAGGATGTGCTGGCCGTGGCGCTGAACGAGCAGGACGCCATGGTGCAGCTGACCCACATCCGGGGCGGACGCATGGAAGAAGGGCGCTCCATTCTGATGGAGGGCTGCGGCGGCGAAGAGCCCGCCCAGATCCTGAGCCAATTCCTGACCCAGTATTACGACGACGAGCATCTGATTCCCCGCAACGTGCTGGTGCAGACCCTTCCCGAGCCGGTGAACGAACTGGAAGAGTGGCTCCGGCTGCGCAAGGGCGGCGCGGTCACACTGACCGTGCCCCAGCGGGGCGACAAGCTGGAGCTGGTCAAGCTGGCGCAGAAGAACGCCCAGAACGCGCTGGATCATCACTACCAAAGCGAGCAGGTCAAATACATGCGCACCACGCTGGCCATGAAGGAGCTGATGGAGGCTCTTCACCTGCCCAATCTGCCCCGGCGCATCGAGGGCTACGATATTTCCAACACGCAGGGCATTTTAAGCGTGGCCAGCATGGTGGTGTTCGAGGGAGGCATGCCCGCCAAAAAGGAATACCGTCACTTCCGTATCAAGACCGTGGAGGGAGCCAACGACTTTGCCTCCATGGCGGAAGTCATCGGGCGGCGCTTCACCCACGGCCTGCAGGAAAAGCACGAGCGGGAGGAGCAGGGCCTGCCCGGGCCGGGCGGGCGCTTCTCCACCCTGCCGGACGTGGTGCTCATCGACGGCGGCCCGGAGCAGCTTTTGTTCGCTCACCGGGCCATGGAAGAAGCGGGAGCCAGCGTGCCCATGTTCGGCCTGGCCAAGCGATTTGAAGAAATCTACCTGCCCGGAAAGCCCGACCCCATCGTGCTGGACCGGCGCTCCAACGCCCTGCATCTGGTGCAGTACGTCCGCGACGAGGCTCACCGCTTCGGCATCACCCACCACCGGGCCCTTCGCGGCAAAAACAGCATCCAGAGCGAGCTGAGTTCCATCGAGGGCATCGGCCCCAAGCGCCAGACGGAGCTGATCCGCCATTTCAAGAGCGTGAAGGCCGTCTTTAGCGCCACGGAGGACGAGCTTTGTCAGGTGGAAGGCATCAGCAAGGAAATGGCCCGCCGCATTCTGGAACACGGGCGGCCCAAAATCGAAGAATAACGGATAAAACGGGAAGGGGCATGTCCCCTGCCCGCTGAAAAGGAGGAAATCATTTCATGAAAGCAGCGGTATTCTACGGAAAAGGCGACATTCGGGTGGACGAGCACTATTCCATGCCGGCGGTGGGGCCGGAGTCGGTGCTGATTCAGGTCAAAGCCTGCGGCGTATGCGGCACGGACGTACACATTTACGGCGGCGCACAGGGCGCGACGGAATGCAATCCGCCGGTGATTCTGGGGCACGAATTCAGCGGCGTGGTCACACAGGTGGGCAGCGCCGTCACCCGGGTCAAAGTGGGCGACCACGTGACCGTGAACCCCAACATCTCCTGCGACGCATGCGACCAGTGCCGCCGGGGCAATCCCCATTTCTGCGATTCCATGGCCGCCACCGGCGTGAACTACGACGGCGGCTTTGCCGAATACTGCGCCGTGCTGGAGCGGCAGGTGTTCAAGGTGCCGGAGGGCGTGCCTTTTGAGGAAGCGGCCCTGTGCGAGCCGGTGGCCTGCGCCCTGCACGGCATCGACCTGTGCGGCATCCAGCCCGGCGACACGGTGATGATTATCGGCGGCGGCACCATCGGCATGATGATGCTGCAGCTGGCGCGGCTCAGCGGCGCGGTGCGGACTGTGGTGCTGGAGCCCAACGAAAAGCGCTTTGAGCTGGCGCGGAAGCTGGGGGCCGATCTGGTGCTGAATCCCCTGAAGGACGATGTGAAGGCGGAGCTAAATCGCAGCGGCTTTGACGACATCCGCGTGACCATCGAGTGCGTGGGCCGTCCCGAGACGGTGCAGTACGCCATCGAATACGCGGGCAAGGCCGCCACGGCCATGATCTTCGGCCTGACCGACCCGGACTGCGCCATCCCCTATTATCCCTTCCAGGCCTTCAAGAAGGAGCTGACCATCAAAACCTCCTACGTCAACCCGGACACCCAGGGCCGGGCCGCGGCGATCATCGCCTCCGGGCGACTGAACCTGCACGACCTCATCAGCGACCGGGTAGCCCTGAGCGACATCGGCACGGCCTTCCTGCCCGGCCCCCGCAACGGCAAAACGGTCATTTTGCCTTGAGTCTCTCCATTTTGTTTCTCTATTTCAGATTCAGACACTACTCGGACTTCGGGCTGTCCTCGGTGCTGCGCACTTTTCAGGGTGCGGCATTGCCTTATCTTTTACAAACATTTTGCCTTAGTACGATAGCTCTCTTTCGGTTTCTCTGGTAAAGAAAAGATGGGCACTGAAAACACAGCTAAGAAAAGAGGCATGGACATGGCTTACAAAACCGTTGTGGTCGATTACGCGCCAAAGGCAAAGATCATGGCTGCTGAGGTAGAAGATACGGCGAATGAAATGGAACGGGACGGTTGGGAATTGGTAACATTTGCCATCACCGGTTCCGCCAAAGGCATTCTGGTTTTTCATCAACCGGACGAGAATCTGGAGGAATAACCGCTCGGGGGCTGGGAAAGCTCTCACGAGGAACATTCAAACGCCAACAGCCTCTTCGGCAAACCGTTTTCTGATTATGAGCGGGAGCCGAAGGGGCTTTTGCCTGTTTCCGAATCCGGCATGGACGCATCAAATGCCGCATCTTCCCTTCCCATTGGACTTTTTGGATGATGGGAAAGAAAATGCTGCCCTAGCATTGCCGCCTTTTGGGTCTGCTTGAAAAGGCCGGAACATTCTGCTATGATAAAACCAACGCCTGTACAGAAGGAGGGTTTGGCCTATGAAAGAGAATCGGAAGCTGCTGAAAGAAGTGTTGAAGGACATCCGCCGGGATATGACGGACGAGGAAGTGCTGGCGCTTTTGGCGGACAGCCGGGTCTCCGTCAATCCATCGGAAGAAAAAGGAAAGGATACGCTGGGACAGCGCGCCGCAGATGCTATCGCCCGTTTTGCGGGAAGCTGGGCTTTCATCTTTTCGTTCACCGGCGGCTTAGTGCTATGGATGGTAGTCAACGCCGTGCTGGCCAGCAGAGCTTTTGACCCGTATCCCTTCATTCTGTTGAATCTGGTGCTGTCCTGCGTCGCGGCCATTCAGGCGCCGCTGATCATGATGAGTCAGAACCGGCAGGAAGAAAAAGACCGCCGCAGAGCGGAAAACGACTATAAAGTCAATCTGAAAACCGAAATTATGATCGAAGATCTCTATGATAAGGTCAATGCCATTTTGGCCAGACAAACCGCACTGGAAAAGCAGCTGCTTGCCCAGTGCCCTGAAAATAACGAAGCTAAGGCAAAGAATGAACCGGCATAGCAGGGCGGCGGCAAACCGGCCCCTTTTAAGGCAAAGACGCGCCAAAGAAAGAAAACCAAGCGCCTGCTAAACCGGAACTTTCCTTTTGGACACTCTAAAACCGCCGCCATGGACGCATTTTCCGTCCGTGGCGGCGGTTTCTTATTTCTTCTTTCTTTTCTCTTTTCTTCTCTTTTTCAGCCCTGCAGCATTTGCTGATAGGTGGGCATAGGCCAGTAATCGGCGCCTACCATGGTTTCCAGCAGGTCTCCGGCGGCGCGAAGCTCCGCCATGGCGGGCACGATCCGATCCCGGGTGGCCTGCGCCTTTTCCAGCGTATCCTGAACCGGCGCGATTTCGTTCAATGCGCTTTGCAGGCTGTCGCAGCCCTTCGTCAGCCGGTCCATCTGCCGCTGAATATCGGTCAGGAGCCGGGTCTCGGTTTCCAGAGGCAGCGCGGGACAGAGCTGTTTTTTCTGCACGGCTTCCTGCGCCACCGCGCCGGAATAGGCAATGGCCGCGGGCAGGATCATCCGGCGGGCAATATCCAGCATGCTCAGGGCCTCGATATCGATGACCTTGACGTAGTTTTCCAGCTTGATTTCGTAGCGGCTGTGAACCTCCTGCGCGCTGAATACCTTCTGCCGCTCGAACACATCCAGATTTTTCTGATGGATGTAATAGGGCAGCGCGTCCACCGTGCTGGAAAGATTCAGAAGGCCCCGGCGGGCGGCTTCCTCTACCCAGGAGGCATCGTAGCCGTTGCCGTTGAAGATGATGCGCATGTGCTCCCGCAGGGTGCGGCGGATCAGCTCGTCCACGGCGGATGTGAAGTTCTCCGCCTTTTCCAGCTCGTCGGCCATATGCATCAGGGTATCGGCGATGATGGTGTTCAGCACCACATTGGGGCCGGACACGCTCTGGCTGCTGCCCAGCGAACGGAACTCAAACTTGTTGCCCGTAAAAGCGAAGGGCGAGGTGCGGTTGCGGTCGGTGGAATCCTTGGGGAACTTGGGCAGGATGTGTACGCCCAGCCGCATCTGATCCCGCTGATGGCTCTCATATTTGGAGGCGTTGACGATGGATTCAATGATCTCGTTGAGTTCATCGCCCAGAAAGACGGAAATAATGGCCGGCGGGGCCTCGTTGGCGCCCAGACGGTGATCGTTGCCCGCGTAGGCCACCGTGACCCGAAGAAGATCCTGATAATCGTCCACAGCCGCCAGAATGGCGGACAGGAACAGCAAAAACTGCGCGTTCTCGCTGGGAGTATCGCCGGGCTCCAGCAGATTCACGCCCGTATCGGTGGAAAGGGAATAGTTATTGTGCTTGCCGCTGCCGTTGACCCCGCCGAAGGGCTTTTCGTGCAGAAGGCACACCATGCCGTGGCGGTCGGCCACTTTTTTCATGATCTCCATGGTGAGCTGGTTATGGTCGGCGGCGATATTCACCGTGCTGAAAATCGGCGCCAGCTCGTGCTGGGAGGGGGCGACCTCGTTATGCTCGGTCTTGACCAGCACGCCCAGCTTCCACAGCTCCTCGTCCAGCTCCCGCATGAAGGCGTGGACCCGGGGCTTGATCGCCCCGAAGAAATGATCGTCCAATTCCTGTCCCTTGGGCGGCTTGGCCCCGTACAGGGTGCGCCCGGTCACAATCAGATCGGGCCGCTTGAGATAAAGGGCTTTATCGATCAGAAAATATTCCTGCTCCGTGCCCACGGTGGGATACACCCGCACGGCGGTCTGATTGCCGAACAGGCGCAGAATGCGCAGAGCCTGCTTATTCAAAGCCTGCATGGAGCGCAGCAGCGGCGTTTTCTTGTCCAGCGCCTGTCCGCCGTAGGAGCAGTAGGCCGTCGGGATGTACAGGGTCTCATCCTTGACGAAGGCGTAGCTGGTGGGATCCCACGTGGTATAGCCCCGGGCCTCGAAGGTGGCCCGCAGACCGCCCGAAGGGAACGAGCTGGCGTCCGTTTCGCCGCAGACCAGCTCCTTGCCGCTGAATTCGCACAGCACCTTGCCGTTTTTCGGCGTTCCAATAAAGGAATCGTGCTTTTCAGCGGTCACGCCGGTCATGGGCTGG
This sequence comes from Clostridiales bacterium, assembly GCA_004556545.1. GTDB lineage: Bacteria > Bacillota > Clostridia > Christensenellales > Aristaeellaceae > Limiplasma. The sequence goes on from SFGO01000061.1 coordinate 11,774, forward strand.
AACCAGTGGGTGTAGTGGGTCGCGCCTTTTTCCAGCGCCCAGTCCTTCATGGCGTTGGCGATCACGCCCGCCAGATTGGGATCCAGCGAACGGCCTTCCTCAATCGTCCGCCGCAGCGCCTGATAGATCTCTTTGGGCAGGCGGCTTTGCATTACCGAATCGTCAAAGCAGTTTTCGCCGAAAATCACACTGGGATTCTCCATCCGTTGTTTCCTCCTTGGAATGCTCATCCCAAAGAGCATAACACAATTCCCTTTTGGATACAATAAATACTTTGGCCAATGGACGGCCCATCGCGATTGACGCTCGCCATGGGCTATGCTGCAATGCCCTTGAAGCATCCATGCTTCCGGCAGGAAGGAACAGGATGACGCTTGGCTGATGCCCTCTTTTTGTACCAATGAAAAGGGGGTGAGAACATGAGTGATTTCGAAATGCTTTCGATCGTTCTCATGATCATTTCCCTCGTCGTTGCTCTTTTGCATAGCGAGAAGAAATAAAAAAAGCCGACCCGTCATCCAGCGCTAACTGTGATGGCGGGTCTCATCTCATCAAGAGGGGAGAAGCCAACCACTGCGTCATCCCTTCCTGCCGTTATTATATCACGAATAGCGGGCGTGTCAACCGGTCGAATCCAACAGCGGCGCCCTGCGGAGCAGCTTCCGCAGGGCGCTTTTCGTATGTTTTTATGATTTCTGTTCTTTTTCAGGCCGCTTCCGCAGGCGGGAGGTCAGAAAAACCACCAGCCAGGCCGGGGCCAGCAGCAGGTACAGCTGCCAGTAGTTCTGCTTTCCGAAATACAGGAAAGAGAAGTACAGCGACGCTACGATGGAAAGAATCAGCGCGCCGATGATCAGATAGTTGTGCCTCCCCTGCTCCAGAACGGAGTTGAGCACCAGCAGCACCAGCATGGAGAAAAGAATGGCATAGATAAAAATGATCCATACCAGATTTCCCAGCATCCACAGCGAGATAAACAGAATCAGCGCCAGCATCCAGACGCCTGTCACGGATAGAAGCATAATGATCTGATTGCTGTAGGCAGGCTTTTTCTTTCGGGGGTCCTGATCCCAGCCGTCATGGGGATTGAGCAGGTAGTCCACGGTCACGCCGAAGATCTCGCTCATTTTTTTGAGCACATAAGCGTCCGGCACCGCTTCGGCCCGCTCCCATTTGGAGACGGATTTGTCGGAATAGTTGATCAGCCCCGCCAGTTCAGACTGCGTCATGCCCGCCTTCTGGCGAAGGTTGATGATGTTGCTGGCGGTGGTGTACTTCAAATCATCCATTGGCCACGCCTCAGTTGTACACGCGAACCGGCAGCACCAAATAGAGGTAGCCGTCCCCGTCCATGGGGCAGATCACGCACGGGCTGACGGGCGTATTCATGCTCAGGGTGCAGCATTCTTCGTCCACGTTGCGGATCACGTCGCTGATGTAGCGGCTGTTGAAGGCGATCTCGATATCCACGCCCTCCAGATGGGCTTCCATTTCTTCCCGAACGTCGCCCATTTCGCTGTTGGAGGTGATGGTCAGGGAGCCCTGAGAGGCTTTCATGCGGATCAGATTGTTCTTTCCCTCTTTGGCCATCAGGCTGGCGCGCTCGATAGCGTCCTGCAGCTCCTTGCGCTTGACGGTCACGCGGGTCTGCCAGGAGGTGGGCAGAATCTGCTTGTAGTTGATGTATTCGCCGGCCAGCAGGCTGGTTACGACGGTGGTGTTGCCAATGACGGCCATCATATGGGTATTGTCCAGATGGAAGGTGGCCATTTCGTCGGTGTCTTCCATGATATGGGTCAGCTCGGTCATGACCCGGCCTGGGATGATCGCCTTGATCTCTTCCTTATCGTCCGGCAGCACGAAGTCGCCGTGGTAGCGCTGCAGGGCCAGACGGAAGCCGTCCAGACCCACCAGATGCAGCTCGGTGCGGCTGACCTCCATCAGACAGCCGGTCAGAGCCTGACGGCTTTCCTGCACGGCGATGGCAAAGGTCACTTTGGAGATCATGTCCTTCAGCTTGCCCTGGGGGAAGTGAAGGGCGAAGGTGCCGGACAGATCCTTCATCTGGGGGAATTCGTCGGTCGCTACGCCGGTGATGGTGGAGCGGCTCTGGCCGCAGCGGATGGTCACGGCCATTTTTTCGTTCATGGTAAAGGTAACGGTGCCCTCGGGCAGCTTGCGGACGATCTCCGTTAGAAGACGGCCGGGCAGAATGACCTGACCGGGCTCGGCCACGGTGGCGGCTACCTGGGTCTTGATGCTCAGGGAGCCGTCGGAGCATTGCAGCAGTACGCCGTCCTCATCGCAGGAGAGCAGCACGCCTTCCAGAATCTGCATGGCAGGGCGGGAGCTCAGAGCCCGGGTGGCGTTTTGCAGGCCGTAGAACAAATCTTGGGCGGAACATTCAAACTTCATTTCGGAACCTCCGATCCAATCCGATGTAGTAGTAATAAATTTCAGTAGTAGTAGTAGGGGCTGTGGAAACCGTGGAAAAGCGGGTCAATCCCTTTTCCGCAAAGGGAAAATCCCCATGGAATCCCCGTGGAAAAGAAGGAGGATTTCCCCACGTTTTCCACGGCTCGCCCCGCTTCGGCAGGTTGGGAAGGGCTTTTGGCAGGTCATGTCAGCGTCCTGAAAAGCTCTTCTTTCCAAAATTCTCTCTGAACGGGGTTTTTTCCTGCCTTTTTGGGGGAAATAATCGGCAAAAACCCTGTCAGCTTTTGCGGATTCCCGTCGGTTTTCCACGTTTCCACAGGCTGTGGAAAAGCGAGTATGGAAAACCTTTTTCTTTTTGCGGCAAAGGGTTTGGGAATCGCTTCCATATTTTTTCCGAACTGTTTTCAACAGGCGCTCCCGAAAAAAAGGCAGCGGGAAGCCGTCTTTTCCGGGCGGTTTCAGAGTGTCAAAAAAGTGGAGGTGCAGGAGGCACTGCCTCCTGCCGGGGTTATAGGGGCAGAGCCCCTAACCCTTGTGCCGCAGCACTTTCCCCGCAAGCACCGAGGACGAGGACAGCCCGAAGGGCTACCGCAGTCCGAAGCCCGCCACGCCATGTGGCGGGCCGCAAAGCGCTGTTTGCGGGCAATAGCGGCCAACTTGGGTTTTTTCGACAGACTGAAGCCGTCCTTTCCGGGCGGGTTTTTCCGCCGGGAAAAGCCGTTTTTTCTCTTAAAGCCGTCTTATGCCCGCTTCTTATTTTTCAAATTTCTTCACCAGCTTCAGCATGGCGTCCATGGCTTCGTTTTCGCCGTCGCCTTCGGTTCGAAGGGCGACGGTGTCGTTCATGGGGAGCATCTGGCTGAGCAAACCCAGCATGCTTTTCATATTGACGATGGAGTTGGCAAACTCCATTACGAAAGTGCAATCGTATCGGGAAGCCAGCGTAGCGACCTGCGCGGCGATTTCCCGGTTGATGGGGCGCATGATTTTCAGGTTCAGCATTTCTTTTCTCATGGGGATTTCCTCGTTTCCGGCCGCTTGTTTCCGTCAGGCGGCGTGTTATTTTGGGTTTCTTTTGATGTTTCCGGGGTTTCCGGCAATTCGGCAGCGTATTCCATCAGGCGGCGCATGCGGTGGTTGACGCCGCTTTTGCCAAGGGGCGGATCCAGCGTCTGCCCCAGCTGCTCCAGCGTCAGATCCGGGGCGTTGAGGCGGGCAATGGCGATCTCCTGCAGCGCTTTGGGCAGGCCCTTCAGCCCGTCCCGTTTCGCCAGCCGTTCGATGGCCCGAAGCTGTTCGCCGCTGGCGTTCATCTGCTTTTGCAGATTGGCGCTGTCGCAGTTCATGGCCCGGTTCACCGAGCCGAGCACCTGCCGCTGCACGCGCAGGTTTTCCATCTCCATCACCGCCTGATGCGCGCCCACGGCGGTCAGAAAGGTGACGATCTGGTCGGACTGTTTCAGATACAGAAAATCCTTTCCCTTTCGGGAGGATTGGTGAATGGGCAGGCCCACCCGCTGCAGGCACTTGGCCGTGCAGTCCCGGAAGGTCTCGTCCCGGTAGCCCAGCTCCAGATGATAGCCCTGTTCCGGGTTGGTCATGGTGCCGCCGCCCAGCATGGCGCCCCGCAGAAACGCCCGCACGCAGCAGGAACGGTTCAGGTTCACCCGGGGAGAGGTGGAGCGCAGGGTGGTCTCGCCGCCCTCACCGACGGTCATCATGCCCAGCGCGGACAGAAAATCCGGCGTCTGGGTCGGCCCCAGCGTCAGCACACATTTCCGGGTGCCGCCGAAGTGTGCCGTGGATACGTAGTGGATCTGAGGCGAAAGGTTCAGCCCCTTTTGAAGAAGGGTATAGACCCGGCGGGCGACCGCCATGCTTTCGCCGGTGAATTGAACGCTCAGCTTGCCCCGGCCCAGCAGGTTCAGGCTGCCCAGCGTCATATACAGCGCCGAAAGCTCGCTCATGCGGCAGCAGGGTTTTTCGGGGTTCAGGAGGCAAAGCTCCTTTTTGCAATCCGATGAAAAGGACATGAAAAAGCCTCCCTCCATCAGGGCCGGGACCGATCAGAGCCGCCCGCCCGGCAGAAGCGCTCCGCAGGCATGTCCGCAGCTTTTGAAAGCCCCGTCCGGGGGGCGGCAGTCCATTCAATCAGAAACCTTCTGTCTTATCCTTTATTGTAAGGAATCCGGCGGGCAACGTCAAGGAAAAATGTATATTTCACCCTGTTTTGTTACATACTTCCCCCTGTAAAGGCGGCCCGCCCTGACGCGGGAAAACCGACCGGCCGGAGGCGATGAAAATGAAACTGTCCGAAATGAAAAAAATTCCTTCTCAGCAGCTAAAAACGGGCTTCCAGTCCCTTGTTCAGAAAATACGCAGCCACCTTCGCACCCTGATTACCGGCGCGCCGGAAAGGCCCTTCGATGGCCGGGAATTCTGCCTGCAGCTGGCGGCGGCGCTTCTGACCTTTGCCCTGATGCTGGCGTTTGCCCACGCGGATGCGCAGGTAGCTTGGGGAAGCAAGGGCGAGGACGTGCGGAAGGTGCAGCAGAAGCTGATTCAGTACGGGTATATGACCGGCAGCGCCGACGGCATTTTCGGCAAGGCCACCTATGACGCGGTGGTGTGGTTTCAGCGGAAAAACGGCCTGAACGTGGACGGCGTGGTGGGCGCGTCCACGGCGGCGGCGCTGGGGATCTCGCTGGGCTCGGCCGTCTCCGCTTCGGCCTATCAGGAAAGCGACAGCTACCTGCTGGCCCGGCTGGTGCACGGCGAGGCCCGGGGAGAGCCGTATGTGGGGAAGGTCGCCGTGGCGGCGGTGGTGCTGAATCGGGTCAAAAGTCCGTCCTTTCCCAATACCATCGCCGGGGTAGTGTATCAGGCCGGGGCTTTCGACGCGGTGTACGATGGGCAGATCAACCTGACTCCCGATTCCGACAGCATTCGGGCGGCCAAGGACGCGCTTAACGGCTGGGATCCCACCGGCGGGTGTCTGTATTACTACAATCCGTCCACCGCCACCAACGGCTGGATCTGGACCCGCACGGTGCAGCTTTCCATCGGCAAGCACAATTTCGCCATTTAAGGCAATACCGCACAATTCGGCAGCGGCGCTAGCGATGCATTTTCCGCCATCCGCTGCTTGCAAAACTCTCGATTTACCTCCAGTAAACCTTCGAGTAAAATGCACTCGTTATCGCGCCACCTCATTTGTGCGGCATTGTCTTAACTTCGTACATTCACTTCATCCAATGAATATAGGAATATAGAATATAGAAGGAAGAAAATCATGAAACAGACAAACATTCGCAAATACGGCCTGTGGGCGGCGCTGGCAGCTGTCTGCGCCGCCGTGCTGATCTTTGTGGCCGTCCAATACCGCGCCGAACGGGATCAGGCCCGGGAGGTGGTAGAAGAGGGCTATCAGCAGCGCCTGTACGAGGCGCAGGAGCACTTGCAGGCCATCGATCTCAAGCTGACCAAGGCCGGAGTCGCTTCGGAGCCCGGCACGCTGGCCGAGCTGTTTTCCGGCGTGAGCCGTCAGGCGGAAAGCGTGCTGGCGGGCCTGTCCGCCCTGCCCCTGTCCCATCAGGCCATGAGCGATACGCTGAAATTCTGCAATCAGCTGGCGGAATACGCCGCTCAGCTTTGTATCCAGATGGCGCAGGGAGAAGCCCTGACGGAGGAGCAGCTGACCCTGCTGGAAACGCTTCGGGGCCAGTGTTCCCAATTAACGAGTCAGATCGCGCTGGCCCAGAACGCAATGGTGCAGGAGAGCCTGCGCATGGCCGTTTCCGGCAGCGTATTCTATGAGGAGGCTTCGAAGGAAGAGCGTCCGCTGGAGGGCGTGGCCGAGCCGGACAACGGCATGGAGTATCCCACCATGATCTACGACGGCGCGTTTTCCGACGCGCGCCGCTTCGGCGAGCCCAAGGCGCTGGGCACGGAGGTCATCGACGGGGCGAAAGCTATCGAGCTGGCGAAAAATTACGTGGGCGCTCAGCGGGTGAAAAGCGCCGTTTCCGGGGCGGAAACCGGCGGAACGCTGGCCAGCTACGGCGTGGTACTGACCCTGAACGACTATACGGTGCTGACCTGCGAGGTCACGAAAAAGGGCGGGCATCTGTTATGGATGGTGCCGGAGCACGCTTCCTTTGCCCAAAGCCTGACGGCGGAAGAATGCATCCGCCGGGGAGAAGCCTTTCTGACCGCCCACGGATACGGCGAGATGGAGCAGAATCACTATCAGCTCTACGACGGGCTGGCCGTCATCAATTTTGTCGCCCTGCAGGACGGCGTGCTGCTTTATCCCGATCTGGTCAAGGTGCAGGTGCGGATGGACACGGGCGAGATTGTAGGCATGGAGGCCAACAACTACCTGATGAACCACACCGTCCGCACCGGGCTTTCCCCTGCTCTGACGGAAACGCAGGCCCGGCAGCGGGCGGGCGACCGGCTGAAGGTGAAAAACGTGCGCCTGTGCGTGATCCCCTACCGGAACGAGGAACGGCTCTGCTACGAGCTGACCGGCTATCGGGACGATCAGGAATTTCGGGTCTATCTGGATGGAAACACAGGTGAAGAGCTGGAAATCCTGCTCATGGTGCAGACCGGCGGGGGCGAGATGAGCGCCTGAGCCAAGCGGCTGGAAGAAGCGTTCCGGGAGAAAAGCGGCTTTTCCCGGAACGCTTTTGTGCACAACAGAAAACTTTTTTCTGAAAAACGCAAAAAGCGACGAAAAAACGCAAAATAATCAAAATCAGTGAGAAAAAGGCGATATATTGGATGGTCTTATCTTGATTATTGACCTTCTTTGACTTTCATCAAAATTTCGAATTCTTTGACTTTCTTTGACCTTGTGTTATACTATCATTGTTCCAAGGGGGAACAGGAGAGAGACCCGATCCCCCGGGAACAGAAATTTTTAACGATTTTCACCCGATTTGTTAGGAGGATGACTTATGTATAAGATGATCCCTTACCGCCGCGCCCATTTGAGCCCTATGATGCCTTCTCTGTTCAACGACCCCATGATGCGGGAGTTCTTCAATGATTCGTCCAACCTGCCCACCATGAACGTGGACGTTCACGAGGAAGAGAACGAATACGTGCTGGAAGCCGACCTGCCCGGCATTGACAAGAAGGACATCAATCTGGAAGTGAAGGACGGCGTCCTCACCATCAGTGCCGACGTGAACAACGAAAAGAAGGAAGAAAAGAAGAACTACGTCTACAGCGAGCGCCGCTGCGGTCACGTGGAACGCAGCTTCAACCTGGAAGGCATTGATGAAAACGGCATCAAGGCCGACTACGACAAGGGCGTTCTGACCATCAATCTGCCGAAGCTCCACGAAGAGCCCAAGCCCGAAGGCAAAAAAATTGCCATCGGCGAGCCGCAGCAGGACTAAAGCCCTGCACCCATCTCTGCGCGGCGTAGCCGCGCAGGGTGCTCGTGGGACATGCCAGTTGGCCGGGGTTTTACCGCCGCTCGGCAACGGGCCTCGCGGCTCGCGGGTCTGGCAGGCGATGCCCTGCACCCAATACCGCGCCACAGGGCGCGGGGCTGCTCGTGGGACATGCCAGTTGGCCGGGGTTTTACCGCCGTGGCACGACAGGTGCCACGGCTCGCCGGACTGGTGTGGTTCCCTGCGGGTTGCATAGCATAGACCGCCATTCGACGGCGGGCCTCATGGCTCGCAACAAAGGCCAGCGTGAATTGGATTTCACGTTGGCCTTTTACGTTGCAAAAATCACCGGGCCGCGCTGGAATATCCCCCATACGGGGAGAGACTGCCCAGCGTCGGCTGAGAGTTGGAAATCCCGCCTTTTCATCATTCGAGAAGTCGTTTGCGTTGCAAATCATGCTGCGCAATCCCACCATCGGAATATCCTCCAGCCGAGTTCTATTTTGCTGCCCCTTTTTTTCCTATGTATTGTACCTGAACATAGAGAAAGAAATGTCTGGAAAGTTGCCTGCAGGCATTTCTTTCCCTAAAGCTTGCACTTTTGAAAAAATATGCTATAATATTTTTTGTTCATGCCGAAGTGATGGAATGGCAGACGTGACGGACTCAAAATCCGTTGGTAGCGATACCGTGCGGGTTCAAGTCCCGCCTTCGGCACCATGGCGAGTGCTCTTACAGCGTTTGAAAGGCTGTTAAGAGCACTCGTTTTTTGGCTTTTTGTCATATGCAGCTCTTCGGCCTTTTTTTGGCTTCACTGCCCAATATGGATGGCAGCTCTCCATTTTCTCGGGGCAAAATTCAATGCCCCGATTGACCATCTCTCCCGTAAGCATTTCATAAACCCAAACTCCTCCTATTCTGATCTTCTTTTGAATAACGTTAAGAATCCGTCCGTTTTTTGTCCCCCTTCTGGGCAAACTGAAACGGGCGTGCTATGATAAACGGGCATTTTCTTCGGAAAGCAGCAAAAAGGAGGAAACCCCATGACCAGTTCCCAAAAAAATACGAAAATGTCGATCGGCCAGTGGCTGATGCACGTGCTCCACGGCGCGCTGATCGGCGTGGGCGCGATTCTGCCCGGGGTCAGCGGCGGCGTGATGTGCGTGCTGTTCGGAATCTATCAGCCGATGATGGCGCTTTTGTCCCATCCGGGAAAGGCGTTCCGGCAGTACTATCGGCTGTTTATTCCCGTGCTGATCGGCTGCGCCATCGGGTTTGTGGGATTGTCCAAAGTGGTGGAGCTGGCCTTCGGGGCGGATTCGACGGTGGTGACTTGCCTGTTTTTCGGGCTGATTCTGGGCACGATCCCTTCCCTTTGGCGGGAAGCAGGGCTGAAGGGCCGAAACGCCCGCTGCGGCTGGGCCTTCGGGCTGAGCTTCGTGATTCTGCTGGGTTTACTCAGCCTGTTCAGATTTTCTTCCGCCGAAGCCATTCAGCCCAACAGCGGCTGGTACTTTTTCTGCGGCGCGGTCTGGGGGCTGAGTCTGGTCCTGCCGGGGCTTTCGTCCTCGTCCATTCTGATTTTCATGGGATTGTACGAGCCCATGACGGCGGGCATCGGCTCCATCGCCACATGGCTGAAGAACGCGGTCGCCTTCTGGCTGGGTAAGGGAGATGCCTTCCCGCCGCTTGCCCAAATTCAGTGGGGATGCATTCTGCCGCTGCTTGGCGGCATTCTGCTGACGGCGCTTTTGACCGCCCGTTTTGTCAACCGCCTGCTGGAGACCCGCTATGCGCTGGTCTATCATGTGATTCTCGGCGTGGTGTGCGCCTCCACGCTGATGATCGTTCCCCTGCACTATGACAGCGTTTCTCAGGGAGTCGCCTGCGCGGCCTGCGCGCTGGCCGGGTTCGCGGCAGCGCTGGCGCTGGATAAGTTTGGGGATGGCGTGAAGGAAAAGAATGGGATATAGGATGGACAGATCGTTCAACAGGCCGTCCTCTTTCAGGCATGATTTGCCAAGGAAAGAGAACAGCCTGTTTTTTACAATACAGCACAATCTCCTGATCGTACCGCCTCATTTGTGCGGCATCGCTTAAGACTTTTTCAGTACGATAGAGACGATTCCCGCAGGCGGAACCTCCACGCTGCCGCCTTTTGCCAGCGTTATCGGCCGCTGGACGGGAACGACGGTGCGCGGCGCTTCGAAGCTATTGCAGGCATGAAGGTCTTCATGCTGCAAAATGGTCATGGTGCCCGAACCGGTGCATTGTCCGTCTGCATCCAGCAGGCGGACACACTGCGGGTTTTCCCGGTCCAGATTGGCCAGCGTCAGGGTAATGCGTTCCGCTGTTTCCGAAACGGACGCGCTGAGGGTTTCCAGAGGCCGGAAACCGTCCTCCTGAAGGGTTTCACAGTTGACTTCCGCATGAATCTGCCGGGCGCCCATATGAGTTTGGAACATATGAAAAACGTGATAGTTCGGCGTTTCTGCCAGATGCTCTCCACCGGCCAGATACAGGGAGTGAAGATTGTTGCAGAGCTGGGCCACATTGGCCATCCAGACCACATCGCAGGAATTGTTGAAGAGATTCAGCGTCAGCGCGGCGACCATCGCGTCCCGCATGGTGCTCTGCTGTTCAAAAAGGTTGCGGCCCTTGCTGGGGCCGGTGCCTTCCTGATGCCAGCAGCCCCATTCGTCGATTACCAGTCCCATCCGACAGTCAGGGTCAAATTCCTCCATGGCGGCACGGTGGTTTTGGATGATTTCACGCATGCGATCCGCCTGGAAAAGCTGCTGATACCATTGCTCACCGGTAAAGTTCTGAGGCGTTCCGGCCGTTTGGCAATAGTAATGCGTTCCAAGCCCCCATGCCGGAGCCTCCGTGCCCAGCTGTGCACGGCATTCCTGCATCACCCGGCGGGTCCATGCATAGTCGTGTCCGTTTGCCCCGCACAGGATGTACTTTTGTTCCGGCAATCCCAGACTTCTGCATACCGTGGAATAGCGCAGATATTCCTGAACGCATTTTTCCGGCGTCATATGTCCGCCGCCGCCCCAGTTTTCATTGCCGATTCCCCAATATTCCACCCCGAATGGTTCCGGCGAGCCGTTGGCGGCGCGCTCATCGGAAAGGGTGGTTTCTCCGGCAGGCAGATTGCAGTATTCCATCCAGTTGCGGATGCTGAGAGGCGTCGTCGTAGTCATGTTGGCGGCAATATAGGGTTTTGCCCCGACCAGACGGCATAGCTCCATGAATTCATGGGTTCCTACCTGATTGGTTTCCACCCGTCGATCCTCATAGTACCACCATCCGGCACGTCTTGGCCGTTTTTCCCGAGGCCCGATGCCGTCCCGCCAGTCGTAGGTTTCGGCGAAGCAGCCGCCGGGCCAGCGCAGCACCGGAGGATGAAGCTTCCGAAAGCTTTCAATAAAAGCCTTGCGAAAACCATGAATGTTTTCGACGGGGCTGTCTTCCCCTACCCAGATGCCGTCGTAGAATACGCCGCCGATATGTTCGGCAAAGTGACCGTACAGCATGGGGCTTATGGTTCCTTTGGATTTTTTCCAGTTCAGGATCAGTTCGGCCTGTTTGTGCATAAGAAAAGAAACGTCCTTTCTTTGTTTGGGCTTGTAGGGCTTTGGGGCTTGGGGGCTTTGAGATTATTTGATGCTCCCGGCGGTAATTCCGCCGACTACATACTTCTGCGCCGCCAGATAAACAACGGCTACAGGAAGCATGCACAGCATCAATCCCGCAATCATCAGATTCCAGCGGGTGGAGGTCGTGGTCTTAAAGTAGGCAATATTGATCATCAGGGTTCTGCGGGAAGCGCTGGACAGCATCAGGCTGGGAAAGAGAAAATCATTCCATGTCCACAGAAAGAACAGCACGGCTACGGTAGCGGTCGTAGGCGCTACCAGCGGGAAAGCAATCCGGAACATGGTACTGAAAATTCCGCTGCCGTCGATTTCCGCCGCCTCCTCCAATTCTCTGGAAACGCTTTTGAGGAAGCCTGTATACATGACCATCCCGAAGGCCACATTGCCTCCTGTGCCAAACATAATGACTCCATAGAAGGTATCGGTCAGGTTCAGTCTGGAAGCCATGATATAAACCGGCACCATGATGGCGTAGAAAGGCACCATCTGGCCGAACACGAACAGCAGGTATACGCCTCTGGAAAAACGCTTCCATAAGTGGGAGGTACCATAGGCGCACATGAAGGAAAACAAGGTCGAGGCGGCTACCACCGAAACGGTAATGATGGCGGAATTACGGAAAGCCAGCCAGTATTGCAGGATGGACGCAGCCTCACGGATGTTATCCAGATACAGGCTCTTCGGCGGCGCGAGAAAGTTTTTCACGATGTCGCTGAGAGGCTTGAAGGTATTGGATACCAGCATCAGCACGGGAAAAATGTAGATCACGCCCAGCAGCAGCGGAACAATCCCTGCGAGCCGTTTTCCAAGCGCGTGACGGCGAAAGCTTGATTTTTTCTGCATTACATCTGCACCTCCCGGCTGCGGGTCAGCTTCAGCTGGATTAGGGAAACGACAGCGATCATGCCCATCATCACCATCGATTTGGCGCAGGCATAGCCCATGCGGTTGTTGGTAAAGGCTTCGGTATAGATATTGTAGGCGATGGTCTGCGTGCTCTGCATGGGCCCGCCGTTGGTCAGCGCAAAAGACAGGTCAAAGGACTTGAACGCGCCGATGATGGTCAGAAGCAGGCAGACCGTAATGGAAGGCATCAGCAGCGGCAGCTTGATCCGCCGGACAGCGTTCAGTCCGGTGCAGCCGTCAATCGAAGCGGCTTCCAGCACGTCTCCGGGAATGTTTTGCAGGCCGTTGATGTAAATAATCATCTGAAAGCCCAGACTTTTCCATACGTCCACAATCAGAATGGCCAGCATGGCCATGCGGGGGGTGCCAAACCAGCTCAAATTCGTCAATCCTGACCAGTGCAGCAGGTTTCCAATGCTGGGCAGCAGATTTCCGTAGACAAAAATCCACGTATAGGCAATGATGATGCCGCTGATGACATTCGGCAGGAAGAACAGCGAACGGGCAACGCTGCGGGCGCGGACGTTCCGTCCCTCCAGCATCAGCGCCGCGGCCAGCGCGAAGCTGTTGACGAAAATCAGGCTCCCCAAGCCCAGCTTGATCGTAAAGCCGATGGAATTCAGAAAAACCTGATCCTTGGTGAACATGCGCACATAGTTGGCTATGCCGTTCCATTGGTTGACGCCCTTGATGATATTCCAGTTGCGGAAGGAGGACGGTATCGTTCCCGTCAAGAAGGGGCCTACCACGGTAAAAAGATAGAGCAAAATGGCCGGAGCCGTCATCCCTGCGTAAATCCAAATTTCCTTTTTACGCAGTTTTCTGGACATGGAAAACCCTCCCAACAGCGTTCGTAAGCATTTCAAAGGCGATGGCTGCGGCTTTGAAGGGGCGCAGCCATCGCCTTGCAGCGGATCAGAATCTGAATCTGAATTTGAACCTAAATCTAAGGCAACACCGCACAATGAGCTGAAGAAAGAAAAGAGAGCGGTTAGGTAATAATCAGCAGCCTGCTCTCCTGAAACTGCTCACAAGGCAACAGCA